>WHTB01000269.1 GCA_009379735.1 Propionibacteriales bacterium
GCCCGGAAGCGCGCGCCGCCCTGCTCGGTGTTGTCCACCTGCACCCGGCCGCCGTGCGCGGTGACCAGCCCGTGCACGATGTAGAGGCCGAGACCCGTGCCGGTGCGTTCGCCATGCCGCCAGTACTTCGCGAACACGCGCTGGCGCATGTCGTCCGGCACTCCGGGTCCCTGGTCCTGCACCCACACCTCCACGGCATCGTCGGAGTCGGCCGACCGCCGGACGCCGACCGTCACGACACCCTCCCCGTGCCGCACCGCGTTGTCGAGCAGGTTGGTGAGCACCTGGGTGAACTTGTCGGGGTCGACCCACACCTCCGGGACGTCGTCCACCTCGAGCGCCAGCGCACGGCTCTCCGCGAGGGGGTACGACGTCAGCAGCCGGCGGGTGACGGTGCTCAGGTTGACCGGTCGCCGGCGTAGCTGCAGCCGACCGGAGTCGATCCGGGCGACGTCAAGCAGCTCGGCGATCAGCCGGGTCAACCGGTCCGCGTCGGCGTCGACCGTGCGCAGCATCAGCTTGCGCTGATCGTCGTTGAAGCGGTCCCACTTCGTCAGCAGCGTCGAGGTGAACCCCTTCACGCCGGTGAGCGGGGAGCGGAGCTCGTGCGCGACCGTCGCGACCAGGTCCGACCGCATCCGGTCGATGCGGCGGCGCCCGGAGGCGTCTCGGATCGACAGCACGAGGCGCTGAACCGGTCCGCGGGCGGTCTCCCGGACCAGCCGACCGGTCAGCAAGATCTCGCGGCCGTCGGGGAGGTACCAGGCCGACTCGACCAGACGGCTCCGGCTGGCCAGGCCGTCGTACGGCAGGGCGCACGCCCACCAGCCGCGGCCCTCGAGGTCGGTCAGCGAGAGTGCCGCTCCGACGTGCTGACCGACGAGCTCGTCGGCGCGCCGCCCGAGCAGTGCCTCCGCGGCCCGGTTGAGGCTGGTGACGGCCGCGTGCTCGTCGGCAACCACCACGCCGTCGGGCAGTTCGTCGTACGCGCCGCTCACCGGACCGAACCTACTCCTGCACCCGGGCGGACGCGTAGAGGCAGACCGCGGCGGCGGCGGCCAGGTTGAGGCTTTCCGCGCGGCCCAGGATCGGCACCCGCACCACGTGGTCGGCCAGCGCCGCCAGCTCGGCCGGCAGGCCCCAGGCCTCGTTGCCGAACAGCCAACCGACCGGCTGTGACAGCAGCCCCGAGCGTTCGGCCTCGAACAGGTCGACGTCGCCGTTGCCATCGGTGGCGAGGACGGTCAGGCCGGCGGCGTGGGCGGCATCGACGGTCTGCTCCACCGAGGGGCCAACGGCCAGCGGCAGATGGAAGAGGCTGCCGGCGCTCGCGCGTACACACTTGCCGTTGTACGGGTCGACCGAGGTGCCCGCGAGGACGACCGCGTCGGCGCCGGCCGCATCCGCACAGCGGATCACCGCACCCGCGTTGCCGGGGTCGCGGACGTTGGCGCAGAGCGCCGCCAGCCGCGCGCCCGGCGGCAGCACGGTCTCGAGTGGTTGGTCGAGAAAGCAGCAGACCGCGACGACCCCTTGGGGTGTCACGGTCTGTGCGAGCGTCTCGAGGACCTGCTCGGGGACTGGGTGCCAGGGCACGCCGGCCGCCGCCGCCGCAGCGACCAGCCCGGGATGACGCTGCTCGCTGTCGGGGGTCGCGAAGACCTCGACCACGCTGCTGCGGCCCCCGGTGGGGTGTGCGGTGCGGTGGGCGAGCGCCTCCCGGACGGCCTGCGGGCCTTCGGCCAGGAACTGCCGCTCACGGGCCCGGTGGCTGCGCCCGGTCAGTCGCCGCGCGGCCTTCACCGTACGACTCGTGGCGGTCAGCAAGGATCGTCCTGGCGCCGGGCAGCTGGGGTCGTTCAGGCAGCGCTGCTGGTGGAGGGCAGGTTGGCCTTGGCGACGTCGACCAGCTGGGCGAACGCCGCGCTGTCGTTGACGGCGAGGTCGGCGAGGATCTTGCGGTCGACCTCGACGCCGGCGATCCGCAGACCCTGGATGAAGCGGTTGTACGTGATGCCGTGCTGACGAGCCGCGGCGTTGATGCGGGTGATCCACAGCTTGCGGAAGTCACCCTTGCGGGCGCGGCGGTCCCGGTAGCTGTAGACCAGCGAGTGGGTGACCTGCTCCTTGGCCTTGCGGTACAGCCGCGAGCGCTGCCCGCGGTACCCGGACGCGCGCTCCAGGGTTACCCGGCGCTTCTTACGGGCGTTGACGGCCCTCTTGACGCGTGCCACTTGTCTTACTCCTTATCGATCAGGGCGAGCTCAGGTGCTCAGGGTCGTCACTTGCCGAGAAGTCTCTTGGCCATCTTCCGGTCGGCCTTGGCGACCTCCTCGGTGCCGGACAAGCGACGCGTGACTTTGCTCGACTTGTACTCGAGGTGGTGGCGCAGGCCGGACTTCTGCCGACGGAGCTTGCCCGAGCCGGTCACCCTGAAGCGTTTGCCGGCACCGGAGTGCGACTTCATCTTGGGCATCGTCTTCCGCCCTTTCTGGTTCGTTTGCGTGGTCAGGTGCGGCCCGGAGGCCGCGGCTTTCACATATCGGGGTCGAGGTTCTCCGAGCGGCGACGCGGCTTCTTCTCGGCCGTGGTCGCGGGCTCGGACTTCTCGGTTCGTTCGGCCTCGCGGTCAGCTTCACGTGCGGCGGCGACCCGTGCCTTCTCGGCCCGGACCTCGGCGCGCGCCTCGGCCTTCTTCTTCGTCGGCCCGAGCACCATGATCATGTTGCGCCCGTCCTGCTTCGGAGCCGACTCGACGAAGCCGAGCTCCTCGACGTCCTCGGCGAGCCGCTGCAGCAGCCGGAACCCGAGCTCCGGGCGGTGCTGCTCACGACCGCGGAACATGATCGTGATCTTCACCTTGTCGCCCTGCTTGAGGAAGCGGACCACGTGACCCTTCTTGGTCTCGTAGTCGTGCTGGTCGATCTTCGGCCGGAGCTTCATCTCCTTGATGACCGTGTTGACCTGGTTGCGACGGGCCTCGCGCGCCTTCTGGGCGGTTTCGTACTTGAACTTGCCGTAGTCCATGAGCTTGCAGACCGGCGGGCGGGCGGTCGCGGCAACCTCGACCAGGTCGAGGTCGGCCTCCTGGGCCAGCCGCAAGGCGTCCTCGATGCGCACGATGCCGACCTGCTCGCCGTTGGGACCGACAAGCCGCACCTCGGGGACGCGGATCCGGTCGTTGACGCGCAGCTCTGTGCTGATGGGTCCTCCAGTGAGTCGTATGTCTTTGGTAACCACCGGCGAGGGCTCGTCCGACAACGAAAAAGCCTCCGCCGACACGAGGCGGAGGCCAACGCTGGACCCGCGTCACGGAGACGCGGGACCAACCCGAAGCCCGAGGGCTTCGAGACCTTGACCCGACAGCCAGTGGCTGATGCGGGTGGGAGCTGGGCTCCGCTTCGGTGGATCCCGAGGGATCAGTCGGCGCCCAGGGTAACAGTTCAGACCGTTCGCTCGCACATCGTTGCGGCGTGCGACGCTACCCGCATGAGTGAGAACGCCGACCCTGACTCGAGCATTCCCTCGCGCGATATCGCGGACGTCCCGGCAGTGGAGATCGTCTCCACCGCCGCCCTGCATCTGATGAGCTCGGCCGCCGTCCAGCTGGGCCTCGCCGAGGACCTGTCCGACCATCGCGACCTGGACGAGGCGCGGACGCTGATCGACGCGTTGGCCGGGCTGCTCGACGGTGCCGTGCCGCGGCTCGGGCACCACCACGCCGCCCCGTTGCGGGACGGGCTGAAGAGCCTGCAGCTGGCGTTCCGCGAGGCGTCCCACCTGCCCGACCCGCCGGGTGAGGCGCCGGGCGAGCGCTACACCGGCGCCGTCGTCCCCTCCCCCCGGTGAGTCCAGGCGTACGTCCGGCCGACCCGGACCAGGTCGGCTCCGGCCGCGACCTGGCGCAGGTCGTCGTCCTCGATGACGAACATCGCGGGCCCGGCCACATCCACCAGCAGCGCGGCCGCACCCTCGGCGAGCGCGGCCTGCGCCGCCGCTCTGGTCGTCACGGGTACGGGTCTGGCCTGCGGGTCCCATCCGGTCAAGGCGTCATTGCTGGTGAACGCCAGCAGGGCCTGCCGGCCGTCGCGACCGGTCATCAGCACGGCCGCCAGGTCCGAGGACTTGTCGCGGGCCAGGCCATTCGCGTCGTACTCGACCTCGCCGAGGACGGCGACGACCGGGACCAGGAGACGCGACCGCAGCAGCGCCGCGAGCGCCGGCTCTGTCGGGCCGCCGTCGGTCGCGGCGGCGAGTGCCGCGCGAAGCGTCGGGTCGGCCGAGCCGTCGTCGCCGGCAAACCCGGGATCGGGGATGGCACGCACGGACCCACCGTACGGAGCCGGCCACGCACTAAGGTCGGCGCCCTGATGACCCTGCTCCCCCACACCGACCTCGCGGCCCGGGTCACCGCCGCGCCCGCTCGGCTCGGCGCGACCAGGTTGGCGTGCCTTGACGGTCCGGCCGGCTCCGGCAAGACGACGCTCGCCGCGCAGCTGGCCCAGCTGCTGCCGGGCTCGGCCGTCGTCCACATGGACGACGTGTACCGGGGGTGGGAGACGGACTTCGCCGAGGTGCACCGACGCCTCGCCGACCAGGTGGTCGCGCCGCTGCGGGCCGGTCGGCCGGCGCGCTACCAGCGCTACGACTGGTACGCCGGTGAGCTGGCCGACTGGGTCGACCTGCCGGTGCCGGACGTACTCATCCTGGAAGGCGTCGGCTCGGGGGCTCGGTCGCTCGACGCCGTGCGCAGCCTGCTGGTCTGGATCGAGGTACCTGAGGAGCAGCGGATCGCCCGCGGGGTCGAGCGGGACGGAGCGGCGGTGCTCTCGAACTGGCGCGCGTGGATGGCGCACGAGGCGGTCGAGCACGACCGTCAGCAGACGCGTGAGCGGGCCGACCTGCGGCTGCTCGGCGACGCGCCTGGGGATCACTCGATCGTGATGCCGTGAGTGACCCAGCGGTGCGCGACCTCGAACCCCATCCGCCGGTAGACCCCGAGCGCGCCGGTCGGGTTGTCCGCGTCGACGTCGAGCGACGCCGCGCCGTACCCCTCAGCGCGGCACGCCCGCAGCACGTCGGAGAGCAGGGCGGACGCGGCCCCCTTGCGACGCCAGGCGCGGCGGACGCCGACCTTGCCGACGTACGCCGTCCGGATGCCGGTCGCGGCGGCGTCGGCCTCATACTCGTAGCTGATCACGTAACCCACGACGACATCGGACGCGCCGTCGGCGACCAGGACCCGCGAGATCCCGGGGCGGAACGCACGGGTGTCGGTCACCCACTGCTGCCACATCGCCGGTGACCACCCGGCGAAGCCCCAGTGGTCGAGGAAGGCGTCGTTGTGCGCTGAACGGGCCGCCTCGGCGCTGACCGCGTCGTAGGGCAGCATCGCCAACCCGCTGGGTACGTCGGCCGGCGGCGGCTCGGCGTCGAGCCGGCACTCCATCCCGAAGTTCCAGCGCTGCGCCGTGAAGCCGGCGGCCTGGAGCAGTGCGGTCTGCGCGCCGTTGGCCACCAGACCGTCGCACACCAGCGCGGCGGGCACGTCGGGGAACATCCCCGCATGCGCCTCGCCGGCCCGCCCGACGGCCCACTCGAGGCTCGCGGTGCCGACGCCGGTGCCGCGGTGGTCGGGGTGCGTCGCGCCCTCCAGGTGGATGCGGTGCTCGCCGTCGGCCTGGTCGCGAGGTCGCACGGCGGCGTAGCCCACCAGGTCGTCGCCCCGCCAGGCTCCGAAGAAGTCCCGGGCCGGGTCACGGGTCGGATCGGCGAGCTCCTCGGCCAGGTCGTCCTCGTCGTAGTTCTCCCCCGTCTGGTCCACCCGCTCGCAGGCGGCGAGCAGCGCGGCCCACGCCGGGATGTCGGCAGGCGTCAGCGGGCGGAGCGCGATGGGCACGCCGTGAAACTAGTCCCGTCAGGCGGAGTCGGCCACCGATTTTCGGGCCGCCAGGTAGTGCGCTCGGTCGTCCGCCGGCAGCCGCTCGATGGCGTAGCGCAGCATCGTGCGTGGCATCACCGTCGCACGGCGGTCGAGGAACGCCCGGAGCGCTGCCTCGTCCACCCGCTTGCCCGCCTCACGCAGCATCCACCCGCTAGCCTTGTGGATCAGGTCGTGATCGTCGGTCAGGACCTCCCCGGCCAGGGCGAACGTGTCGTCCACCTGCCCGGCACGGATGAGCTTGTGCGTCGCGACCAAGGCGATCCGCCGGTCCCA
>WHTB01000470.1 GCA_009379735.1 Propionibacteriales bacterium
CACGCCGCGCGAGACCTCGCCGACCTGGTGGCCGGCCCGCCCGACCCGCTGCAGGCCCGACGCGACCGACGGTGGCGGCTCGACCTGCACGACGAGGTCGACAGCGCCCATGTCGATGCCGAGCTCGAGGCTGCTGGTCGCGACGACGCAGGGCAGCCGCCCGCGCTTGAGGTCGTCCTCGATCTGGGCCCGCTGCTCCTTGCTGACCGACCCGTGGTGCGCGCGGGCGATCAGCTCGGGCACGCCGCCCTTGCTCGCCCCGCTCGCGCCCATCATCTCGGCCGGCTTGTCGTCGGTCTCGACGAGCAGCCCGGCCCGCTCGGCCGCGACCTCGTTGAGGCGGGCGGTCAGCCGCTCGGCCAGCCGCCGCGAGTTGGCGAAGACGATCGTCGACCGGTGCGCCTCGACCAGGTCGACGATGCGCTCCTCGACATGCGGCCAGATCGACGGTCGCAGCGGTGCACCGGCGGCCGGTCCCTCGACCTCGTCGGTCGTGCCGCCGACCTCGGTCATGTCCTCGAGGGGTACGACGACCTGGAGCTCGATCTGCTTCCCCGACGGCGGGGCGACGACCTCGACGGCCTGCCCGCCGCCGAGGAACCGGGCGACCTCGTCGACCGGCCGCACCGTCGCCGACAGGCCGATCCGCTGGGCCGGCCGGTCGAGCAGCGCGTCCAGCCGCTCCAGCGACAGCGCGAGGTGGGCGCCGCGCTTGGTCCCCGCGACGGCGTGGACCTCGTCGACGATCACCGTCTCCACGCCCCGCAGCGCCTCCCGGGCCTGTGAGGTGAGGATCAGGAACAGCGACTCGGGCGTGGTGATGAGCACGTCGGGCGGCGTCTTGCCGAAGCGGCGGCGGTCGGCCGCCGGGGTGTCACCGGAGCGGACGCCGACGTCGATGTCGGGGACGGCCGTGCCGAGCCGCTGGGCGGTCGCGCGGATGCCGGCCAGCGGCGCCCGCAGGTTGCGCTCGACGTCCACGGCCAGCGCCTTCAGCGGTGAGACGTACAGCACCCGGCAGCGGTGCTGCTTGTCCGCCGGCGGCGGCTCGGTGGACAGCCGGTCGAGCGCCCACAGGAATGCCGACAGCGTCTTGCCGGAGCCGGTGGGAGCGACGACCAGGGCGTGGTGTCCCCCCGCGATGGCCGACCACGCACCCACCTGGGCGTTGGTGGGCGCGGCGAAGGCCGCCGTGAACCACTCCCGGGTCGCCGGCGTGAACTGCTGCAGCGGGCTGCCTGCCACGTACTCCATCTAAGCCGACGCCACCGACAAGCGACGTCCGACGACGAGGGTCGCGTGGTCAGGGTCCGGCCGGCCCCCAGGTCAGGCCGCCGTCGCGGGTCGCCCAGAGCCGGCCCTGACCGGTGAGCACGTAGCACCGGGACGGGTTCGTGCAGCCGCCCCAGACCGCCTCGGAGATCGTGGACGTCGCCTGTGGCGGCTGGTCGCTGCCGGCCGTCACGGTGGCCAGGCCGTACGAGGGACCGGCCACGAACCCACTGGACGTGTCGCGGCCGAACCCGAGGTCGCGCGGCCCGAGCCCGCCGAGCACCTTCGTCCAGCTGCCCGCGTGGTTGTCGCTGACCCACAGGCTCGACCGCGCTCCGTCGACGCAGTTGGCCCACAGCGCCCACTGGGTGGTCGACAACCTCAGGTCGCCGCCGTCGCACGGGTTGTCGCGCTCCGTCCACGGCCCCTCC
>WHTB01000032.1 GCA_009379735.1 Propionibacteriales bacterium
CAACGACCCGACCGCGACGGTGAGCACGATCGCGGCGACGCCGACCGGGATGCCGTACGAGGCACGGAACGGCCGGGGCATGTCGGGCTCACGGAGCCGCAGTCGTACGAAGCTCAGCGCGACCATGAGGTAGGCCAGGATGAGGCTGATCCCGCCCGCGTCGACGAGCCAGACCAGCATCTGGCGCCCGAAGAACGGGGCGGCCACCGACAGCACCCCGATGAAGAGCAACGCGTTGCCGGGTGTGCGGTAGCGGGGGTGCAGCGCGCCGAACCAGTCCGGGAGCATGCCGGACTTGGCCATGGCGTAGATCAGCCGGCTGGCGCCGATCAGGAAGCCGTTCCACGAGGTGAGGATGCCGGCGATGCCGCCGAGGACCAGCACCGTCGCCATCGTCTCGCTGCTCCACAACGCCTTCATGCCGTCGGCGGCGGCGAGCTCGGACTGCGCGAGGTCGGCGGCGGGCATCGACGAGCCGACGGTCACCATGATCACGACGTACCAGAGCACGGCGAGCCCGACGGAGATGATCAGCAACTGGCCCATCTGACGCGTGGGCAGGTTGATCTCCTCGGCCGACTGGGGGATCACGTCGAAGCCGACGAACAGGAACGGCGTCGCCACCAAGACGGTGATGATGCCGGCCGTGCCGCCGGTGAACAGCGGCTGCATGTCCTGCGTGCTGCCACCGACGAACGCGCCGAGGAGAAGGGCGACGCCGACGGCGGCCAGGAAGAGGACCGCGATCTTCTGGAAGACGGCGGCCGGGCGTACGCCGACGTAGTTGAGCCCGGTCATCACGACCGCCGCGACCACACCCACCGCGACCCAGGAGACGTACACGTCGTACCCGGCGACGGTCCACAGGTGGCCGGCAAGCAGGTCGGGGAACAGGTACAGCATCGTCTGTGGCAGCGCGACGGCCTCGAACGCGACCACCGACACGTACCCGAGGACGAGCGTCCACGACGTCGCGAAGGCTGAGCGCGACCCGATCGCCCTCAGGACGTAGTTGTGCTCGCCACCGGCGGTCGGGATCGCCGCGACCAGCTCGGCGTAGGTGATGCCGACCAGGCCGACGACCACGCCCCCGATCACGAACGCGAGCGCCGCACCGAGGGTGCCGGCCTCCTCGAGGAAGCCGCCGGTGAGCACGATCCAGCCGAAGCCGATCATCGCGCCGAAGGCCACGGCGAGCACGTCACCGCGGTGCAGGGTACGGGTCAAGGTGGTCTGGTCAACGCTCACGGTGCCTCCTCGGGTGCCTGGAAAGGTCCTACCCCGTCACGCTGTGCGACCAAACGCCGCTGCCCGGACTCCACCCCAACTCCTCGCGTCGAGGTTGCGCGTATGTCCCATGTCCTCGCGCCGAGGTTGCGCGTATGTCCGCGGCACCCAGACATACGCGCAACCTCGGCGCGAGAATTCGGCGGGGGGCGTGAGCCTGGCCACTGGCGCGAGGAATGGAGACACATGCACAACGTCGGCGCGAGGGAGGTGGGACGGCGCGGCGATGGGACAATGCTCGGGTGAGCACTCCCCGTGATGTCGTCCTGCTCGGTTCGACCGGATCCATCGGCACCCAGGCTCTCGACGTCATCGCGCGCAACCCCGACCGGTTCCGGGTCGTGGCCCTCGCCGCCGGTGGTGGCAACCCTGGTTTGCTCGCCCAGCAGGCGGTCGAGCACGGCGTCCAGGTGGTGGCGGTCGCACACGGCACGGCGGCCGAGGACGTCCAGCTCGCCCTCTTCGCGGCCGCCCAGAAGGCGGGCTACAGCACCGGCGGTTTCACGCTGCCCAAGATCCTGGTCGGGCCGCAGGCGGCGGAGGAGGTGGCCACGCTGCCCTGTGATGTCGTACTCAACGGCATGACCGGTGCGGTCGGCCTGCAGCCCACGCTCGCGGCCCTGAGGACGGGTGCCCGACTCGCCCTGGCCAACAAGGAGTCGCTGATCATCGGCGGCGACCTGGTGAAGCGGGAGGCCAAGCCGGGCCAGATCGTCCCGGTCGACTCCGAGCACACCGCGCTGATGCAGGCTCTGCGGGGTGGAGCCCGAAATGAGGTACGCCGGCTGCTCGTGACCGCGTCCGGTGGGCCGTTCCGTGGCCGCAGCCGGGCCGAGCTGCACGACGTCACTCCCGAGCAGGCGATGGCGCACCCGACCTGGTCGATGGGCCCGGTCATCACGATCAACTCCGCCACGCTGGTCAACAAGGGCCTGGAGGTGATCGAGGCGCACCTGCTGTTCGACATCCCGTTCGACCAGATCGACGTCGTGGTGCAACCGCAGTCGATCGTGCACTCGATGGTGGAGTTCACCGACGGCTCGACGCTGGCGCAGGCGTCGCCGCCCGACATGCGACTGGCCATCTCGGCGGCGCTCGGCTGGCCCGACCTCGTACCCGACGCCGTGCCCGGGTGCGACTGGACCCAGTCGACGAGCTGGGAGTTCCACCCGCTCGACCACGACGCGTTTCCCGCCGTGCGACTGGCGGCGGAGGCGGGTCGGGCCGCAGGCACGGCGCCGGCTGTCTACAACGCCGCGAACGAGGAGTGTGTGGCGGCTTTCACGTCCGGACGTCTGAAGTTCACCGGCATCGTCGACACGGTGGCGAGCGTGCTGGGCGAGCACAACGTACCCTCAGAGGGCGAGGCGCTCACGCTCGACGACGTGCTCGCCGCTGACGCATGGGCGCGGGAGCGCGCCAAGCAATGGATCGCCCGGCATCACACGGAAGGCTCGACCGGATGACAGTCCTGGCCTACACCCTCGGGGTAGTGCTGTTCGCGCTCGGCGTGGTGATCTCCATCGCCCTGCACGAGGTCGGGCACATGTACCCCGCGAAGAAGTTCGGGATCAAGGTCACCCAGTACTTCGTCGGCTTCGGCAAGACGCTGTGGTCGGTCAGGCGCGGCGAGACCGAGTACGGCTTGAAGGTCGTGCCGCTCGGCGGGTACGTCAAGCTGGTCGGGATGCTGCCGCCGGAGAAGGGCGGCGACCCGACCAAGATCCGGCGCTCCAACACCGGCCTGTTCACCCAGCTCATCGCCGACGCCCGGCACGCCGAGTGGGAGCATGTCCAGCCCGGCGACGAGGAGCGGCTGTTCTACAAGAAGCCCTGGTGGCAGAAGCTGATCGTGATGTCGGGCGGGCCGATGGTCAACGTCGTGCTGGCGTTCCTGCTGCTCGGCGGCGTGTGGATGACGTACGGCACCTACGAGCCGAAGCCGGTTGTCGACGAGGTGTCCGACTGCGTCATCGCGGCCAACGAGACCAACCCCAACCGCACCTGCAGGTCCAGCGACCCGGTCGCGCCCGCCGCCGCCGCCGGCATGCAGACCGGTGACAAGATCCTCGCCTTCAACGGCGAGCCGATCGCCGACTGGGAGGAGATCAGCGGACTGATCCGCAACAACGAGGACGGCCCGGCGACGATCCTGGTCGAGCGTGACGGACGCGAGCTGACACTGCAGACCGACACCCTGGTCTCGGCGCGTCCCGACCTGGACGAGCCCGCCGGCTTCGTCGAGGTCGGGTTCCTCGGCGTACTCCCGGTGCAGGTGCGCGAGCGCCAGGGCCCGGCGTTCGTCGCGTCGAGCATGTGGGACATCACCAAGCAGACCGGCGAGGCGCTTCTCAACCTGCCGCAGAAGATGGTCGGCGTCTTCCAGGCCGCCTTCGGGGGCCAGGAGCGCGCCGTCGACAGCCCGGTCAGCGTGGTCGGCGCCAGCCGGGTCGCCGGTGAGGTCGCGGCCACCGACCAGATCGAGCTCGGCAACAAGATCGCCGGGTCGCTGCAGCTGCTCGGCATGCTCAACCTGTTCCTCGCCCTGTTCAACTTCATCCCGCTGCTGCCCCTGGACGGCGGCCACATCGCGGGCGCGCTGTGGGAGGCGATCCGGCGCGGTTTCGCCAAGATGTTCCACCGGCCCGACCCCGGGTACGTCGACGTCGCCAAGCTGCTGCCCGTCGCGTACGTCGTCGCCGGTGTGCTGCTGGTGATGGGCGTGCTGCTGATCTACGCCGACCTGGTCAACCCCATACGCACCGGACTCTGACCCCACCACCTCGGATAGGACGCTGATGACCTCGATCGACCTGGGGATGCCCGCCGCGCCGCCGCCGATCCTGGCGGAGCGCCGGACGTCACGCCAGATCAAGGTCGGCAAGGTGTTGGTGGGTGGCGACGCCCCGGTGTCGGTGCAGTCGATGACCACCACGCCGACGACCGACATCGACGCGACCCTGCAGCAGATCGCCGAGCTCACCGCCACCGGGTGCGACATCGTGCGGGTCGCGTGCCCCAGCCAGGACGACGCCGAGGCGCTGCCGGCGATCGCGACCAAGTCGCAGATCCCGGTGATCGCCGACATCCACTTCCAGCCCAGGTACGTGTTCGCGGCGATCGACGCCGGCTGTGCCGCCGTCCGCGTCAACCCCGGCAACATCCGCAAGTTCGACGACCAGGTCCGTGCCATTGCGATCGCCGCCAAAGACGCCGGCACGTCGATCCGGATCGGCGTCAACGCCGGGTCGCTCGACCCGCGGCTGCTGCAGAAGTACGGCAAGGCGACGCCGGAGGCGCTGGTCGAGTCGGCCGTGTGGGAGGCGTCGCTGTTCGAGGAGCACGACTTCCACGACTTCAAGATCTCGGTCAAGCACAACGACCCGGTCGTGATGGTGCGGGCCTACGAGATGCTCGCTGAGCGCGGCGACTGGCCGCTGCACCTCGGGGTGACCGAGGCCGGGCCGGCCTTCCAGGGGACGATCAAGTCGGCGGTGGCGTTCGGTGCCCTGCTCAGCAAGGGGATCGGCGACACCATCCGGGTCTCCCTGTCGGCGCCTCCGGTCGAGGAGGTCAAGGTCGGCCTGCAGATCCTGCAGTCGCTCAACCTGCGCCCGCGCAAGCTCGAGATCGTGTCGTGCCCGTCGTGCGGCCGAGCCCAGGTCGACGTCTACAAGCTGGCCGACGAGGTGACCGCCGGGCTCGAGGGCATGGCGGTCCCGCTGCGCGTCGCCGTCATGGGCTGCGTCGTGAACGGCCCGGGGGAGGCCCGCGAGGCCGACCTCGGGGTGGCGTCCGGCAACGGCAAGGGCCAGATCTTCGTCAAGGGCGAGGTGATCAAGACCGTGCCCGAGTCGCAGATCGTGGAGACGCTGATCGAGGAGGCGATGCGGATCGCCGAGGAGATCGGCGAGTCCGTCGACGGCGAGTCGCCCTCCGTGACCGTCGGCTGAGGCTCGTCCCGGTCAGCCGACGGTCGTCACAGGCCGAGCTGGGCCAGCCGGACGCTGACCCGCGGGTCGGTGGACACGACCGGTGCCTCGGAACGCACCCAGGGGTCGCCGCCGAAGTAGCGCTGGAAGATCTTCTCCGCCGTCCGGGTGGCCAGGGCCTGGCTGGTGAGGGTCGGGTTCGGTCCGCCGAGACCGTTGGCGAGCGCGGAGTTGTCCGCGATGAACAGCCGCCTCACCCCGCGTGCCTCGGCGTTGGAGTCGAGGACCGAGGTCGCCTCCGACTCGCCCATCCGCATGGACGACTGGACGTGCAGGATCAGCGGTGCCCAGTCGATCCGGTAGACCTTCTTCGCGCCGGCGCCGCGCAGCAGCTCAGCGGCCTTCCGGGCCATGAACTCGCGGTTCCTGGTCGTCCGCGCGGTGCGTTCGCGGTGCTGGAAGCTGACCTTCGGGATCGGCCCGTTCTCGTCGGCCGGCAGCGCCGACAGCGTCACCCGGTTGTCCGGCTCGACGTCGTCGTCGGTGATCACCAGGACGCTGAGCAGGCGGTCGAGGCCACCGGCGACGAGCTCCTTCAGTTCTGGCCCCATCAGCCGCCCGGCCGGGCCGTCCCAGGGTCCGGTCATGCCGCGGCCGTTGGTGTACTGGCCCCGGATACCGCTGTCGGACAAGGTAGTGGCGAACGCGTTCAGCGCCGGTGGCAGCCCGACGTTCTCCAGACCGCCGTACGGCGGGAAGTCCAGCCGGGCAGACGAACCCACGCCTTTCGGCGTACCCGTGTCGTCGTCGAACGAGCCGATCATCCAGTCGAAGAAGTGGTCGGTGTAGCCACGGCCGACCCAGTCGTTCGGGTTCGGCAGACCGCTGTTGAGCCACAGCCTCGGGTTCTCTGTGCAGCCGCCGGCCATCACCACCACCGTGGCGTCCTCGCGGTGGCTGTCGCCCGACACGTTGTCCCGCCAGGTCACCCCGGTAGCGGTGAGGGCACCGTCGCGGCTCTCGGTATGCACCTCGGTCACATACGCGTCCGTGATCAGTTCGACCGGCCTGCCGTCCGGCGCCCAGACCTCGGCGGTCAGCGCCATCGGCACGTAGCTGTTGTCGGTCGACCGCTTGGCGAACTGGTTGCGTGGGGCACCGATCGGCCGCATGCAGCCCTGGAAGCAGTAGCCGCAGAACGTGCAGCCGGTCGCCGCCGGGTGGACCAGCAGGTCCTTGTCGGTGGTCTTGCCGGCGTTGCCACCCGGCTGCAGGATCGCGTTCTCCTGCGGCCGGTAGGACGGCCCACGGGTGGTCTTCGTGGTCTGGACCGGGAGGCCGAGCGTCTCGCAGCCGCGGAAGAAGACCTGCTCCTTCGTCCCCATCGCCGCGGTCTGCACCGGCGCCGTCGCCTCGACCCACTCGAAGTACGGCACCAGCTCGGAGTAGCTGAACGGGAACCGATGGTCCACGTCGTACTCGCCCCGGTCCGCGCCGTCATACCCGCGGAACACGCCCGGGTACGCACGCGGGTAGTTGCCGTAGAAGTGCTGGGTGGTGCCACCGACGCCGGACAGCTGCCAGACGAAGGAGTTCTGCGACCACTCCCGGAACCACGCCGGCTTCGAGCGGTCAGTCCGGCCGAGCCGGAAGTACCCGGTCAGCGGGTTGTTCGCGTCGTTCTCGAAGGTCGTCCACTCCTGACGTGGGTTGGCGTGCCGGGGCCCGGCCTCCAGAAGCAGCACGTCGAGACCCTTCGCGACCAGCTCCTTGGCGACCACGGGGCCACCACCGCCGGCGCCGATGACAATGACGTCGCGCATCAGTCATGCACCTCCGTACGACCCTGGTAGTAGCCGATGAAGTCGTCCCAGCCCTCGACCGGGCCGTCGGGCTGGTAGCCGGTCAGCGACCAGCCGACGGGACGTCCGGTGAGCTGCTTGGACCGCTTGTCGAAGACGGCGTACTCGGTGTACGCGCCGAAGGTGGCGAACTCGATCAGTGCGCCGCCGACGAACTTGAGCAGCCCGGACACCGAGTTCTTCAGCGGTTCCGGGAACTCGGCGTCGAGCAGGGCGACCAGGTCGGAGTCGGTGCGTTCGACGAGCTCGAACACTCGGGCCTTGTCCGCGTACGTCAACCGGGAGAACGGCGACAGGAACAGCCCGTTCACGCTGAGCGGGTTCACCCGGGTCGCCAGCAGGTTCAGCATGCCGGCGACCGGGAACGACAGCGGGAGAGTCTCGTCGTTCTGCAGCATCCACCGCAGTGCGCCGTCGAGCGTCGCCAGCTCGCCCGGCAGCAGCTCCAGGCCGGGCAGCTTGATGCCCGTCCCGGCGAGCCCGTTCGCCAGTGCCGCGCCGACCGGCCGCGCCAGCTCGTCCGGGAACGGCACGAAGTTGTCCAGCGCGTCCATCATGAAGTCGGTCGCCTTGGCCTCCATCGCGCCCGGCGTCGGGCTGGGCGTGCCCTGCGCTTCCGAGTACGCGTCAGGGCCCGGCAGCGCGAACACCGTCAGCCCGTTCATGGTGTCGCGGGCGAGCTCGGCGAGCACCGGCCGGAGCAGGTCGACGATGTCCGGGAGCAACGGGTTGCCGGTGGGAGTCGCGGCCAGCGCGCTGCGCGGCAACAGGCCGCCGGCGCCGACCGCGGCGCCGAGCAGACCGATCCGAGCCAGGAACGCCCGTCGGCCCAGCGGGTCCAGTGAGGTCATCTCAGTCTCCAGGTGTGCGGGCGCCAACGCCGGCTCCCTCACACCACACGCCCGCTTGCTGACTGGGCACGTCTCACTGCCGACACACCGTGTCTATCACTCCTCACGCTGCGTCCGCACTAGCGAGAGAGGCTTGGCCGTCCTCCGAGTCCGCCGGGGAGCGTATGACGGGTTGCGCCAGCACATGGCAGACTGCAGCCGTTCTGTTCACGATGCGACGAAGGTGAACCCATGCAACTCCCCTCCCTCCCAGCAGTCGCTGCAGCGACCGTTCTCGCCCTATCCCTCGCCGGCTGTGCGGCTGAAGAGGCGACCAAGACCGAGAGCGGCGCCAAGATCGTCGACGAGGGCAAGCTCACCGTCTGCACTGGGCTGCCCTACAAGCCGTTCCAGTTCGAGCAGGGTGGGGACATCGTCGGCTTCGACGTCGAACTGATCGATCTGGTCGCCGAGGAGCTCGGTCTCGAGCAGACCATCATCGACACACCGTTCGAGGGCATCCAGTCCGGACAGGCACTCAACACGGGAAAGTGTGACCTCGCCGCCGCGGGTATGACGATCACCGAGGAGCGGGCCGAGGTCATCGATTTCTCCGAACCCTACTTCGAGGCGACGCAAGCCTTACTGGTCAAGGTGAGCTCCGGCGTCAGCTCGCTCGAGGACCTGGCCGGCAAGTCGATGGCGGTGCAGGAAGGCACGACCGGGGAACTCTACGCCGAGGAGAACGCACCGGAGGACACTACTCTGCGGGTCTTCGAAGACCTTGCGCTGCTGCAGACCGCCGTCAAGACAGGTCAGGTCGATGCGGGCATCAACGACAACGGCGTCCTCTACGACTACGTGAAAGACAACCCCGAGCTCGAGGTCGCAACGGAGTTCGACACCGGCGAGGAGTACGGCTTCGCGGTAAAGAAGGACGGCAACGAATCGCTTCTGGAGACCATCAACGACGTGCTGGCCAAGGCGCAGGATGACGGCACATACGACGAGATCTACAAGAAGTGGTTCAGCGAAGCTCCGAAGGGCTGACCTCGTCTGACCCCTGCTTCGCCTTCACCTGGGAGCCGCGATGGCCATGAGTCCACGCAAGCGAGCGCAGCTGGTCAGAGGCGTGCAGTACGGCGTACTCCTCCTTGCTTTCGTCGTAGCGTCATTCGTCGCCGACTGGGAGGCGATCGGCAAGGCGTTCTTCGACGTCGGCATCCTCCTCCGGATGCTGCCGGATGTCGTGACAGTCGCGCTGAAGAACACCCTGCTCTACACCGCATGCGCCTTCGCATTCGGTCTCGTTCTTGGGCTGCTGCTCGCACTGATGCGGCTGTCGTCGGTCGGGGCGTACCGCTGGATCGCGACCGGCATCATCGAGCTCTTTCGCGGCCTGCCGGCGTTGGTCGTCTTCATCGCGTTCGGCTACGGCCTTCCGATCGCCTTCGGACTGCAGATGCCTGGGGGCACGCTTGGGACCGTCACCGTTGCTCTCGGCCTGGTGGGCGCGGCCTACATGGCAGAGACGATCCGGGCCGGAATCCAGGCGGTGCCGAAGGGGCAGATGGAAGCCGCTCGCTCGCTCGCCATGTCGAACTCGTGGGCGATGATCTCGATCATCATTCCGCAGGCGTTCCGGATCATTCTCCCGCCGCTGACCAACGAGCTGATCCTGCTCACCAAGGACTCCTCACTGGTCTACCTACTTGGGCTGAGCGCGGGCGCCGCCGAGCTGACAAAATTCGGTCGGGACGCGCTCAACGTGGAGCGCAGCATGACGCCCCTGGTCGGGATCGCGATCTGCTACCTGCTGATCACCGTCCCGCTGTCGATCGTCGTGCGTCGGATGGAAGCCCGCTCAGAAAGGGCGCGCTGATGACCGAACCGCAGATCCAACCGGGTGCACCGGCCATCGAGGTCCGCGCCCTCCACAAGTCCTTCGGTGAGAACGAGGTACTCAAGGGCATCGACTTCCAGGTGGACAACGCAGATGTCGTCTGTGTCATCGGGCCTTCGGGATCCGGCAAATCCACGCTGCTGCGTTGCGTCAACCGGCTCGAGGATCCGACGTCGGGCGACATCTTCGTCGAGGGCATCAAGATCACCGATCCCGACATCGACGTCAACAAGGTGCGCAGCCGGATCGGCATGGTGTTCCAGCAGTTCAACCTGTTCCCGCACCTGACGGCGCTGCGCAACCTGACCATCGCGCAGCAACGGGTCAAGAAGCGTGGCACCGAGGAGGCCGTCGCGGTGGCCCGCCGGAACCTCGAGAAGGTCGGGTTGGCCGATCGCGAGGACGCCTTCCCGGCGCACCTGTCGGGCGGTCAGCAGCAGCGGGTGGCGATCGCCAGGGCGCTGTCGATGGATCCCGACATGATGCTGTTCGACGAGGTGACCAGCGCGCTCGACCCCGAGCTGGTCGGCGACGTCCTCGGTGTCATGAAGCAGCTGGCTACCGAGGGAATGACGATGATGGTCGTGACCCACGAGATGGGGTTCGCCCGCGAGGTCGGTAACAAGCTGGTGTTCATGGACGACGGCGTGATCGTCGAGGAGGGTGTGCCCGCCGACGTGCTCAGCAACCCGCAGCACCGCCGTACCCAGGCGTTCCTCTCCAAGGTGCTGTAGTCGAGGTGCTGTAGTCCGGCGGGCTCAGAGCTGGTGCCGGATGAGCCATTCACGGAGGACCACGGCCTGGTTGTGCTGCTCGTCCTTGGCCCCGAACAGGAGGACGACCCGGCCGCGGCGGGCCGCACTGACCAACGGCTGCGCGACGCCGATGTTGTCCTGCAGCTCGGCCAGGTAGCGGCGGCGGAACTCCTCCCAACGGTCCGGGTCGTGGCCGAACCAGCGGCGCAGCTCGGTGCTGGGCGCGACGTCACGGAGCCAGCCGTCGATGTCGAGCTCCGCCTTCCGGACGCCGCGCGGCCACACCCGGTCGACGAGGAACGTGGTCGCCTGCTTGCGGCGCCCGACCACGGCGTGGACGCGCCTCAGCTCGACCTCGGTCATAGTGCCAGCGTACGTCGACGGGCAGTCGCCTCCGGCCGGGCTGAGTAGCTCACTGGGCCAGCGCGACCGCCGGCTCCCGTTGCGGGCCGCGGCCCTTGGCGAAGCGCAGGTACAGCGACGGCACCACGAACAGGTTGAGCAGCGTCGAGGTGACCAGGCCGCCGAGGATGACGACCGCCATCGGGTGCTCGATCTCGTGACCCGGGATGTCGCCGAGCACGACCAGCGGCACCAGCGCGAGCCCGGTCGCCAGCGTGGTCATCAGGATCGGAGCAAGTCGCTCGCGCGCCCCGCGCATGACCAGCTCGGGACCGAACGTCATGCCTTCCGCCCGCTCCAGATGCTGGCAGTGGTTGATCATCAGGATGCCGTTGCGGGCAGCGATGCCCATCACGGTGAAGAACCCGACCAGCGAGCCGAGCGAGATGACCCCGCCGCCGAAGTACGCCGCGAGGACGCCGCCGACCAGCGCGACCGGCAGGCTCAGCAGGCTGATGATTGCCAGCCGCCAGCTCCCGAACGATGCCTGGAGCAGGAACAGGATCCCCAGCACGGCGACGCCGGCCAGCGCGAACAGCCGCTGCTGAGCCGCCTGCCGCTCGGTGAACTCGCCGAGCAGCTCGGGGTGGTACTCACGCGGGAAGTCGACGCTCGCCAGCGCCGTCTCGACGTCGCCGACCACCGAGCCGAGGTCGCGGTCGCCGACGTTCGCGCCGACGTCGATCCGCCGCGACATGCCGTCGCGCTCGATCACGTTGGGCGTCGGCTGCAGGCTGATCTCGGCCACGTCGCCGAGCCGAACCTGACCGCCATCCGGGGTGTCGATCGGCATCTCGTGGATGTCGCTCAGACTGTCCCTGGACTCGGGGGTGCTCCACACCTGCACGTCGTACGCCTTGCCGTCGCGGAACAGGTCGCCGACCTCCTCGCCGGCCACCATCACGCCCGCTGCGCGTCGTACGTCTCCCGGCTTGAGCCCGTGCTCCTTCGCCGCCGCCAGGTCGACCTCGACCTCGATCTGGGGAACGTCGACCTGCAGGTCGACATGCAGGTCGACGAGGCCCTCGATCTCGGACATCGCGACGCGAACCTCCTCGGCCTTGGCGCGAAGCGTGTCCAAGTCCTGACCGTAGATCCGCACGACGATGGCCTCACCGGAGCCGGTCAGGACCTCGCGGATGCGTTCCTTGAGGTAGGTCTGCACGTCCCGGTAGAGCCCGGGATACCCGTCCACGACCTCCTGGATCTTGGCCAGTGTGGTGTCGTAGTCCGCCTCGGGGTCGACGCTGATCCAGTTCTCGCCGAAGTTGATGCCGACGACCTCGTCCGCGTTCATCGCCTGACCGATGTGCGCGCCGAAGTTGCGTACGCCGGGGATCGCCCGCAGCTCGCGACTGCCGGCCTCGGTGATCCGGACCATCTCTGGTTGCGAGGTGCCGGGCTGGGTCACCCAGTGCATCAGGAAGTCGCGTTCCTTGAACGACGGCAGCAACGACTGCCCGAGCTGGGGTACGGCGACCGCCCCGACCAGCACCATCACGCCGACCGCTGTGTACGCGCCGACCGGCCGGAGCACGATCCTGGACAGCACCGACTGGTAGCCGCGCTGCAGCACCCGCACCAGTGGCGGGTCACGGTGTCCGAGGGGCGCCTTGCGGAGCATGATCAACGCCAGCGCCGGAGTGACGGTCAGTGCCACCACCATCGACGCGAGGACGGCCAGCGTGTACGACAGCGCGAGCGGCCGGAAGAAGGACCCGGTGAGCCCCTCGAGGAAGAACACCGGGACGGCGGCGACCACGATGATCAGCGTCGCGTAGATGATCGGACCCCGGACCTCGAGCGAGGCGTCGAGGATGATGCGTGCTGTGGACAGGCTGCTGCCCTCACGTCGCGCCTGCCGCAGCCGCCGCATGATGTTCTCGATATCGATGATGGCGTCGTCCACCACCACCCCGACGGCGATCACCAGGCCGGCGAGCATCATCGTGTTCATCGTGGCGCCGGTCCAGTACAGGACCATCGCGGCCGTCAGCAGCGACAGCGGGATCGCCAGCAGGCTGATCAGCGCCGTGCGCCACGCGAACAGGAAGGCGACCAGCACGAACACCACCAGCAGGCAGCCCAGCAGCAACGCGGTCGTGAGGTTGTCGATCGCGGTGTCGATGAAGGTGGCCGGCCGGAAGATGGTGGTGTCGACCTCGACGTCGGGGAGGCCGGGCTGGAGCTCGTTGAGCGCGTCCTCGACGCCGCGCGTCACGTCGAGCGTGTTGCCCCACGGCACCTTCTCGACGATCAGCATCAGACCCGGGCCGTCGTTGATGACGGCGTCGCCGATCAGCGGCTGGTGGTCCTCGACGACGCGGGCGACGTCGCTGAGCTGGATCGCCTGGCCGTCGCGTTCCTTGATCGGCACCTTGGCAAGATCTTCGGGCGTGATGACCGGCGTGACGTGCTCGACGCCGAGCCGCTGGTTGGGGGTGTCGACGAAGCCCCCGGTGCCGATCACGGACCCTTCCGAGAACATCAGCAGGCCGGAGTCCAGCCCCTTCGAGGTCGTCTCCATCACCTCGTCGAGGGAGACGTCCTGCGCCTGCATCCGCTTCGGCTCGACCTGGACCTGGAGCATCTGCAGGCGCTCGCCCCAGATCGCGACGTTGGCGACGCCGGGCACTCTGAGCAGCCGGTTGCGGATGGTCCAGTACGAGATCATCGACAGGTCGATGGTCGACAGCGTGTCGGACGTCAGACCGATCTTCATCACCCGGCTGGTGGCGGAGAGCGGCTGCATGATCCAGGGCGGACTGGCCCAGGTCGGCAGGGTCGCGATGACGGTCCCGATCCGCTCCTGGACCTCCTGGCGGGCCTTCAGCAGATCGGTGCCGGGCTCGAAGATCAGCTCGATCGACGACAGTTGGGACACCGACTTCGAGCGCATCACGTCGAGCCCGGGCACGCCGTTGAGCGCCTCCTCGAGCGGCACCGTGACCAGCGACTCGATCTCGGACGCGGACAGGCCGGGACTCGCGGTCTGCACCTCGACGCGCGGCGGCGCGAACTCCGGGAACACATCCACCGGCATGTCGCGGAGCTGGACGCTGCCGAGCAGCATCAGGCCGGCGGCGAGCGCGACGGCGACGAACCGGAACTTCAGGCTCGACGCAACGATCCATCGCATCATCGTGCTCGTCCCCCCAGCGCTCTCAGTGCCCGACGTCCATCTCGGCACCGAAGAGCTCGGCGGCTCCGACGGTGACGACCAGCGTGCCCGCGGTCGGGCCGGCCGTGAGGAGAGCGGTGTCACCGTCGATGCGGTCGACGGTGATGGGCTCGCGGACGAAGTTCAGCTTCTCGGTCTGGGTGTAGACCCAAGTCGCACCCTGCGCGTCGTACAGCACCGCCCCGTAGGGCACCGACATCTGGGCGCCGGCCGCCATCGCCTGCGTCTCGATGGCGAGCCGTTCGGCGGCCCGCTCGGAGAGCGTGACTTGGCTGAGCTCGGAGCCCTCGATCGCCTCGATCACCGCGGCGTGGTTCACCGCGGTCGCCGACTCCGCCGTGGCGCTGCAGGCCGACGACGCCAATGCGGCGAGCGCGACCAAGGCCGGTGCCCAGCTGCTGGGCTGTCGGATCCAACTTTCGCGTTGCATGGTTGCCTTCCTGTCCCTCAACCCGGGACCGGGCCGGTGTGCTGAGGCTGCCTCGGCGTACCGGATCGCACAGTGGGTCGAATGCGGAGGTAGAGCACCGGCAGCACGAACATGGTGACCAGGGCCGACGTCAGCAGCCCGCCGAGAACCACGACCGAGACCGGGTGCAGGACCTCGTGTCCCGCGACCGTCCACGACACCGCGAACGGCAGCAGCAGTGCGGAGATCGCCAGCAGCGTGACCACGGTCGGCACGAACCGTTCGGCCGAGCCGCGGTGCACTTGCTCCGGGTCGAAGCGCCCCTCGTCGTGCTCGATGACCTGGTAGCGCCCGACCAGCATGATGCTGTGGCGGGCCGTGAGGCCGAGCACGGCCAGCAACGCGAGCAAGACCGCGTACGAGGTGTCCCCACCCAGCAGGAAGATCGCCACGGCCCCGCCGGTCAGTGCGAGGGGGAGCGTCACGAACACCAGCGCGGCCAACCGCCAGCTGCTTAGCGCCGCCTGCAGCAATAGGAAGGCCAAGACCGCGGCCGCCGCCCCGAGCATCCAGGGCTGCAGGCCGCCCTCTTGCTGCGCTCCGTCGCCCGGGAGCACCTCCAGGTGGTGCTCCAGCGGGAACTCGACCGCCGTGAGCTGCTGCTTGGCGTCGGCGACCACGGAGTCCAGGCTCCGTCCGTCGACGTCGGCGACGACGTCGATCACCCGGAATACGGCGTCGTGCCGGATCGCGGTCTGGTTGGGCGTGATCCGTACGTCCGCGAGGTCGGCGAGCGGCACCCGTCCGGTCGGCGTGTCGATCGGGAGGTCGCGGATGCTGCTCAGGCTGTGCCGCGTGTCCGGAGCACCCCAGACCACGACCTCGAACACCTTCTGGTCCTCGAACAGGTTGCCCGCCTCGATGCCGGACAGCATCGTCGTCGCGGAGCGGCGGACGTCACCCGGCTTGATCCCGGAACGCTGAGCCGCGGCGAGGTCGACCTCGATCTCGACCGTCGGCTGTACGGGCTGCACGTCGACGCGCGGCGCTGTCACGCCCTCGACGTTCGCCAGGATCTCCCGCGCCTCCTCGGCCTTCTCGGCCAGCACGTCGAGGTCCTGGCCGTAGACCCGCACGACGAGCGGTTCGTCGTTGTCCGGGCTCAGCTCGCTGATCGACTCCTCCGGATAGGTCAGCAGGCTCGGTGTGATGCCTGGGTAGCCGCTGACGACGTCGTTGACCGCGGCGACCGTGTCGTCGTACGACGCGTCCCGGTCGAGGCTGACCCAGAGCTCGCCCGAGTTGATCCCGACCACCTGGTCTGACGACACGGCGCGGCCGACGTGCGCTGCGACATTGTCGACACCCGGCAGCGCCCGCAGCTCACGGCTGGCCTCGGCGGTGATCCGGCTCATCTCGGGATGAGACGTGCCGGGTGCTCCGTCCCAGTGGACCAGCAGGTCCCGGTCGCGTGGCGGCGGCAGTACGGACTTTGCACTGATCTGGGGGAGCACCACGAGCCCGGCGACGGCAGCGACGCCGGCGACGGCGAGGACCGGCAGTGGCTTGCGGATCGCCGAACCGATGACCGGCCGGTACCTGTCACGCAGCCAGCGCGCGGCGGCTGGCTCCCGGCGCTCGGGTGCGTTGGCGAGGAGCAGCAGCGACAGGGCCGGGGTCACCGTCAGGGCAACTGCCAGCGAGGCGGCGACGGCGAGCAGGTACGAGACGACGATCGGTCGCATCAGCGCCCCGGTGATGCCGTCCACGGCGAGCAGCGGGACGACCGCGAGCACGGCGATCACGGTGGCGTACATCAGCGGGCCACGCACGGCGAGCGAGGCATCCTTGACCACGAGCAGCGCCGATCGGCCGGCCCCGCCCTGCTGGCTGAGCCGTCGCCGGATGGCGTCGACGTCGACAACGGCGTCGTCGACGACGACCGCGACGGCCAGCACGAGTCCGGCCAGGACCGCCGCGTTGAAGGTGGCGTCGCGCAGGTGCAGGACGAGCGCCGCCACCAGCAGTGAGAGCGGGATCGTCAGCAGGCAGATCAAGGCCGTCCGCCAGGCGAGGAACACCGCGCCGAGCAGTACGACGAGGAGCACGAGCCCGACCAGCAGGGTCAGGCCGATGTTGTCGATCGCGCTCTCGATGAACGTTGCCGGCCGGTACACCGAGGTGTCGATCTCGACCCCTGACAGGCCGGGTTCCAGCGCGGTGAGCGCGTCCTCCAGGTCGTGCGTCACCTCGGTGGTGCTCGTACCGGGGAACTTCTCGATCACGAGCATCAGGCTGGGGTTGTCGTCGACCAGCGCGTCGCCGATCAGCGGCTGGTGGTCCTGGACCACGCTGGAGACGTCGCCCAGGGTGAGGCGCTCCCCGTCGGTGCCTTCGAGGGTGATCCGGTCCAGGTCCTCCGGGGTACGGATGGGCAGGATGTGCTGGACACCGAGACGTTGACTGGGCGTGTCGACAAAGCCGCCGGTGCCCGGGGTCGACGCCTCGACGAAGCTCAGCGGGGAGACCCAGAGCGCGTTGCCGGTGGTGCGGATGACCTGGTCGAGCGAGACGCCGTGCTCACGGAGCTTGTCCGAGTCGACCTGCACCTGCATCTGGCGCTCCCGCTGACCCCAGATGGCGACGTTGGCGACGCCGGGCACGCCCATCAGGCGGGGCTTGATCTTCCACCGGGCCAGCACCGACATGTCGATCAGCGAGAGCTGCTCGGAGGTGAGCCCGACGATCATCACCCGGCCGGTCGACGACACCGGCTGGAGCATGACCGGGGGCTTCGACACGTTCGGCAGCGCGTGCGACTGGACGAGCCGCTCGCCCACCATCTGCCGGGCCCGGTACAGGTCGGTGCCGGGCTCGAAGAACAGCTCGATCGACGACAGGCCGGGGACCGACTCGGAGCGGATGTCCTGCAGCCAGGCGACGCCGTTGAGCAGGTCGGCCTCGAGCGGCACGGTGATCAGCTGCTCGACCTCGGTCGCCGACAGGCCGAGCGCCTCGGTCTGGATCTGGACGTACGGCGGGGAGAACTCGGGGAGCGCGTCGACGCGTGCCGAACGCAGCTGGCTCACGCCGAAGGCCAGCACAGCGCCGACAATGAGCACGACGAGCAGGCGGAAACGCATGCTCGACCCCACGATCAAGCTCAGCACGGCTGGTCGCCCCCACCACTAGCGCAGCACGATCTGTATCCGCACATATGCCCCACCCGCACGGACCGTGGCGCGGAGTGGCCACGTACCCGTTGTGCACAAGGTGCGCCTGCGAGCACGCCGTGTGAATAGCCCAGAAGGGCTATTCACAGCCCTGCAGGCCGGGCACTTTTCGTCGTACGCTCACACCGTGCTGACCACCACGTCCGGCCTGAGACTTCTCGGTCCGGCAGACCTGCCGCAGGTGCAGGACCTGCTCGCGCGCGACCCAGTCACGAACGTGTTCGTCGACCACCGGGTGCGCCTGACCCGGCTGGACCCCCGCTGGCTGGGCGGTGAGATGTGGGGGTACGTCGAGGACGGTCGGCTCGTCTCGCTGTGCCACGCCGCCGCCAACCTCGTACCCGTCGACGCCACCGACGCGGCGCTGGACGCGTTCGTCACGCGGGCGCTGGCGAAGGGCCGCACCTGCTCGTCCATCGTCGGACGCGACGCCGCTGTCGAGCGGATCTGGAGCGGCGTCTCCCGGTACTGGGGGAGCGCCCGGCTGGTCCGCGAGCGGCAGCCGTTCCTGGTCATCGACCACCCGCCGGCGGTGCCGGCGGACCCGCAGGTTCGCCGGGTGCGCGACGAGGAGTTCGAGATCCTCTACCCGGCCTGTGTGGCGATGTTCAAGGAGGAGGTCGGCATCTCGCCCGAGATCGGCGGCGGTCGCGACCTCTACCGGGCCCGGATCCGGCAGTTGATCGCCAAGGGGCTGGCGTTCGCCCGGATCGAGGACGGCCGAGTCGTGTTCAAGGCCGAGGTCGGCTCGTCGACGCCTGAGGCGTGCCAGGTGCAGGGGGTCTGGGTGCACCCGGCCCGCCGCGGCGAGGGCCTGTCGGTCGGCGGGATGGCCGCCGCCGTGCAGCTGGCGTTGGCCGACGTCGCACCGGTCGTCACGCTGTACGTCAACGAGCACAACGTCGCGGCGCGCCGGACCTACGACCGGGTCGGCTTCCGCCCGCACTGCACCTTCTCGACCGTGTTGTTCTGACCCGGCCCGCCACACTCACACTGCGAGGGGGCGAGGGCACCTGACTTGGCCGGCGCCGGATACCGTACTGCGATGGGCTCGACCGGCAAGGACACCGTGGCGCTCGCGGCACTGTTCGCCACCTCGGGTGTGCTGCACTTCGCGCGGCCGCAGACGTACGAGCGGATCGTGCCGCACCGGCTGCCGCGCAAACGCGCCCTGGTGTACGTGTCGGGCGCGGCCGAGCTGGTCTGCGCCGCGGGTCTGCTGCACCCGCGTACGCGCCGGGCCGCCGGGCTCACCAGTGCCGCCCTGCTCGTCGGGATCTTCCCGGCCAACGTGCAGATGGCCGTCGACGCTCGGCGCAGTCCCTCCACGGTGTACCAGGTCGGCACGCTCGTCCGGCTCCCGCTGCAGTGGCCGATGATCCGTACCGCGTGGAAGGCGGCCCGGACCAGGCCGTGACGCGTGCCATCCTGGGTGGGTGATCCTGAGGTCGTTCGCCGTCGCGCTCGGTGCGCTCGCGTTGACGGCCTGCGGCGCGTCGGTGCCGCTCAGCGGACCGGAGCCCACACCGACCGCGACGCCGTCCCCGGCACCCACCACGGCCGAGCCGACCGCCGGTCCGACCACGACACCACCCACCACGAAACCGCCGAGCACCAAGCCGGCCCGTCCACCTGGTCCCACGCTCGACGACTGGGAGATCGGGGCGAGCCCGCTGCCGCTACGGCCGGACGGCTTCGGCCAGGTGCAGGACACTCCGCGCGAGCTGCGCGACCGGCGGCTGCCCACCACCGACCTGCTGCCGCCACCGCGCGGTGCGCGGTTCGAGTCCACGACCCAGCAGGTGTCGTCGGACATCCGGCGGCGGATGGGGGAGAGCTGGTCGCCGGACTGCCCGGTGGGTCTCGACGACCTGCGCTACCTCACGGTCAGCTTCTGGGGGTTCGACGGGAAGCGGCACACCGGCGAGCTGGTGGTCAACGCCCGGGTCGCCGCCGACGTGGTCGGTGTCTTCGAGCGGCTGTACGACGCGCGCTACCCGATCGAGGAGATGCGGCTCGTCACGACCGCGGACCTCGACGCACCCCCGACCGGCGACGGCAACAACACCGCCGCGCTGGTGTGCCGGGCCGCCCGCGGCCAGACGTCGTGGTCCGCGCACGCGTACGGCCTGGCGATCGACGTCAACCCGTTCGTCAACCCGTACAGCAAAGGCGACCTGGTGCTGCCCGAGCTGGCCGGCGCGTACCTCAACCGCGGTTGGCAACGCGCGGGGATGGTCAAGCGGGGCGACGTCGTGGTCGACGCGTTCGAGGCGATCGGCTGGACCTGGGGTGGGGAGTGGCAGTCGCTGAAGGACCGGATGCACTTCTCGGCCACCGGGCGATAACTGGGGTGAGCCCGCGGGCGCGTGCCGGATATCCTCGCCGAGTCAACCCACCGTCTCGCACCACTGCCGTACCCCTGGAGCTCTCGTGACCTTGCGGATGTCGACGCTGTTCCTGCGCACCCTGCGCGAGGACCCGGTGGACGCGGAGGTCCCGAGCCACCGGCTCCTCGTCCGCGCCGGCTACGTCCGGCGGGCCGCGCCCGGCATCTACTCCTGGCTGCCGCTCGGCTACAAGGTCTACCGCAACGTCGAGGCCATCGTCCGGGAGGAGATGGACGCGATCGGCGCTCAGGAGGTGCACTTCCCGGCGCTGCTGCCGCGTGAGCCCTACGAGGCGTCCAACCGTTGGATGGAGTACGGCGACAACGTGTTCCGGCTGAAGGACCGCAAGGGCGCCGACTACCTCCTCGGCCCGACGCACGAGGAGATGTTCACGCTGCTGGTCAAGGACCTGTACTCCTCGTACAAGGACCTGCCGCTGTCGATCTACCAGATCCAGACCAAGTACCGCGACGAGCCGCGGCCGCGGGCGGGGATCCTGCGCGGCCGCGAGTTCGTGATGAAGGACTCGTACTCGTTCGACGTCACCGACGAGGACTTCAAGGCCTCGTACGACGCGCATCGCGCTGCCTACATCAAGATGTTCGACCGGTTCGGGCTCGACTACGTGATCGTCGCGGCGATGTCCGGTGCGATGGGTGGCTCGGCGTCCGAGGAGTTCCTCGCCATCGCCGAGAACGGCGAGGACACCTACGTACGCTGCACCTCGTGCGACTACGCCGCCAACGTCGAGGCGGTCCGTGTACCGGCTCCCGCCGTGCAGGAGTACGACGACGCGCCGGCCGCGCATGCCGAGAACACCCCGGACACCCCGACCATCGAGACGCTGGTCGACCACCTCAACGAGAAGTTCCCGCGCGAGGACCGCGCTTGGACCGCGGCCGACACGCTGAAGAACGTCGTGGTGACCGCGGCGCATCCAGATGGCACGCGTGAGCCGATCGCGATCGGCGTACCCGGTGACCGCGAGGTCGACGAGAAGCGGCTCGGCGCCCAGCTCGAGCCGGCCGAGGTGCAGGCGTTCACCGAGGCCGACTTCGCCGCCAACCCGGCGCTGAAGAAGGGCTACATCGGCCCGGGCGTGCTGGGGGAGAAGCGGGAGAGCGGCATCCGCTACCTGCTTGACCCGCGTGTCGTCGAGGGCACCCGCTGGGTGACCGGCGCCGACGTCGACGGCAGCCACGTGCTCGACCTGGTGGCCGGTCGCGACTTCACCGGCGACGGCACCATCGAGGCCGCCGAGGTGCGTGACGGCGACGCCTGCCCCAACTGCGGCAGCCCGCTGGAGTCCGCGCGTGGCATCGAGATGGGCCACATCTTCCAGCTCGGCCGCAAGTACTCCGAGGCGCTCGACCTCAGGGTGCTCGACCAGAACGGCAAGCTGGTCACCGTGACGATGGGGTCGTACGGCGTCGGTGTCTCCCGGGCGGTGGCGGCGATCATCGAGAACTCGCACGACGAGCTCGGCATCATCTGGCCGCGCGAGGTGTCGCCGGCCGACGTCCACCTGGTCGCGACCGGCAAGGATGCCGAGGTGTTCGAGACCGCCGAGCGGCTCACGGCGGAGCTCGAGGCCGCCGGCGTCTCCGTGCTGTTCGACGACCGGCAGAAGGTGTCTCCCGGGGTGAAGTTCAAGGACGCCGAGCTGATCGGAGTGCCGACGATCGTGGTGGTGGGCAAGGGGCTCGCCGACGGCCAGGTCGAGGTCAAGGACCGGGCCACCGGCGACCGCGAGAACGTCGCCCTCGATGCGGTCGTGGCGCATGTCGCCCGGGTCGTCCATGGCGGTTGACGCGGTCATCTTCGACTGGGCCGGCACGCTCACCCCGTGGCAGACCATCGACTTCCACGCGGAGTCGGTCGCGTTGGCGGAGGCTGCGGTAGGCGCGGGCGTCGGTGCG
>WHTB01000054.1 GCA_009379735.1 Propionibacteriales bacterium
CACCTTCGCCCTCAACCACCTCGCGCCGTTCCTGCTCACCAACCTGCTCCTCGACCGTCTTCGGCAGAGCGCCCCTGCGCGGGTGGTCACGGTCTCCTCCCATGCGCACAGCACCGGGCGGATCGACTTCGACGACCTGCAGGGCGAACGGTCCTACTCCGGCGCACGGGCGTACGGCCAGTCCAAGCTGGCCAACGTCGTGTTCACGTACGAGCTGGCCAGGAGGCTGCGGGCAACCTCGGTCACCGCCAACGCGCTGCATCCCGGCATGGTGAGCACCGGGTTCGGAGCCGAGGACCCGGGCGGGGTGCAGCGGCTGTTCGTCCCGTTCGTGCGGCCCTTCATGCGGCGGCCGGCTCAGGGCGCCGCCACGTCGATCCACGCAGCGTCAGCTCCCGATCTCGAGCAGGTGACGGGCTGCTACTTCGCCAACAGCTTGCCGAAGCGATCCTCCGAGGCCAGCTACGACGAGGCCACTGCGGCACGGCTCTGGCGGGTGAGCTCCGACCTGGTCGGCCTGTTCTCCTGACCTCGGGAACTTTTTTTCGGCGATCTTGTCGAATTCGGATGCTCCTGTCCGACGAAGTAGTAACAACACCACCGAAGGAGCAGACGATGAACGACCGCCGTGTCCGCTGGCTCGCCCTCTACGCCCTGTGCCTGGGCGACCTGATGATCGTGCTGGACACGAACATCGTGAACGTGGCACTGCCCACCATTCAGACCGACCTGGGCTTCTCGCCCGAGGCGCTGGCCTGGGTGGTCAACGCCTACATGCTGACCTTCGGCGGATTCCTGCTGCTCTCGGGCCGCCTCGGTGACCTCTACGGCAACCGCCGGGTGCTGCTCGGTGGTGTTGCGGCGTTCACCGCCGCCTCGGTGGCCTGCGCGTTCGCACCGAACGCGGAGCTGCTCGTCGCCGGTCGCGCCGTCCAGGGACTCGGTGGTGCCGCGGTCTCCGCGGTCGCGCTGGCCCTCATCATGGGCCTGTTCTCCGACCCCGGAGAGCGGGCCAAAGCGATGGGAGTCTTCGGGTTCGTGATGTCCGGTGGCGGCGCCGCCGGCGTGCTGCTCGGCGGCGTGCTGACCGGCCTGCTCGCCTGGCACTGGATCTTCCTCGTCAACGTGCCGATCGGGATCGCCGTCTGGTTGCTGGTCACCCGCCTGCTGCCCGCGGACGGACCGCAGCAGAGCCCCGGCCGCCTCGACGTCGCGGGCTCCGGACTGGTCACGGTCGCCCTGATGCTCGCGGTGTACGGCGTGGTCGGCGGCAACGAGGCCGGTTGGACCTCGGCCCGGACCCTGGGCATCCTCGGCGTGGCGGCCGCGCTGCTCGTCGCGTTCGTGGTCCGCGAGGCCACCGCCGAGCACCCGCTGGTGCCGCTGCGGCTCTTCCGGCTGCGCAACGTCGCGGTCTCGCAGGTGGTCGGCGTGCTGTGGGCTGGTGCGATGTTCGCGTGCTTCTTCCTGACCGCGCTCTACATGCAGGGCGTGCTGGGGTACGGCGCCCTCGCGGTCGGGTTGGCGTACCTGCCCTCCTGCATAGTGATGGCTGTGATGTCCCTGCGGCTCAGCGACAAGCTGGTGATGCGGTTCGGCATCCGTCCGCCGCTCACGGTTGGCCTCGGGCTGGCCGCGGTCAGCCTGGCGCTGTTCGCCCAGGCCCCGGTCGGTGGCAGCTACGTCGTCCACGTGCTGCCCGGGATGGTGCTGCTGGGCATCGGCGCCGGCATCGCGTTCAACCCGGTGCTGCTGGCCGCGATGGGTGACGTCGAGCCGCACGAGGCCGGACTCGCCTCCGGGGTCGTGAACACCTCGTTCATGATGGGCGGCGCGCTCGGCCTGGCCGTCCTGGTCAGCCTCTCGACCTGGCGCAGCGGCGAGCTCGCCGCTGCGGGCACGGCGCCGCTGGAGGCGCTGAACGGCGGCTACCAGCTGGCCTTCGCCGCGGGTGCCGTGATGGCCGCCCTCGCCGCGGTCATCGGGGGCGCCCTGCTGCGGCCACGGCCGATGCAGGTGCCGGAGCCGGAGCTGGAGACGGACGAGGCGCTCGTCGCCGCATGACCACCCCGTGGGGGCGGATGGTTGCTGTCAGGGTGACGACGACCATCCGCCTCCGCGCCATCTCCGGCGAGTTCTCCGAACTCCACGACCGGAACGGAGTTCGACGCCTTCGGCCCACGTCAGGGGTACGCCGCCACGTCGATCCACTCGGCGTCGGCTCCCGATCCGGAGCAGGTGACGGGCCGCCACGTCGCCAACAGCTTGCCGAAGAGATCCTCCGAGGCCAGCTACGACGACGCCACCGCGGCACGGAGCGACACGGTGACCGCGGTCGGACACGGCGCGGGTCGTCCACCGCCGTAACCGACGAAACTGCGGTTGAACGTGACTGTCGACAGCAATGTCGTCGGTGACGACGTAGAGCGCAGCGACGTGAGCACAGCCGAACGTGCCGGCGCGCCCGGACCGCGCCCGCGCCGTTTGCGCACACGTCAGGGGACGAGAACTAGCTTGCCCGTGACCTGGCCGCCTTCCAGGGCGCTGTGGGCGGCCGCGGCTTCGCGCAGCGACATCACCGTCACCTCGGGATGGATCCGTCCTTGCGCCAGCTGCTCGATCAGCGCTTCGAGGTCCTCGCGGAAGTGGCCGGGGTGGCGAGTTGCGTAGCCGCGTGGTCCAGCGATCACGTAAAGGCTTATCGTGGCACCACGGGTCAGCCGAGCCCGGGTCAAGGCGACCGCCTGGCGAACGAGAGTGCCGGACCGACCGTGTCCGGCGTCGACTCCGAATGACACCCCATAGCTGACGACGGTGCCCTCGCGACCGGTGGCCGTGCGCGACCGGTGCAGGTGAGTGCCGCCAATCGCGTCGAAGGTCGCGTCGACTCCGCCCGGCTCCCGTTGCAGCACCTCGGCGATCACATCCCTTTCGCGGCGGTCAATCGGGATGCCTCCGCGGGCAACGACGGCCTGGGTGCGCTCGCCGGACGCGGACCCATAGGCCCGGACGTCGTGGGCCTGGGCAAGCTCCAGGAGTGCCGTACCCACGCCGCCGGCTGCACCGTGCACCAAAATCGAGCCCTCGGAGGGCACCGTCGCGATGCGGTGCAGCATCTGGCGGGCGGTGACCCAGTTGAGCACCAGCGCACACACCTCCGGGGCGCCCAGGCCGGCGGGCACCTTCACCGTGAGCGAGGCATCGGCCACGGCGTGGGTCGCGTTGGCTCCGGTGACCGTCAGTGCGGCCACGCGGTCGCCGACACGCAGGTGTGGTACGTCGGCACCCGTGGCCAGCACCCGGCCGACCAAGTCGTACCCGGGGGTGAACGGCACGCGGGGCGTCTCGGGGTAGATACCGCGCCGCATCAAGACGTCGGCGTACGCGACCCCAGCGGCCTCCACCTCCACGAGGACTTGGCCTGCGGACGGCTCCGGGGTGGGCACCTGCTCCAACTGGAGTTGGTCGGGCTCACCGTACGCGCGGATCACCACGGCCTCAGAAGTCTGGGTCATCCCGGTCATCCTAGAGAACGGCGCCGCAGGGGCGGCACCGTCGAGGTGCCGCCCCCGTGCCGACCCGATAGATAGGCGGTCGCCGGTTACTCGTCGCCGAAGATCTTGACGACGATCTCGCCGTCCTCGGTGACGTAGCCGCGGTACATCCCCGACGTGTTGAAGACGAAGGCCAGGTTCTGGTCGTGGTCGAGGGCGATCACGCCGCCGGTGTCCTCGCCACCGATCTCCTCGGTCTTGTCGATGGCGACACCCGCGGCCTCGGCGACCGGGCGGTCGAGGTACTCCATCTGGGCGGAGATGTCGTGGGTGACGGCCTGCCGGATGAACAGCTCTCCGGTGCCGGTCGCGGACGCTGCCATCGTGTCGTTGTCGGCGTACGTGCCGGCCCCGACGATCGGGGAGTCACCGATCCGCCCGACCGGCTTGTTGGTCAGCCCACCGGTCGACGTGCCGGCGGCCAGGTCGCCGTCGCGGTCGACGCCGACGGCGCCCACCGTGTTGGTCTCACCGAACTCGAAGTCGGACTCGCCGTCCTTGGCACTCATCAGCGACTCCCACCGGCGCTCGGTGAAGAAGTAGTCCTGCGTGACGAGCTCGATTCCGCGGTGCTGGGCGAAGAGCTCGGCTCCCTCGCCGGCCAGCAGCACGTGCCGCGAGTTCTCCATGATCTCGAGGGCGAGCGAGATCGGGTTCTTGATGTGCTTGGTCCCGGTGACCGCACCGGTGTCCAGCGTCTCGCCGTCCATGATCGAGGCGTCCAGCGCGTTCTCGGCGTCGGTGTTGAAGACCGCGCCCTTGCCGGAGTTGAACAGCGGCGAGTCCTCCATCGTGTTGATGGCGGCCTCGACCGCGGCCGTGCTGTCCTTGCCGCGCTGGATCTCGCGGTGCCCGGCGCGCACCGCAGTGGTGAGCGCGTCGCGGTACTCCTGCTCGAGCTCGGGCGTCAGATCCTCGCGGCGGATGGTGCCCGCACCGCCGTGGATCGCGAAGACGACATTCTCGACGCGCTCGGTGGTGTTCTCGTCGTCCGCCTGGGCCTTGGTGGTCTGCGTGTTCCCCTGGGACGTACTCGTGGCCGAGGTGAGGCCGGGTGAAAGGGTGATGGCGACCAGGGCAGCGGTCGCGACAGTCACAGCTGCCGCGAGCAACGACCTGAGTCCTGGTGCCGAGATGAGGCGGGACATGGTGACCCCTCCTGGGTGCTGTTGGGGGCGATGGTCCCGTCGATGCTATGGCGACATGTCACGGAGGAGCAACGGTGCGTAGCCGCCCGGATCAGCGGCCTGGCACCCCTCGACATCGCGGGTGAGAGGATTTCCGCACACGTTGGAGGCGGCATGAAGTACCTGATCCTGATCTACGGCAACCCGGAGTCCCGGGCGATCTGGGAGGGGTTCACCGACACCCGGCGAGACGAGGGCTTCGCCTACTACGCCGGGCTCACCGAGGACCTGGTCGCCTCGGGCGAGCTGATCGCGACCGAGGCGTTGACCGACGCCTCGATGACCAAACGCGTCACGGTGCACGACGGCCAGACGATGACGACCGACGGTCCGTTCGCCGAGGCTAAGGAGCTGTTGGCCGGCTTCTACCTGCTCGAGTGCGAGAGCCTCGAGCGAGCGATCGAGTGTGCCGCACGGGTGCCGGAGGCGGAGTTCGGCCTGGTCGAGGTGCGGCCGGTCCTGGAGTTCGGCGGGCCGCAGATGTGAGGACGGCGCCCGAGGTCGAGGACCTGCTGCGCGAGCTGGCGCCGCAGGTCCTTGGCGCCCTCGTCCGGCGCCACGGCGGCTTCGACACCTGCGAGGACGCGGTGCAGGAGGCCATGCTGGCGGCGGCGGTCCAGTGGCCGACCGACGGCGTGCCGGACAACCCGAAGGGCTGGCTGATCACGGTCGCCTCCCGGCGGCGGATCGAGCTGTGGCGCAGTGATACGGCCCGCCGGCGCCGGGAGGCGGCCGCCGTCGCAATGTCGCCACCGGACCCCGATCCCGCACCCGCCGTCGACGACACGCTCACCTTGCTGCTGCTGTGCTGTCACCCCTCGCTCACCCCGGTCTCCCAGGTCGCGCTGACCCTGCGTGCGGTCGGCGGGCTGAGTACGGCGGAGATCGCCCGCGCGCTGCTGGTCCCGGAGGCGACCGTCGGCCAGCGGATCAGCAGGGCCAAGCAGCGGATCAAGACCAGCGGCGCCCATTTCCGGATGCCTCCGGAGTCCGAACGCGCCGAGCGGATGGCCGCCGTGCTGCGCGTGCTGTACCTGATCTTCAACGAGGGCTACACCGCCAGCTCCGGGTCGGCGCTGCACCGCGTCGAGCTGACCGCCGAGGCGATCCGGCTGACCCGCCAGCTTCGTGACCGGCTGCCGGACGACGGCGAGGTCGCCGGGCTGCTCGCCCTGATGCTGCTCACCGACGCCCGCCGCCCGGCCCGGACCAACCCCGACGGTGACCTGGTCCCGCTGGCCGAGCAGGACCGCAGCCGGTGGGACGCCGAGGCGATCGCCGAGGGCATCGCGCTGATCACCGAGACGCTGGCCAGCGCGCCGATCGGCCCGTACCAGCTGCAGGCTGCCATCGCCGCCGTACACGGCGAGGCGGGGCGCGCCGACGACACCGACTGGCCGCAGATCCTCACCCTGTACGAGCTGCTCAGCAGCATCGCGCCCGGACCGATGGTCAGCCTCAACCGCATCGTCGCGGTGGCCATGGTGCACGGCCCCGAGGCCGGGCTACGGCAGCTCGCCGAGGCGGAGGCCGACCCCGCGCTCGCCGGGCACTACCGGGTCGACGCCGTCCGCGCGCACCTGCTCGACACCGCGGGTGACCGGGAGGCGGCCCAGACCCACTACCGGCTGGCCGCTCGGCACACCTTGAGCGTCCCGGAGCAGCGCTACCTCGAGTCCCGCGCCGCCCGGCTCACGCCCGATCGACCGGGGGACTGGTGACGGTGGAGGGTGACCGGGACCGATCGTGACGCCGAACGCCAACCACGTCACCCTTCGAGTCGGGCCGGCCCGGACCGACCAGAAGCCGTAACGAGGCGACGTGCAGCACGATCGCCAGCGGCACCACGAACGTGGGGATCAGCGCCATCGGGAGCAGACCCATGATCCCGGCCGTGGGCTCGGTGACGATCAACTGGAGCCGTCCGGGGGCATGCAGCAGGCCGAGCGGGATGGCAACGACGAGGTCGAGGAGTCCCAAGGCGTTGAACGCGATGCCGAGCGCTGGTCGGGACTGCCGGCGCCACAAGGCGTAGGCGACGACCGGTGCCAGCAGCCCAACCAGGACGTCACCGGTCCCGGCGGGCACGGCGAAGCCTGGCGGGAGGAGATCCAGCGCGAGCAACGCGAGGAACACAACGCCCACGACGCGGACTACCTGGACCGCGGCCAGCGCCGCGGGGGCGCGGACGTCGCTGAGGGCGGCCGTGACGGCGGACAGGCGCAGGGCGAGCAGGCCCAGCACCAGCGGCAAGGCCACGCCGATGCCCAGCCAGGGATCGGCGGCGTACAGGCCGACGCCGCCCACGGCTGCGGTCACTGCCAGCCAGGCGGCGAGTACGAGCCCAGCGGTCCACCCGAGCCGGCTCGCCCGCCGGTGCCCGAGACCGGCGGCGCGCGCGCCGCGGTGGAGCACGGCACCGACGGCGAGCGGCAGCGCGAGACAGGCGAGGACGACGGTCGCAGTGAGCAGGATCGGAACGTCGGTCATGCGGTCACTCCCGTGGCGTGCTCGGTGATGGGTGCGGCGCGGAGGGGCGGGGCGCCGGGCGTGCGTCCGGGAAGCCACAGGGCCGCTATTGCGCCCACCAACGCCAGCATCGCGGCGACACCGATCGCGGGGGCGAACCCGTCGGCGAACGCCGCCGGCGAGTCGAGGCTGCCGGTGCCCGCGAAGACCGCGGTGAGCGTCGCGATGCCGAACGCGCCGCCGAGGACGCGCAGCGTGGTGACGACGCCGGACGCCTGGCCGATCTCGGGGGCGGTGACCGCGCCGACAACGGCGCGCTGGGCGGTTGGGATGCCGATCGACACCCCGATCCCGCCGACGACGAGCGGCAACACCATCAGGGAGAAGGCGAGGTCGGCGTCGGCGATCAGTGCGAGCCAAGCCATACCGGTCGCCTGCAGGAGCAGGCCGCCAACCATGAAGCGCCGCTCACCGAAACGGTCGGCCAGGGCACCGGCGAGCGGGGCGACGAGGATCAGCGCGCTGGTGCAGGCCATCAGCCGCAGCCCGGCGCCGAGCGGCCCGTGGCCGAGCGCGGTCTGCAGATACTGCGCGGTGAGGAAAAGGAACCCGTAGAGCGAACCCCAGAGACAGAAGTTCGCCACGTTGCCCGCGGTGAAGGCCGAGCTGCGGAAGAACCGCAGCGGCAGCATCGGCGCGGGTGCGTGCCGCTCCCACGCACCGAAGGCGGTGAGCAGCAGCACCCCGGCGACCAGCGACGTGACGACCTCGAGGCTCCCCCAGCCGGCGACATGCCCCCGGGCCAGCCCCCAGACCACCCCGAGCACGCCCGCGGTCACCAGCGTGAGGCCACCGAGGTCGAGGCTGCGGTTCGGGCCGACACTCTCCCCGATCCGGCGATGCGCCAGGAGTGCGGCGAACAGACCGATCGGGACGTTGAGCCAGAAGATCCACTGCCAGGCCAGGCCCTCGGCGATCGCGCCGCCAACGAACGGGCCGCTGAACGTCGCGAGGCCCGCGAGACCCGCGACGATCCCCAGTGCCTGGCCCCGCCGCTCGGGCGGGAACGCCGTGCTCAGCAGCGTCAGGGCCAGCGGTGCCACCACCGCCGCGCCCACCCCCTGCACGGCGCGAGCCGTGATCAGCCAGCCGATATCGGGCGACAACGCGCACGCCGCGGACGCCATCGCGAACAGCACGAGCCCGGCGACGTACATCCGCCGGCGCCCGAAGCGGTCGCCAAGTGCGGCGCCCGTCATGAGCAGCACCGCGAAGCTCACGTTGTAGGCGTTCGCGGCCCACCCCAGCCCCTCGATTGTGGCGCCTAGGTCGAGCCGGATCGCTGTCAGCGAGGTGGCCACGACCAGGGCGTCCAGCGCCAGCATGAACGATGCCACCGACGCCAGGGCCAGCACCCATCCTTGCGCCGACCTCGATGTCGCCGGACTTCCGTTTCGCTCACCCATGCCGCGCCTCCAGGCAACTCTTGTCCTGGTTGCAGGCTAATACTTACTAATCCTAAACAGCAATCATCAATCTCAAGACTAGGATCGCCCCTGATAGTCTGTGGATGTGGCGACCACACGCACCTACCGCCAGGCGTGCTCCGCAGCGCACGCGCTGGACCTCGTCGGCGAACGCTGGGCGCTGCTCATCGTCCGCGAGCTGCTGCTCGGCCCGAAGCGGTTCACCGACCTGCGAGCGGGGCTGCCGCACGCGAGTCCGAACGTCCTGTCCCAGCGGCTGCGCGAGCTGGAACAGGCCGGCGTCGTGCGCCGCCGCAAGCTCGCCCCGCCTGCGGGCTCCTGGGTCTACGAGCTCACCGAATGGGGCCTAGAGCTCGAGCCAGTCCTGCTCCACCTCGCCCGCTGGGGCCGGCGCTCGCCGCTGCGAGATCGCACCGCCGGAGCCAGCGTCGACGCGCTCATGCTCGCGCTGCGCAGCGGCTTCGACCCGGAGTCGAGCCGGGACCTGAACGCCACGTACGCGTTGCGCATCGGCGAGGACACCTTCGTTGTCCGCGTCGCCGACGGTCGGCTCACCGTCGTCCGGGGCGACGCACCCGACCCAGACGCGGTGATCGACACCGACGCCCGGACGTTCGCGTCCCTGGTTACGCACCAACAGCGCCTCAGCGAGGCGGCGGCCAGCGAGCAGCTCACGCTCACCGGTGACGCGGACGCGGTCGAGCGACTGCTCCAGGCCCTCGCCCCGCCCGGCTGACGCCACGAGGACCGGGTGACCGGGACCGTTCTTGACGAGCAGGCCCGGTCACCGTTCGAGGCAGTTTGCTCAGTCTTCCTGGAGTACGGAGAGGACGTTGCCGGCCGGGTCCTTGAACCAGGCGATCGCCGGTCCACGCTCGCGCATGACTCCCGACTCGTCGACGCCGTCGTACTTCTCGAAGACGATCCCGCGGGCCGCGAGCTGTTGCACGGTGGAGTCGATGTCGTCAACCGGGAAGTTGAGGATCGTGAACGTCGCCGGCGTGTGGTCCTCCTTGGGATACACCAGCGTGTCGCGGTCGCCGGCGATGTGCAGACTGAGCATCCCGTACTCCTCGGACACCCGGAGACCGAGCGTCTCGCTGTAGAACTGCTTCGCCTTCGCGATGTCGTCCACGGAGAACCCGCTGAATGCCTTGGTGTGCTCGAACATGGTGTTCCTTTCGCTGGACCTGGCGATGCGCCGATGTGGGCATCTCACCAGAGACATAGAAGCTGCTGGCCGGATCTCGACATCGTGGCGCACCTCATCTCGATCGCCATGGCCGGAGGACGTCGAAACCACAGCCTTCGCGCCGAGGTTGCACGTATGTCCGCCAGCTCGGGGCTCCTGAACGGCACCGGCCCGTGCCGTTCCCGATCATCCCCACGCCTGCTGGCGTGGGGATGATCGGGTACGGGTGGGGGTGAGCCGCCACCCGTCGGACATGAGCGCAGCCTCGACGCGAGGACTCCGGACATACGCGCAACCTCGGCGCGAGTAGGCGCGGGCCGGACATCACTTGACCTTGCACCGCACTGCAACGTTTACGGTCGGGGCATGGAGCCGCTCAACCCGACGCGGATCGACCTCTGGTACGACCACGACTGCCCCAACGCCCCGCTGGTGCGGCAGCGGCTGCTCGCCTGCCTGCGTCGGGCCGGCGGCGCCTGGGACCTCCGCGAGCACCGCGACCGCGGCGTGATGTCACCGACCCTGACCGTCGACGGCGCCGACGTCACCGATGCCACCATCAGCGCCGGCTCGGGATGTCGGCTCGACCTGCCGAGCCAGGAACAGATCTGCACCGCTCTCGAACGACACCAGGGGGAAACTCCATGACCACCACTGACCGCACCATCGGACCGGCCGGGACAGCGGCCCGGGCCGTCATCGGCATCGCGATCACGGTGGTTGCGGTCGCGACGATGGGCGTCGGATGGTGGGACGTGGCCGCCGCCCTCGTCGCGCTGCCCGCGGTGGCCGTTGCCGCCGCACTGGGCATCAACGCAGTCCTGGGCTCGACGGCGACGAAGGCACGCGCCCGCGCCGCCTGGTCCGGCACCCAGATAGCCGTCGCAACCGTCGTCATCCTGACCGTGGTCGTGGTCGGCACGGCGATCACCTTCGTCACCCCGGTCAACGGGGGGAGCATCTTCTTGTACTTCGGGCTCTCCATGCTGTTGGCGTCAGCCCGCGGGTACGACGGCTGCGAGGTGCTCGCCCTGCCGAACCTCGTCCTGCGGCGACGGGACGCGATCTGGTGCCCGCTGTACTCGCCGGTCGACCGGTCCGAACGCGTCGAGTCCGGATGATCCCAGCGGCCGTACGGGTATCACCCGCGGCCGCGATGGTGGCGTACCTGCGGCCGCACCTGCCCGCCCTGATCGCCGGCGCCCTGCTCAGCCTGGCCACCGCGGCGACCGGTCTGGCCCTGCCGCTCGTCGTCCGGGAGCTGATCGGCCGCCTCGGCGCGGACCGGCCGGTGGGCGGGCTGATCCTTGCCATGAGTGTCCTGGTGCTCGCCAACGCCGGGATCGGGGCGACGGGGTCATACGTGCTCGAGCGGGCCGCGGAGTCCGTCGTGCTCGACGCCAGGCACCTGCTGGTCGAGCGGCTGCTGGGGCTGCGGCTGTCCGCGGTCGAGGAGACTGAGCCGGGTGACCTGATGACCCGGGTCACCGCCGACGCCGATGTGCTGCGCGGGGTCGTGACCGACACCTTCGTCGGTGGCGTGACCGGGTCGATCACGCTGGTCGCCACGCTCGCCATGATGGGCTTCCTCGACCCGGTGCTGTTCCTGGTGACCCTCGCCGCACTCGCCGCCGCCGTGGTCGTCATCGGGTTCGTCGTGCCGCGGATCGGTCGGGCCGCCCGGCACGCCCGGGAGGCGGTGGGTGCCCTCGGCGCGGTGCTCGAGCGAGTCTTCGGCGCGTACCGCACCGTGAAAGCCTCGGGCGCCGAGGCCCGCGAGACGGCACGCCTGCACCACGCCGCCTCGACCTCCTTCGCCGCCTCGATCCGGGCCGCGAAATGGTCGGCGCTGGCCGGCAACACCGCTGGGCTCGCCGTACAGGGCGCCTTCCTCGCCGTGCTCAGCGTCGGCGGCGGCCGGGTCGCCTCCGGGCGGATCGACGTCGCGACCCTGGTCGCGTTCCTGCTCTACATCTACTACCTGATGCCGCCCGCCAACGCGGTCAGCGGCGCCGTCACCGAATACCAGAGCGGCGCGGCCGCGGTCACCCGGATCCTGGAGGTCCAGCGGCTCCCGATCGAGGCCGACCCACCGGACGCCGCGGTCTTCCCGGTGCGCACCGGGCCGGCCACCGTGGAGTTCCGCCGGGTCGACTTCCGCTACCGGGTGGGCCTGCCGCTGGTGCACCGTCAGGTCAGCTTCTGCGTGCCGGCGGGCGGGATGACCGCGATCGTCGGCCCGTCCGGTGCAGGGAAGACGACCGTGTTCTCGCTGCTCGAGCGGTTCTACGACCCCGAGGCGGGTCACCTCCTGGTCGACGGGATGGATGTGGCGCAATGGCCGTTGGCACGGCTCCGAGCAGTCATCGGGTACGTCGAGCAGGACGCCCCGGTGCTGTCCGGCACGCTGGCGGAGAACCTTCGCTTCGGCGCTCCCGCGGCGACCGACGAGCAGGTGGCCCAGGCACTCCGTACGACCAGGCTCGACGGCATGGTCGCGGCCCTCCCCGCCGGGCTCGACACGACGGTGGGCCACCGCGGGGTGAAGCTGTCGGGCGGGGAGCGCCAGCGAGTGGCCGTCGCCCGCGCCCTGTTGCGCGAGCCCCGGCTGCTGCTGCTGGACGAGGCGACCTCACAGCTCGACGCCGTCAACGAGTCCGCGCTCCGCGAGACGATCTCCGACATCGCCGCAACGACCACCGCGCTGGTGGTCGCACACCGGCTGTCGACCGTCACCACGGCGGACCGGATCATCGTGATGGACGCGGGCGAGATCAGAGCAGTGGGGACGCACCAGGAGCTGGTGGCGGCCGACCCGCTCTACGGCGAGCTGGCGGCCACCCAGTTCCTCGCCACCCGCGAGTGAGCCGCCCGTTTGCATCGCCCGCGGGCATCGATGGTGGTCGATGAGCGAGGCATACTGGTCAGATGGCGAAAACGTTGCTGCTCGAACCCACGGCCGGCCCCGCCGACTGCTGCGCGCCGCTGACCCGCGAGCCACTCGGCGCCGAGGCCGCGGTCGTGCTGGCCGGCCGGGTGAAGGCGATCGCCGACCCCACCCGGCTGCGCCTGCTGTCCTTGGTCGCGGCGTACGAGGGTCAGGAGGCCTGCGTCTGTGACCTGACCGAGCCGGTCGGCCTCAGCCAGCCCACCGTGTCGCACCACCTGAAGATCCTGGTCGACGCCGGGCTGCTGAACCGGGAGAAGCGAGGTGTCTGGTCGTTCTACAGCCTGGTGCCTGGCGCCCTCGACTCGCTGGCCGCCGTGCTGCAGAGCTGACGCGCCCGCCGACTTTCTCCCGTCGAGATTGCGCGTATGTCAGGGGTGCCGCGGACATACGCGCAACGTCGGCGCGAGGAGGTGCGACATACGCGCAACCTCGGCGCGAAAAGGGGGTGGTGCTCGGCGGGTCGGTCAGTGGGTCACTCGACCCAGACCAGGCCGACCGGAAAGGGCTGCCGCTTCGGCTGCTGGTGGGTGAACATCCACCGGTACCACTCTTCCTCGCTGACGATGTCGATGACGGTCTTCGCGTCACCGTTCTCGTACCGCTCGCTGGCCGCCCGCATGTCGTACACGAAACCGTCGGGCATCGACAGCACGACCCGCTTGCCGCGCAGCGCGGGCTCCTCGGCGGCAGGGCGCGGCTGCCGGGCGGGCGGCACTCCGAAGAACGGGTAGTGCGGCTCGCTCACGGCTCAAGACCCTTCCGCCGCAGCCAGTCCAGTGGCGGGCTCGGCAAACTGTCGATCCGGATCTCCAGGTGCAGGTGCGGGCCGGTGGAGTTCCCGGTCGACCCCACCGCCCCGATCGGCGTGCCGGCCGCGACCTCGTCGCCGGCCCGGACGTCGATCTTGGACAGGTGGGCGTACCACGACTCGACACCGTCGGCATGCGTGACCCGCACCAGGTTGCCATAGCCGCCGTCCACCCCGGTGAACGACACCCGGCCGCTCGACACGGCGAGGACCACGGTCCCGATCGGCGCCGCGAAGTCCTCACCGGTGTGCATGTCGGCACCGCCTCTCGTGGGTGAGGTCCGCGGGCCGAACGTCGAGGTCAGCCGGTAGGTCCCCTGCACGGGCAGCTGCCACGGTCCGCGCGCGAGCTCGGCGCATCCAGACGTCTCGCCGGACAGCTTCTTGACCAGCGAGGTGGCGAGCGACTCGTGCTGGGCGTACGCCATCGGGAACGCCGACCGCTGCACGGACTGCGACGCCTCCCACAACGGCATCTGCTCCCAGCCGGAGATCGACAGCAGACCGGGGTTCTTCGTCGGCGACCCCGGGCCGCCATAGAACGCGCGGGCGGCGTACGCAGGGTCACGGACCTGGTCCGGTGTCCCCCATCCGGACGACGGGCGTTGCTGCATCATCCCCAGCGAGTCGCGGTCGCCGAAGTCGAGGTTGCGCATGCCAGACTCCTGGAGGGCCACCGCGATCGCGATCGTCCACCCGCGCGGCGGGATGCCGGTGTCCTTGCCCACCGCGATCAGCGTGCGGGCGTTCTCGACCTGTTCCTCGTCGAGGTCTTCGACCTGCGCGCCGGACGCCTCGAGGCTGCACGCACTGGTCGACGGGCCAGCCGATGCCTCGGTGTCAGCGCCGGTGACCACCATCGCCATCAGCATGACCGTCATCCCGACCAGGGCGAGCCCGCCGAGCAGCGCCAGCACGACGGTGATCTTGAGCGCGCGACTCATGACGGATCCGCCGGTTGGACGTCGGCGACCCGCCAGCCGCCCTGCTCCCACACCAGCGACAGGGCCAGCGTGGTGTCGTCGGTCAGGTGGGCCAGGATCTCCGCCCCGAACGCCCCCGCCGCGTCGACCTCGAGCTCCTCGACGCTGCCGCGGGGCAGCGCCGACGGGTCGGTGTGCTGCAGCCCTCGCCACAGGGACGGCGTCACCAGCGGCTGCACCGCGGCCCGCCACGACTCCAGCGCCGGTGGCGTCGTCTCGACCAGGTAGTGCGCGAGGAACTTCTCGGCAGCCGGCTCAGCGGCCGACCGTCCGGCCGGTGCCGTCTCGTCCGGACGGGGAGAGCTCTCGCCCGCCGTCGACGGCGGCGGCACGCTGCTCGACGCGGCGGCGGTCGGGGGAGCACTCGGGCGGTCGGCCTGGCCGGCCGTCGCGGGCTGGTCCGTCGTACCCGCGACCAGCACCACGCCGACGACCACGGCCGCGGCGGTCAGCCCGACGGCGGCCAGCCGGCCCGGCGAGTGCAGGCACCAGGCGACGACGTCATGCAGCATCGTCGCCCTGACCGTTCTCGCTCAGCCCGCTCTCGGGTCGGTAGATCGCGTACACCTCGTCGGCGTCCTCCCACGCCGGCTCGGCCGGTGCTGTCGGTGCGCTGGTGGAGAACGGCTGGGGTACGTCTCGCTCGGCCGTCGTCGCCGCCTCGGTCCGTCGAGCGGACCCGTCGGCGGCCCCCGACACCGGCTCCGACACCGGGTCCGAGACGGGCGCCTCCGTGTACGCCGGCCGACCTGCCGCATGCTGGGGTACGCGGTCCGCGCTGCCGGCCTGGTCCCGCGGGCCGGCGGACATCGGCGCGGACTCCGGCCGCGGTCTCGCCTCGACCACCTCGCGCCCGACCTGGTCGTCCTCGGGCGCCGCCCCGGTGTCGAACCTCGCCTCGGCCCGGTCGGGCACCACCGAGCTGTCGTCCTTGTCGGCGGCCAGCGTGGCACCCGCGGCGACGGTCCCGGTGTACGTCGCGGCAGCCGCTGTCGCCGTCCGCTTGATCACCTTCATGCTGCTCCGGCTGACGGTGCCCGCCGCCCCCGCGGCCTCGCCGAACGGGTCGGCGGTCGAGGTCGTCATCGCGGTGAGCCGCCGGAACGGCTTGAGCGCGTACCACATGACGAAGCTGAACAACGGCATCAGCACCAGGGTCAGCCAGGACGGGAGCCGAGACGCCGGGTCAAGGATCAGGCCGATGCAGAGCACCGTGACCGCCGCCCCGATCCCGAAGATGACCGCGTTCACCAGGGCTGCGCCGACGGTCCGTCCGACGCTCAGCACGATCCCGCGCGCGGACGGGAACACGCCCAGCGTGGCGAAGGCGGGGAACAGCATCACGGCCAGCCGGACGATGAGGAACGAGCCGAGCAGCAGCAGCGAGGAGATCAGCAGGAACGGCAGCGCCAGGAAGGTGGCAAGCGTCGCCAGAAACGCGTAGCCGACCCGGGTCTCGGACCGCTTGCCAGTGAGGAACTCGTACGCCGTGGGGTCGGACTCGCGGATCTCGTCGGCGATGTCGCCGAACCGGTCGCGCTTCTTGTCGATGATGTCGCGGCCGCGGTCGGGGTCCTCCTCGAGGATCCGCGCCTCCCGCCAGGTCAGCGCCTGGGCGTCGAACAGGTCCGGGCCGTACTTGCGGGCCGTCTTGCTGTCGGTCGATCCCAGCTCGCCGGCCAACCAGGAGCGGTAGAAGATCGACTCCTGGACGCTCGACGCGACCGCCGTCGCGGGATCGACGTCGCGGCCGCGGTCGTTCAGGCCGTTGACCACGCTGCCGAGGGTCGTCGTAACGGTGTCGTCGGCGAAGTGGCCGGCCGCGATCGGCCAGCGGAACAACGCGGTCGCGACCAAGATGATCATCAGCGCCCAGCCGACCGCGGCGGTCGACGTGGCGAGCGAGGACCGTTTGGCTCGGTAGAGCAACAGCACACCCAGCGCCGCGAGGACCACCGGCATCCAGCTCGCGAACAGGCTGTCGTGCAGGGCGCCGGACACCCGGGCGATGGTCGGGTCGAACACGTCGAGGAAGTCGGGCTCGAACGCCACCTCGGTCACCGAGGCGGTCAACGCCGCCAGCGCCAGCGGGGCGTTCATCATCCAGTTGCTGATCGACGTGCCGATGACGCCGTCGGGGCTGCGGGCCGCGTCCGGCCCACAACCGAGGTCGTAGGTGTTCCAGCGCAGCCCCGCGAACCCGTACTGCTCGTAGATCGTGGTGTTCGCGTTCTTGGCGAACGGGTCGTCGTCCGGTGGGAGCTTGTCGGGCGCGTTCTCGAAGAACGCCGTGAGGCCGTGGCCGGGCATATCCGGGGTCGGCGACTCCTTGCAGTCCAGGTCCGCCCAGGCGACGCCGGGTAGGACCAGCCACGACACGAACACCATGGCCAGGGCGAGCAGGAGCCGCCTGGTCATGCGACCTGTGCCTCCTCGGCGTCGGGTGACGGTGAGGAGTCCTGCTGGCGAGCCGTGGTGTCGAGCGCCGCGAGCAACCCGGGGTTGCCGGTCAGGTCGACCCGGATCTTGTCGACATGTCCCTCGACGTCGCGCATCACGAACTCGCGGTACGACACCGAGCCGCGGGTCGATGACAGCGACGCCAGGGCCCGTTCGTACCCGACCCCGGTCTGCACCCGCAGCATCCGCAGCCCGTCGCAGGCCGCGTCGGGGTCCTCGATCCGGCCGACGAACGCCGCCGACATGAAGTTGGCGACGTCCATGCCGAGGACGTCGGCGGGGTTCTGCGAAGCCGCGAGTACGCAGGTGTTCCACTTACGGGAGTCACGGCCGAGCCGGTTGAACAGGGCCCGGCCGGCCGACCACTCGCCGAGGAAGTGCGTCTCGTCCAGGGCGACCAGCTTCCGCTCCTGCATGCTGCGGCCGTAGACCGCGCGGGTGGCGTACCACGCGGCGAGGTGCAGCAACGGCACCGCCAGCTGCTCCGACGTCGACCAGTGCTCACGCGGCACCGCCCGCGGGGGGAGCACGAGGCCCGGCATCGTCAGCACGGTCAGCGTCCCGTCGAGCTGGCTGAACGGATGCGCCCCGACCGGGAAGAACAACCGGGCCAGCGGGAGCTCGGCCATGTCGCGCAGGTACGCGGCGACGACCCGGCCGTGGTCGTTGTCGTGCGTTTCCAGGTGCTTCACGACGTCCCACAGCGACGCCATCTGGGCGCCCTTCGTCGTACGCACGGCGTCGGAGATCACCAAGGACGTGTGCGGCATCTTGTCGAGCGCCGGCGGCAGCAGCATCTTGATGATGTCCATCGCGAGCAGCTTGCGGTCCTGCGACGCGAGCACCTTGGCCTCCGCGAACGCGTCGTCGCTCGGGTACGCCGCCCGTCTCGGCTCGACCACCACGGTGAACGGGTTCAGCGTGCCGGCCGGAGCCATCGTCAGGTCGAGGTGCCGCGAGTGCTCGGCGAGCTCGGGCAGCTCGGTCAGCCGGGCCAGCGGCCCGGACGGGTCGAGGACGACCGACGGGATGCCCCGGCGGACGGCCTCATAGGTGACCTGGCCGAGGAGCACGCTCTTGCCGGCGCCGAGACCACCGACGACCGGCACCAGGCCGGACGTCTCCTTGACCTCGGTCGCATAGTGGGTGTCGAACATGACGGCCCGGCGCGACGAACCACAGGTGTAGCCGATGTAGGGGCCGCGCCGATCGCCGAGCTGGCTGCTCGCGGTGGGCACGCCGGCAGCGAAGTACAGCACCGGGAGCCGACGCCGGTACGCCGATGTGGACACCCGCTCGCCGGGGATGAACTCCCGGAGCAGGCCGTACTGGCCGCGCGGGTGCTCGATCGAGATGCGGCGCCCGCGGAAGCTGGCCGTCACGCGGCGGGCCCGCTCGAGGCAGTCCTCCTCGGTGGTCGCGGCG
>WHTB01000310.1 GCA_009379735.1 Propionibacteriales bacterium
CTGCCGCGTCCTCGCTCTCGTCGTCGCCCTCCGCGGTAACGACGGCGAAGGACTCGTCGAGGCGTACGTCGACCTGGCTGCCGTCGTCCTTGGTCACCTCGACCTCGTAGACCGCTCCGTCCTCGTTGTCACGCTCGGACCCGGTGACCTTGCCGCCGCCGGTCTCCGCGAGTGCCGCAGCACTGGCCTTCTCCAGGGCACTACCCGTCAGCGCCGACTCGGTGTCGTCGCCTCCGACTGCTCCCGTCGAGAAGGCGGCACCGGTGCCGCCGGTCACCACGGCGAGCGCGAGAGCGCTTCCGCCGATCCACCTGGTCTGCTTCCGCATGGTCAGTCCACCTTCTTCACGACTCGTAGCGCCATCGTGCGCCCCGCTGGCTGAACGCACCCTGAACGCCCCTGAACGAGGCTCAGCCCGCGGGGATCCGGACCACGATCCGGGCACCACCGTGCGGTCCCTCGGTGGCGCACACGGTGCCACGATGTGCCGTGACGATCTCGGTCACGATCGACAGCCCCAGACCGCTGCCGCCGTCGTCTCGGGCGCGCGACTCGTCGAGCCGCACGAAGCGCTCGAACACCCGGTCGCGCTCGGTCTCGGGGATGCCTGCCCCGTCGTCGTCCACGGTAAGGACGACCGCCGAGTCGTCGACCGTCAACCCCAGCGAGACCCGCTCACTGGCGTGCCGCGCCGCGTTGTCGGCCAGGTTGCACAGCACCTGGGTCAGCGCGGGTGCGTCGCCCCGCACCCGTCCGGCACCGACCCCGGTCGTGTCGATCTGCAGGTCGGTGGTGTCGCGCAGCCGTTGCGCCTCGGTGAACACCAGGTCGTCCAGGTCGACGACGTGGTCGGCGAGCTGCAGCGAATGCTCGTCCGCGCGGGCGAGCAGCAGCAGCGCCTCGACCAGGTACTGAACGCGCAGTCCCTCGGCGAGCACGGTCTCGGCCAGCTCAGGACCAGTCGTGGTGTCGGGGTGCGCCAGCGCGACCTCGGCGTTCTGCCGGATCGACGCAAGCGGGGAGCGCAGCTCGTGCGACGCGTCCGAGACGAAGCGCCGTTGCCGTACCTGCGCCTCCTCCAGCCGGTCGAGCATGCGGTTCATTGTCCGCGCCAGGCGTCCGACCTCGTCCCGGGTTGCTGGTGGCTCGACCCGGCGGTACAGCTGCTCGGCCGAGATCTCGTCGACCTCTCGGCGCATCCGGTCGACCGGAGCCAGCGCCCGCCCCACGACGTACCACGTCGTGCCGCCGACGACCGCGAGCAGGAGCGGAAGTCCGACGAGCAGCAGCGGGATCAGTGCGCTGACCGAGTCGGTGGCATCCTCCAGCGAGTGGGCGACCACGACGAGCCGACCGTCGTCGGTCTCGGCCGCGACGGCAACGAACGCACCCTCCTCGATCGGCGCGTCGATCTCGGTCGTCTCTCCGTCGCCGAGGCCGGCGAGCACCGGGTCGCCGGCGATGTTGGGACTCGCCGCCACGATCGAACCGCTCTCGTCGAGGACCTGGACGACCTCCTCGTCGTCCTCGGCGATGACACCCGGGAGCTCGTCGCTGCCGGCGTCGAGGGCTTGCACGATCTGCTCGGTGCGCGTCTCGGCTGCACTCTCGACGCTGTCGGTCAGCGCCTCGCGCAGCAGCAGCACGAGCGCCGTCGCACCGACCGCCAAGGCGATCGCCACGACGAGCACGGCGGCGAGCGTGGTCCGGACCCGGACCGAGGCGAACCGCGCGCGCAGGGTGTCAGCCGCCATGGCTGGCCAGCCGGTAGCCCGCTCCGCGGAGGGTCTCGATCGCCGCCCGGTCGAAGGGCCGGTCGAGTTTGTTGCGCAGATGCCGTACGTAGACCTCGACGATGTTGGGGTCGCCCTCGAAGTCGTAGTCCCACACGTGGTCGAGGATCTCGCTCTTGGACACGATGTCGCCCTTGTGGCGCAGCAGGAACTCCAGCAAGGCCTGCTCGCGGGTGGTCAGGGCGACCTCGACCTCGCCGCGCCAGACCTTCCGTGCCGCTGGGTCGAGGCGTAGGTCGCCGGCCTCGAGGACGGTCGGGCGCTCGGCGGCGCCACGGCGGATCAGTGCGCGCAGCCGAGCGACGAGGATGGCGAACGAGAACGGTTTGGTGAGGTAGTCGTCGGCGCCGGTGTCGAGGGCCTCCACCTGGTCCCACTCCCCGTCCTTGGCGGTGAGCATGAGGATCGGCGTCCAGTTGCCGTCGGCGCGAAGGGCCTCGCAGATCTTGTAGCCGTTGACGCCGGGCAACATGATGTCGAGCACGATCGCGTCGTACGGGTTCTCGCGCGCCATCCACAGCCCGTCCGTGCCGTCAAGGGTGATGTCGACCGCGAAGCCCTCGGCGGCGAGCCCGTTGCGAAGCCCGGCGGCGAGGCGCTTCTCGTCCTCGACCACGAGCACCCGCATGCCTCCATCGTCACCCATCCCGCTGAACGTCCGCTGAAGAACAACCGAGCCCGCCCCGCGCCCCCTTCTTCGCGCCGAAGTTGCGCGTATGTCCCAACTACTCGCGCCGAGGTTGCGCGTATGTACCGCATCGCGGCTGCGAGGTGCACATGTGCAACCTCGGCGTGAAGGGCGGGGCCGACGTCACCCATCAGACCGACGTCGCGGCTCCGGATCCGTCGTTCGGGAACACGTGTTCCGAGAACGCAGACATCTGCGCCGCTGGCATGCATTCCGGGAACACAAGGCCGCGCGTTGCACGACACGTCAGCCGCGGTTCCCACCAGGCCGGCATCCTCACCCATCCCGCTGAACGTCCGCTGAAGAACAACCGAGCCTGCCCCCTCGCGCCGAGGTTGCGCGTATGTCGCAGTTCCTCGCGCCGAGGTTGCGCGTATGTACCGCATCGCGGCTGCGAGGTGCACATGTGCAACCTCGGCGGGAAGGTTCGTCGGTTGGGTGGGTGGTCAGAGCTCGGCGACGACGACGTCGACCTGGCGAGGGGACTGTTGCTCGGCCTGCCAGCCGAGGGCGCCGAGGTGTTCGACCAGCTCGTGCGCGTTGCGTGGCGTACCGCCGTCGGTCACCAGGGCGCGCACGATCCGGCCCTTGGTGGCCTTGTTGAAGTGGCTGACCACCATCCGGCGGCCGCTGACCTCCTGCAGGACGCGCAGGGTGACGGTGCGGTGGTCGCCTCTCCAGAATGCGGCGTACGTCGTCGAGCGCAGGTCGACCACCAGGCCGCGCCTCGCCAGTGTCGGCAGCACCGAACGCATCGACGTTCGCCAGTGCGACGCCATCGTCCCGACGCCGGGCAGCGACACGTCGCCGGACAGCCGGTACGCCGGGATGCGGTCGCCCATCCCCACCAGGCCGAACAGCGCCGACTGCACCAGCACCCACCGGTTCAACCTGCGCTTGGCGGGCCCGGTGATCGTCGCCGGGTCGAGCGTGGCGTAGAGGACACCGGTGTAGACCTTGGCGGCGACGGCGGTCGGCGCCGTGGGCAGCGTCGCGTTGCGCGCGATCTCGTCGTACTGCGTCGGGCCGAGGTCGAGCACGTCCGCCGCCTTGATCGGGTCTGCCCTGCACAGCTCCACCAACGCATCCAGCGCCGCGGCCCGCCCCGCGGTGAGCTCGGGAGCGGTCATGCTCTCGAGGTTCAGGGGCGCGCCCCGGCGCGGAGCGGTCTTGCCTTCGGAGGGCGGCAGGAGTACGAGCACGGCGCCACCCTATGCGGCCAGTGAGATGCGGCTAGCGGTCGAGGCTGAGGAACCACCTGGCGGCGGCCGCCGCGCCGTCGATGTTCGACTGCGGGTGGCTGTCGGAGTCGAGGTCGACCACCGTCGGCCGCAGACCCGCGTCGCGCAGCGAGTCGCGGCAGCTGGTCGTGTTGGCCGGCGCCGCCTCGACGTCCTGCGCCGTGCGGTACATCCGGACCGGGACCCGTGACGTCCAGTCGGAGCACACGCTGTCCGCGACGTCGAGCGCGTCCGAGAGCGCCGGTGTCGGGTTGCGCAGCAGGTCGAACCCCGGCGGCGTCAGCAGGTCGTCGATCGTGTCAGGAATGCCCGCCGCCACCTCCTGCCCAGGGTGGCTGCTGTCGAACAGCGCGGGGACCGTCGACGCGTACGGCTCCTGGAACACGTCCTGCGGCTCGTCGTACAGGTCGTGGATGCGGTCCCACGCGACCAGCATGTACGACGTGTACGCGACCGTCCACTTCGGGTGCAGCTCGTTGCCGACCAGCGCCGGCAGCTCGACGTTCTTCAGGTCGTACGCGCCGCTGATCGGGGCCGCGGCGACGAGCCGGAACCAGTCGTCGTCGCCGGCGTGTAGCCGTTTGCCGAGCTGGAGCGCGACCGACGCGCCTTGCGAGAAGCCGGTGAGCAGGAGGTCGCGCTCAAGGCGGCGACCGGTGGCCGGCACGAACCGGCGTGCCGCGCGCAGCAGGTCGAGCGACGCCTGCGCCTCCGCGGGATGGTCGAACCACGGGTGCGGGCCGATGCCGTGGCCGAGCCCGAGGTAGTCGGGGGAGACCGCGGCGAACCCGGCAGAGGCGTACGTCAGCGCCGGGCCTTTCGCCCACGGGTCGGCGGAGACCGATGGGGCATCGCCGCGGTAGACCTCGCTGCCATGCTGGAACGACACGGTCCGCAGCCGCCGTGCCTTGGTGCGCGGCAGCGCGAGCAGGCCACTGGCGACGGTCGGTCGGCCGTCCCGGTCGACGGTGCGGTAGACCAGCCGGTAGGTGTCGACGCCGGAGCGGACCAGGCTGGTGTCGAAGTCGCCCTGGTCGAGTGCTCGGCGGGTCGCCCGCGCGCGGCGAGGCGGTCTGCAAGGCCGGTGCGTGGGTCGTCGTTGGAGCGGCTGAGAAGGATCCCGGTTCGTACGGGACGATCTACAACACGCAGTTGTTCTTCGCCCCGGACGGCAGCCTGGC
>WHTB01000117.1 GCA_009379735.1 Propionibacteriales bacterium
CCGCTTGATCTCATCCACCGTGAGGCCCTGACGGTCACCCAGGTGGATCTCCCGCAGCCGTTCGTCGGGTACGACGGTGAGGCCCGTGACGCTGGCCAGCTCCTCGGCCGTACGCCACGCGCGCGACAGGTCACTCGACCAGATGAACGACGGGCCGAGCGCGGCCAGCCGCGGTGCCGCCTCCTGCGCCTGGGCGATCCCGACACTGTCCAGCGGGACGTCGGTTTGTCCTTGCGCCCGCCGCTCGAAGTTCCAGGCCGTCCGTCCGTGCCGCCACAGCACCAGCCGGCGAGACGTCATGCGGTCTCCCCCGAATCACCGCGCCCGCTGCTCACCGAGTCGGGCAGGTCGATCACCGGGCAGTCGCTCCAAAGCCGCTCAAGCGCGTAGAACGTGCGCTCCTCCTGGCGCTGCACATGCACGACGACGTCGGCGTAGTCGATCAGCACCCACCGGCCGTCGCGCTGGCCCTCCCGGCGCAGCGGCTTCTCCCCGTACTCGCGCAGCCGTTCCTCGATCTCGTCGACGATCGCCTTGACCTGCCGGTCGTTGGGCGCGGAGCAGAGCAGGAAGGCGTCGGTGATCACCAGCTGCTCGGACACGTCGAAGGCGATGATGTCCTCGGCCAGCTTGTCCGATGCCGCCTGCGCGGCCGCGGAGATCAGACCCAGGGCGTGCTCGGTTGCGACCACAGGCGTCAGCTCGTTTCGGTCTTGTAGAGGGAGCGTTTGGCGATGTACTGGACGACGCCGTCGGGTACGAGGTACCACACCGGCTCGTCGGCCATCACCCGATTACGGCAGGCCGTCGACGAGATCGCCAACGCCGGGATCTCCACGATCGTGACGCGGTCCTTCGGCAGGCTCTCCAGCGTCACCTCGGTGATGTGGTGGCCCGGTCGCGTACAGCCGACGAAGTGCGCCAGCTCAAAGACCTCGTCGGCGTCCCGCCAGGTCAGGATCTGGGCGAGCGCGTCGGCACCGGTGATGAAGTACAGCTCGGCGTCGGGGTGCAGCCGGCGCAGGTCACGGAGGGTGTCGACGGTGTACGTCGGACCCGCGCGGTCGATGTCGACCCGGCTGACCGAGAAGTGCGGGTTGGACGCGGTCGCGATGACCGTCATCAAGTAGCGGTCCTCGGCCGGAGACACCTTCTTCTCCGACTTCTGCCACGGCTCGCCGGTGGGGACGAAGACGACCTCGTCCAGGTCGAACCAGGCTTGGACCTCACTCGCGGCGACGAGGTGACCGTGGTGGACGGGGTCGAACGTGCCGCCCATCACGCCAAGGCGTCGCATGTCAGGAATGCGGCCGGCCCTTGCCGAACATCAGCAGCGCCACCATCAAGCCGAACAGGAGGCCGAGCGCCACCACGCCGAACATCAGCGCCGGCATCGGCAGCTCGGTGTGCGGCTCGGTCTCGGCGGCCAACGTGGTCAGAGCGTGGAGCAGCTGCATGAGAGGGAATCTACCGGACGCCGACCGATGCTAGCTCCGGACCTGCCCCGACCCGATCACGACGTACTTGGTCGAGGTCAGCTCGGTCAGGCCCATCGGCCCGCGGGCGTGCAGCTTCTGGGTCGAGATCCCGATCTCGGCTCCGAACCCGAACTCGCCGCCGTCGGTGAAGCGGGTCGAGGCGTTGACCACGACCGCGGCGGCGTCGACCCGTGCCACGAACCGCTGCGCAGCCGGCTGCGAGGCGGTCACGATCGCCTCCGTGTGACCGGTGCCGTGCCGGCGGATGTGGGCCACCGCGTCGTCGAGGGAGTCCACGACGGCGGCCGCGAGGTCGAGTGAGAGGTACTCGGTGTCGAAGTCGGCCTCCGTCGCCGGCACCACGTCGCCGTACGCACCGACCGTCTCGTCCCCGTGCACCGTGACACCGACCGCGGCCAGCTCCTTGAGCACGCGCGGCAGGAATGTCGCGGCGACGTCACGGTGCACCAGCAGCGACTCCGCGGCGTTGCAGACGCTGGGCCGCTGCGCCTTCGCGTTGAGTACGATCTGCGTCGCCATCTCGAGGTCGGCGTCGGCGTCGACGTACACGTGGCAGTTGCCCACCCCGGTCTCGATCACCGGCACCGTGGAGCCCTCGACCACGCTGCGGATCAGGTTGGCGCCGCCCCGCGGGATGAGTACGTCGACCAGGCCGCGGGCGCGCATCAGGTCCTGGACCGACTCGCGGGTCTCGGCGGGTACGCCCTGGACGACGTCGGCGGGCAGCCCACTGTCCACGGCGGCCGCGCGTAGCGTCGCGATGATCGCGGCGTTGGACTCCAGGGCCGACGACGAGCCACGCAGCAGCGCGGCGTTGCCGCTCTTCAGGCACAGGCCGGCGGCGTCGGCGGTGACGTTGGGACGACCCTCGTAGATGATGCCGACGACGCCGAACGGCACCCGCAGCTGCCGCAGCTCGAGGCCGTTCGGCAGGGTGTAGCCGCGGACGACCTCGCCGACCGGGTCGACCAGGGCTGCCACGTCCCGCAGGCCCTGCGCCATCGCGGCGACGCGGTCCGCGTCGAGCCGCAGCCGGTCGATGATCGCCTCCGACGTACCCCCGTCCCTGGCCCGCTGGACGTCCTGGGCGTTCGCCTCGGTGATGGTCGCGGTCGCTGCCACCAGGGCGTCAGCCATCGCGTGCAGGGCGCGGTCCTTGTCCGAGCGCGACCTGACCGCCAGGTCGTCGGCGGCCAGCCGGGCCCGGGCGGCGGCTTCGTTCACGGCGTTCACGACCCCATCCTCCCGCGGCCAGTCAAGTCTGCGCGAGGTCTCAGCCCGTGGAACGGCGAGCTCGGTGCCGCGTGGAAGAATCGAACGTGTGCGCCTCCCCCTGATCGCCGTGAGTGTTCCGCTGCTCCTCGTACTCGCCGCCTGCAGCGCCGACGCCGACCAGACCGAGCCGGGCGAGCCCAGGCGCAGCACTGGCGCATCGACCGTCGCCGACCTGCCGGTGTGGGAGGAGCGCACGCCGATCGACACGCCGCGTGACGACTTCGCCAGCGCCGTCGTCGGTGACGAGATCTGGACCTTCGGCGGGATGACCGGCGCCCGGGGCAACCGCCTGACGACGAGCGAGGTCTACGACACCGCGAACGACACCTGGCGGTACGGGCCCGAGGTGCCGGAAGGGCTGGCGTCGTTCGAGGGCGCCGCGGTCGGCACCAAGATCTACCTGTTCGGCGGGCTCGACGCCGACGCTAAGGCCAGCGACTTCGCGGCCTTACTCGACACCGCGACCGGGGACTGGACCGACCTGCCCCCGCTGCCGCATCGGCGCTACGCCCACGACGTCGACGTCCTCGACGGCAAGATCTATGTCGTCGGCGGGGAGGGTGACGGGTCGACGACCGCACCCGTCGACATCTTCGACCCGACCACCAGGATGTGGAGCCGGGGCGCGGACATGCCAGACGCGCGGTCCTCGATCGACCTGGTGCCGCTGGACGGTGACCTGTACGTCATCGGGGGCTGGGACGTCAGTGAGCCCACCGATCAGGTGCAGGTCTACGACCCCGCGAAGGACGCCTGGAGCATGGGTACGCCGCTGCCCGAGCCGATGTCTCGCGGCGGCGCGGCGGCGGTCGACGGCAAGATCTATGTGTCCCACCACGAGTTCTCCGCGGTCTACGACCCGGCCGAGGACCGTTGGTCGGACGCCAACCCGATGACGGTGCCGCGGCACGGCATCGGCTACCTCACCGTCGGCGACAAGATCTACGGCATCGGCGGCTGCACCGAGGCCCCGTTGAGGGACGTGTCGTACGTCGACGTCCTCGACCTCGCCACCTGACGTCGAGCCACCCAGTCCCCTCCCGCCGAGGTTGCAGATCTTGCCCACACGCGCAACCTCGGCGCGAGTTGGGGGGACATACGCGCAACCTCGGTGCGAAGGGGTGGGACATACGCGCAACCTCGGCGCGAGTTGGGGGTCAATGTCAGTAGGGGCGGGGCACGGCGCCCGGGGTGCCCACCATCGCCGGTGCGCCGGCATGCGCCCGATGCTGCAGCGTGTCACGCTCGAGCACCTCGAGTCCCACGACCTCCCACTCGGGCAGACCGGCTGAGTCGCGGTGCTCGTTCCACAGCCGCAGCGCCAGCGAGGCAGCGTCGAGCATGCCCTCGGCCTGTTCCCAGTACTGCAGCTCCGCCCGGTTGCGCCGGTACCGCATCGAGTGCAGGAACGGCCGCTCCATGGCGAGCCGGGCCAGCGCGTCCCGAACCAGCTCGGCGTCGTGCTCCCGACCGGCCAACGTCACCGTCACATGCCAGTGCCGGTTCGGCTCGTTCACGGACACCTCGGAGTGCGGAGGGGACTTGGCGACACAAGTGTCCTGTAACTCCGGGTTAAGTGTCAGCACTTCCCGCCGAATCGTGACGCTGTCATGACCTCAGCAGCACCAGGTCGTCGCGATGGACGACCTCTCGCTCGTACCCAGCGCCCAGCTCACGGGCCAGCTCGTGGGTGCTGCGGCCGAGCAGCCCGGGCAGCTCCTTGCTGTCGTAGTTGACCAGCCCGCGGGCGATCGCGGATCCGGCTGTGTCGACCAGGTCGATCGGGTCCCCGGCCTCGAACGTGCCGCGCACCTCGACCACCCCGGCCGGGAGCAGCGAGGCTCGTCGCTGGGCGACCGCGCGCACCGCGCCGTCGTCGAGGACCACCTCGCCGCGTGCCTCGGTCGCGTGCGCGAGCCACAGCAGCCGGGTCGGCCGCCGCCGGCCGGTGGGATGGAACAGCGTGCCGGCTTCTTCGCCCGCCATCGCCTCGGTCGCTGCGGTCGCCGACGCGAGTACGACCGGAATCCCTGCCTGGGTTGCGATCCTGGCCGCCTCGAGCTTGGTCACCATGCCGCCGGTGCCCACCGCGGAGGAAGGTTTGCCGATCACCACGTCGGCCAGCTGCGCCTCATCTCGGACCTCGCTGATCCGGGTGCTCCCGGCCCGCCGCGGGTCGCCGTCGTACAGCGCATCGACGTCGGACAGCAGCACCAGCAGCTCGGCGTGCACCAGGTGCGCGACCAGAGCGGCGAGCCGGTCGTTGTCCCCGAACCGGATCTCGCTGGTCGCGACCGTGTCGTTCTCGTTGACGATGGGTACGACCCCGAGATCGAGCAGCTTGGCGAACGTCTGGTACGCGTTGCGGTAGTGGGTACGCCGGGTGACGTCGTCGACCGTGAGCAGTACCTGGCCGGTCCGCAGTCCGTGCGCCGCGAACGCGTCGGTGTAGCGGTGCACCAGCAGCCCCTGCCCCACCGACGCCGCCGCCTGCTGGGTCGGCAGGTCGCGCGGACGTCGCGGCAGCCCCAGCGGCGCGAGGCCGGCCGCGATCGCACCGGACGACACCAAGACGACCTCACGCCCGCTACCGCGCACGCCGGCCAGTGCGTTGACCAGCGCGATCAGCCGAGCGTCGTCGATGCCGCCGTCGGTCGAGCTCAGCGACGACGACCCGACCTTCACGACGATCCGGCGGGCGTCGCGTACGAGCGGACGGATCGTCATCGGCCCTCCAGGCGACGGTCACTCCCCCGCGGCCCGCGCAGGATCTCCTCACCGGCGTCGACCTGCGGGTCGAAGTCGAACACGACCGCATCGTCCTCCGGCCCGATCAGCACGGTGTCACCGGGCCGAGCGCCCAGCTCCAGGAGCCGCTTCTCGATGCCGACCCGGGCCAGCCGGTCGGCTAGGTAGCCCACCGCCTCGTCATTGCTGAAGTCGGTCTGACGTACCCAGCGCTCGGGCTTATCGCCACGTACCCGCCACTCGTCGCCCTGCCGTACGACGGCGAACTCGGGACCCGACTGCGCCGGCGGCCGGATCACGATCCGGGTCGGCTCCGCGGCCGGAGCCTCCGCCCGGCGCCGCGCCACCACGGCCGCCATCGCGAACGACAGCTCGCGCAGGCCGTCATGGCTGGCGGCGGACACCACGTGGCAAGGCAGCCCACGCGCCTCGATGTCGGGCCGGACCAGCTCCGCGAGCTCGCGGGCGTCGGGCACGTCGGCCTTGTTCAGTGCCACCAGCCGCGGGCGGTCATCGAGCCCGCCGTACTGCGCAAGCTCGCGCTCGATCACGTCGAGGTCGCTCAGCGGGTCACGGCCAGGCTCGGGCGTGGCGCAGTCGATCACGTGTACGAGGGCGGCGCAGCGCTCGACGTGGCGGAGGAACTCGTGGCCCAGACCACGGCCCTCACTCGCGCCCTCGATCAGGCCGGGCACGTCGGCGACGGTGTACGTCACGTCGCCCGCGCTGACCACCCCGAGGTTCGGGACCAGCGTGGTGAACGGATAGTCGGCGATCTTGGGACGGGCCCGCGACAGCGCCGCCACCAGGCTCGACTTGCCGGCGCTCGGGAAGCCGACCAGCCCGATGTCGGCGACCACCTTGAGCTCGAGGATGACGGTGCGTTCCTCACCCGGCTCCCCCTTGAGGGCGAAGCCCGGCGCCTTGCGCTGGTTCGAGGCGAGGGCGTGGTTGCCGAGCCCGCCACGGCCGCCCCGCGCGATCACCAGCTCGGTGCCGGCGCCGACCAGGTCGGCGAGTACGGCGCCGTCGGAGTCGCGGACGACGGTGCCGTCGGGGATGTCGAGGACCAGGTCGGTGCCGTTACCGCCGTTGCGGTTGTCGCCGGCGCCCTGTCCGCCGTTGGGGGCGCGCCGGGCCGGCGAGTGGTGGTAGTCGATCAGCGTGGTCACGTTGGGGTCGACCCGGACGATCACCGAGCCGCCGTCGCCACCGTTGCCGCCGTCGGGTCCGCCGAGCGGCTTGAACTTCTCCCGGTGGACGGACGCGACTCCGTCGCCGCCTCGTCCCGCGGCGACCTGGAGGGTCACCTGGTCGACGAACGTCGGCACTGCCATCGCGTCCTCAATCTCTGTCAGTCCCGCCCCGGTGAGTGTGACGAGTTGGTGCGACACGCCGGCGTGTCGCCACCAGTTCGTCACACTCAGCGGGGAGCGGGGTGGTGCTGAAACGCGAGAAGGCGGGCCGATGCGGCCCGCCTTCTCATGCTCGTGCTGCGGCCCGCGTCACTCCGTCGCGGCCGGAACGATGTTGACGACCTTGCGGCCGCGCCGGGTGCCGAACTCGACAGCGCCCTCGACCAGCGCGAACAGGGTGTCGTCACCGCCGCGGCCAACGCCCGTGCCGGGGTGGAAGTGGGTGCCACGCTGGCGGACGATGATCTCGCCGGCGTTGACCAGCTGGCCGCCGAACCGCTTCACGCCGAGGCGCTGGGAGTTCGAGTCGCGACCGTTCCTGGTGGACGCAGCGCCCTTTTTGTGTGCCATAGCTCAGTCCTCGCTCGAACTTACTGGGTGGAGATGCCGGTGACCTTGACCTGCGTGTAGTGCTGGCGGTGGCCTTGGCGCTTGCGGTAGCCGGTCTTGTTCTTGTACTTCAAGATGATGATCTTCGGGCCCTTGGTCTCGCCGAGGACCTCAGCTGTCACCGACACCTTGGCGAGCTCGTCGGACCCGGAGGTCACGGTGTCGCCGTCGACCAGGAGGACGGCCGGCAGCTCGAGGCTCTCGCCGACGCCGGTCGCCACCTTGTCGATCTGGATGACGTCGCCGACCGCAACCTTCTGCTGTTGGCCGCCACTGCGCACGATCGCGTACACCGCGGACTCACTCTCTTCGTCGGGCTGGATTCGGGGCGCGCTCCCCGGCCCGCCGGGCGGCGATGCTGGAAGGCGTGCGAATGGCGCGCAGCATGCACGCCGAGGGTCGAGTCTACGGACTCGGCCCGGGTGGGGTCAAAATGACGGCCCCGACCAACCCCCTCGGCCAGCTGGCCACACGCCACGTAACCGTGGCTAGTGGTCACTCCCCGAGGGTTATGCACCCAGGAAAGGGACCGCTAGCCACGGTTACGTGGCAAGTTGACCGGGGCGGATCGGCTCGGTCAGGTTGAGTGAGAGCCGACCGTTGTTCCGCACTGTGGCGATCCGCCCGGGGAGTGCTCGCCCTACTGCGGCGGGCCGGCTGGACGGGTGGCTGCCCGGCGCCGGGTACGGCGGGGCGCCGCTGGCTCCGGAGTCGACTCCGTGACCGGCTCCGCCACCGGCTGGGGCTCCGGCTGGGGCTCGCCCACGGGCTCTGTCACCGGTTGGGGCTCCGGCTGAACCACCGGCTCGACCGGCTCGGTCGGGGCCACCGCCTCGGCAGGTTGCTCGGAGGTCGGTTGCTCGGCTTTGCCCTGCGACCTGCTGGCCCGGCGGCGCTGCCGCTTGGGCGGCTCCGCGGCCGCGTCGGGAGCGGGCTCGGGTCCGGTCTCCGCAGGCACCTCGGGCGCCTGCGACGGCACCTCCGGCTCACCCTCCGGGTCAGCGTCCGCCTGCGCCTCGGCCGCGGGCTCGTCCTTGGGCTCGTCTTTGGGCAGCCGTTGCCGCTTCGGCCGATCACCCTTCGGCTTGTCGTCCTTCGGCTTGTCGTCCTTCGGCTTGTCGTCCTTCGGCTTCCCGTTGGCGGACGCGTCCGGCTTGGCCTGGGCCTTGTCACCGTTGTCGTCCCCGCCGCGACGCCGGCCGCGCTTGCCGCGACGCGGCTCGTCCTCGTCCCGCTTGGGCTTCTTCGGCTCCACCGGCTCGTGGTGGACGTGGAGGCCGCGGCCCTGACAGTGCTCGCAGGTCTCGCTGAACGCTTCGAGCAGGCCGGTGCCGATCCGCTTTCGGGTCATCTGCACGAGCCCGAGTGAGGTGACCTCGGCCACCTGGTGCTTCGTACGGTCCCGGCCGAGGCACTCGATCAACCGGCGCAGCACGAGATCGCGGTTGCTCTCGAGCACCATGTCGATGAAGTCGACGACGATGATGCCGCCGATGTCGCGCAGCCGGAGCTGGCGGACGATCTCCTCGGCCGCCTCGAGGTTGTTCTTGGTGACGGTCTCCTCGAGGTTGCCGCCGGACCCGGTGAACTTGCCGGTGTTGACGTCGACCACGGTCATCGCCTCGGTACGGTCGATCACCAGCGACCCGCCGCTGGGCAGGAAGACCTTGCGGTCAAGACCCTTGGCGATCTGCTCGTCCACGCGGTACGACGCGAACACGTCACCCTCGTCGTCGGTCCAGCGCTCGACCCGGTCCATCAGGTCGGGCGCGACGTGTGCGACGTACCCCTCGATCGTGTCCCAGGCGTCGTCGCCCGAGACCACGAGCTTGCCGAAGTCTTCGGTGAACAGGTCACGGATCACCTTGACCATCAGGTCCGGCTCGCCGTACAGCAGGTTGGGTGCCTGCCCTGCCTCGACCTTCTTCTCGATGTCTTCCCAGCGGGCGGTCAGCCGGGCGACGTCGCGCCGCAGCTCGTCCTCGCTGGCGCCTTCGGCGGCGGTGCGGATGATCACGCCGGCGTCGTCGGGCAGGATCTCCTTGAGCAGGCTCTTCAGCCGGTTGCGCTCGGTGTCCGGCAGCTTGCGGCTGATGCCGGAGGTCTGGCCGTCCGGCACGTACACCAGGTAGCGGCCGGGCAGGCTGACCTGGCTGGTGAGCCGGGCACCCTTGTGGCCGATCGGGTCCTTGGTGACCTGCGTGAGCACCGGCTGGCCCGACTTGAGGGCACTCTCGATCCGTCGCGGCTGGCCGTTGCTGCCCAGCGCGCTCCAGTTGACCTCGCCGGCGTAGAGCACGGCGTTGCGGCCTTTGCCGATGTCGACGAATGCCGCCTCCATGCTGGGCAGGACGTTCTGGACCCGGCCGAGGTAGACGTTGCCGATCAGCGACGTCTGTGACTCCCGGGCCACGTAGTGCTCGACCAGCATCTTGTCCTCGAGGACCGCGATCTGGGTGAGGTCCTCGCGCTGGCGTACGACCATCACCCGCTCCACCGACTCGCGACGGGCCAGGAACTCGGCCTCGGACACGATCGGCGGGCGCCTACGGCCGGCCTCACGACCCTCCCGGCGGCGCTGCTTCTTGGCCTCGAGCCGGGTGGATCCGCTGACGCCGGTGATCTCGTCGTCGCTGGACTTGCGCGGCTCGCGGACGCGGACGACGGTGTTGGTCGGGTCGTCCGGCGACCCGTCAGCGCCCTCGCCGGAGCGGCGGCGGCGACGACGGCGGCGGGTGGGGCCGGACCCGCCCTGCTCGCCCGCGTCGTCGCCCTCGTCGCTGTCCCCAGACTTGTCAGCGGACTTGTCACCGGACTTGTCGGCGGACTTGTCGACCGGCTGCTCCGAACCGTCGTCGGCTGATGCGCCGTCCTCGGCACCGTCGGACTGGCCGCCCTTGCGCCGGCGCCGGCCACCGCGGCGACGGCGCCTCCGGGTGCCGTCGCCCTGGTCGTCGCCCTGGTCGTCGTCCTGGTCGCCCCGACCCTCAGCACGGTCGTCGGCGGACTTGCCGACGGCCTTGCCGGACGGGTCGGCGGAGTCCTGCGCCGGCTCGTCGCTCGGCGACTCCGCCTCGGGAGCGGCCTTCTTGGTCGCGCGCTTACGCGGCACGGCCTTGACCGGGTCCGGCGGCTGGAACAGCAGCGACGTGGCGGCCGGAGCTGCGCCGTCAGTCGCGGCCTCGTCAGCCGCCGCCGACTGCGCGGCCTTCTTGGCGGCCTTCTTGGCCGGTGCCTTCTTCGCGGCCGTCTTCTTCGCGGCCACCTTCTTGGCCGGAGTCTGGTCGGCGGTGGGCACCTCGGCGGAGCCGTCGGCCGTACTCGAGGCCGCTGCCTTCTTGGTCGCGGCTTTCATGGCCGGTGCCTTCTTGGTTGTTTTCTTGGCCGGTGCCTTCTTGGCGGTCTTCTTCGCCGCCGTCCGGCCCGGTGCCTCGTCAGTCGTGGCCACGGAGGTGGCGTCCGACGATGAAGCGTGTTCCGGAGTCTGGTCTGACTCGTGGTCGAGCATGCGCTCTCTCCCTCGGCCCCCGGGCGCGATGCGCCGCGCGGGGGCTCTGTGTGTCGTCGTCGTCCCCGGTGTCTGACCGGCGGCGACGAAAGCCTGCGGTGTCGCCCGTTGCTCGCCGGCTCACGCCACGAAGGGTGGCGCTCAGGGCTCGCGCGGAGCGGCGACGTCCTCTGCTCGGTGCATCGAAGCGGGCGGCTGCTCGACCGCCGCGGTCGTGGACTCGTGCTGAGCCGCGTCGCGGTCGGGCGTCAGCGGGTCGCCCACCGTGCCGGTCTGTCGATCGAGCGGTCCCTGCGCCAGTCGGGTGTGCATCGGAGGCACACCTGGCACCAGGCCACCAGTCTCGCGCAGTCCGGCGAGTACGTCGTCGGGCCTCACGGACGGGGTTCCGTGCCGGAGGACCAACTCAAGTATCGCACACTCACCCACGTCGTCCTGACCACCAGCCGCCGAGAGCGTCACCACGGCCGCTCGGCAGTCGAACGTCCGGAGGCCCTTCTTGGTCATCCGCTCGACCTCGATGCTGTCGCTGGCCAGGAATGCTCGGACCGCGTTCTCGGCGACGCTCAGGGGTACGCCGGGGAGCCGCACCTGCCACCGGCTCGCCTCCAGCCGGTCCGCCAGCGAGCCGGGGCCGGCGACTACGACCGTCACGACGTCGAGGCCGTCGGGCAGCGCGGCATCGAGGTCCCGGCGTACGTCGTCGGGGTCGCGTACCTCGCGGAGCCCGATCTCGAGATACTCCGCCTCGCTGGCCGCGCCGGTCGGCGACGCGTTGGCGTACGAGATCCGCGGATGCGGATTGAAGCCGGACGAGTAGGCGGTCGGGATGCCAGCTCGGCGCACCGCCCGCTCCAGCGCACGGCTGAAGTCGCGGTGGCTGGTGAACCGCAACCGGCCGCGCTTGGCGTACTGGAGGCGCAGCTTCTGCACCGGAGGTGCTTGCTGCACGGGCTGGTCTGGCACAGCTCCGACACTATCCGGACCGGTGGTCGGGATGCCCGCCCACTACACAGACCGCAGCGCCTCCGTCGGCGGCACCTGAGCCGCGCGGGCGGCGGGGTAGAGCCCGACCACGGTGCCGATCAGGCAGGCCGCGAGCAGGCCGAGCGCGATCGGGGACCACGGGACGACGACGCCCCAGTCCTGCGACGAGGCGTAGCCGACCGTGCCGGTCACCCCGAGTGCGGCCCCGGTGAGCCCGCCGATCAGCGACAGCAGCACAGACTCCGTGAGGAACTGGGAGCCGATCGCCCACCGGGTCGCCCCGAGCGCGCGCCGTACGCCGATCTCGCGGCGTCGTTCCAGCACCGAGATCACCATGGTGTTGGCGATCCCGACCGCCCCGACCAGCAACGCCACGGCCCCGAGGCCGAGGGTCAGTGTGGTGAGCGTCTTGTCCGCCGCAGCCTGCGCC
>WHTB01000098.1 GCA_009379735.1 Propionibacteriales bacterium
GCCGTCGAGGGCGTCGAGCAGGCGGGCCGGGTCGGTGTCGGCGAGTACGAGGCCGCGGTGCGCGTCACGGATGAAGCCCTCGGACGTGGCGTGGTCGAGGAAGGCGAGCAGCGGCGTGTAGAAGTCGGCGACGTTGAGCAGACCGCACGGCTTCTCCTGCAGACCCAGCTGTGACCAGGTCAGCACCTCGGCGAACTCCTCCAGGGTCCCGTAGCCGCCGGGCAGCGCCACGAACCCGTCGGAGAGGTCGGCCATCAGCGCCTTGCGCTCGTGCATCGAGGCGGTGACCCGCAGCTCGCTCAGGCCGGGATGGGCCAGCTCCTTGTCGACCAGCTGCTGCGGGATGACTCCGACCACAGTGCCGCCGGCCTCGAGCACGCTGTCGGCGACGATGCCCATCAGGCCGACGCTCGCACCGCCGTACACGAGTCGAGTCCCTCGCTCGGCCAGCTCCGCGCCCAGCCGCCGGGCGGTCGACGCGTACGCGGCATGGGTGCCCGGGCTTGAACCACTGAACACGCATACGGTCTGCACCCCGCGATCCTACGGACTACCTCGCCGTCGGTTGGTACGTGAGCGACAACACCCCGCACTCGTACACCAACGAGTCGACGAGCGTCATCTCGTGCAAGCTGAGGTCGGCGGGGAAGACAGGTCGGCCCGTCCCTAAGGCGACCGGACACACCAGCAGCCGGTACTCGTCGACCAGGTGCCCCCTCATCAGCGACTGCGCCAACGACAGACTTCGCCAGACCACGATGTCCATGCCGGGCTGTTGTCTGAGCCGGGCGACTTCTTCGGCGGCGCTGGTGGCGACAACCCTGGTCTCCTCCCACGGGTCCCGTTGGAGAGTGCGCGAGAAGACCACCTTCGGGGTGGCGTTCATGGCATCGGCGATCGGCTGGGTAGCTGTCGTCGCCATTGGCCAGAAAGTGACGAACCGCGGTACGTCTCGGCTCCGAGGAGGATGGTGTCGATGGTCTGGACGAAACGCAGCTGGTCTTGGTTGACCGCGTCGTCGTCGGCTGTCGCGGCGGAGAAGTCCAGCTCGTCGTTCGGTCCGGCCGCGTACCCGTCGATCGTGACGAACTCCTGAAGAACGACCTTTCGCATGCGTCCTCCACCCTGCCCGGTGTTGCCGGCGTGAGCTCTCCACCCAACCTGGTGCCGGTGCTGCGATGCCATTCATTCGGGATGACCCGAATGTTCGGAGATTGACGACGTCAGATCCGTTCGACCCAGGCCGACCGCCACTCCGGCGCCTCGGTCGGCTGGGTGTAGTAGCGGGTGTCGCGCACGATCCGCCCGTCGTCGTCCAGCTCGAACACGGCGACGACGTGCCACACCTCGCTGGCGTAGTCGTTGACGCCCTCCACCACCCAGACGTGACCGGAGCCGGAGACCCGGCGGAGGGTGATCGTCGGCGGGGTCGGGAAGGCCTCCTGCATCGCGCGCATCGCGTCACGTCCACGGATCCGCTCACCGGACTGCGGCATCTCCATGACGTAGTCCTCGTGGCGCAGCTCGTACTCCGCCTCCGCCGACAGCGCCTCGGGCCCGGCCTGGCCGAACAGACGCTCGATCCCCTCGCGCATCGCGTCGGCGTCGCTGTCGCGGACGGCCCGGCGGAACAGCTCCTGGACGTCGGTCATCGCCGCCTCCCCTCACCTTCGTCGATGCTGTCACACATCGGCCTCGGCCGGTGTCTTCATGTCGATACCAGCACACGAGGAGGAGACATGACCGGCAACACCAGGATCCCCACGACTGAGATCACCGGTGTCTACGGCGCCGTACTGAAGAGGTTCAGCCGCAAGATGTTCGGCGATGTGCCCGAGGGCATCGGAGTGCTGTGGCACAACCGACCGGTGCTCAAGGCCAGCATGGGGCTCGGCCAGAAGTCCACCAAGTGGAACGCGTGCGACAAGGACCTGAAGACGTACGCCCACATGGCGGTGGCATCCCTGATCGGCTGCTCGTTCTGCCTCGACCTGGGGTACTTCCAGGCGCACAACGAGGGGCTCGACGTGGCCAAGGCGCGCGAGGTGCCCCGCTGGCGGGAGTCGGACGTCTTCACGCCGCTGGAGCGCGACGTATTCGAGTACGCCGAGGCGATGTCACAGACACCGCCGACCGTGACCGACGAGCTCTCCGCTCGGCTGCTCGAGCAGCTCGGAGCGCCGGCGATGGTGGAGCTCACCGCGATCATCGCGATGGCAGGCATGAGCGCGCGGATGAACGTTGCCCTCGGCATCGAGGCCGAGGGGCTCTCGGCAGCGTGCGGCCTGGCGCCGCTGGCGCAGCCGAGCAGTCGCGCAGCGTAGCGTCGCCGCCATGACCGACGACCCCTTCGTCGCCCACCGCAACCTGCTGTTCACGGTCGCCTACGAGATGCTCGGCTCCGCCGCCGACGCCGAGGATGTCGTGCAGGAGACCTGGCTGCGGTGGGCGGGCGCCGGTGCCGCGGCCCGGGCGGACGTACGCGACCCGCGGGCCTACCTGGTGCGGATCGTCACCCGGCAGGCGCTCAACCGGCTGCGCACGATGGCGCGGCGGCGCGAGGATTACGTCGGCGAGTGGCTCCCCGAGCCGCTGCTGACCAGCCCCGACGTGGCAGAGGACGTCGAGCTCGCCGAGAGCGTCTCGTTCGCGATGCTGACCGTCCTGGAGACCCTGGGCCCCACCGAGCGGGCGGTGTTCGTGCTGCGCGAGGTGTTCGAGACGCCGTACGACGAGATCGCAGAGGCGGTCGGCAAGACGCCGGCGGGAGTACGGCAGATCGCCCACCGCGCCCGAGAGCACGTGGCCGCGCGGCGGCCGCGAGTGCAGGTGAGCCGGGCCGAGCAGAACGCCGTCGTGGAGCGGTTCCTGGCCGCGGTCCGTGGTGGCGACCTGGCGGAGCTGCTGGACGTACTCGCGCCCGATGTTGTCGTGGTGGCGGACGGTGGCGGCTTCGTCGAGGCGGCCACGCGGCCGATCAAGGGCGCGCGCCGGGTGAGCAAGGTGCTGAGCTTGGTGGCCACGTCGGGCGTCGACGTCGAGGTGCTGCCGATGCGGCTCAACGGCGGGCCGGCGGCGCGGTTCGACCTCGACGGCGAGCTGTACGGGGTGGCGAGCCTGGTGATCGAGGACGGCCTGATCACCGCGATCTACGCGGTCGCCAACCCGCACAAGCTGGCCCGGCTCGACGAGGCGGTCGAGCTCAGCCGGTGACCTGCACGTCACACGCCGCCGTCTCGAGCAAAAAAGTTGGAGATAACTGCGCTCGAATGTCGATTTCGGGACTCCTGATCAGACGTACGTAGTAAGAGGTGCCTTTCAGCAGGTGCCGGAGTACGTCGGAGGAGACCATGAACGGCACAGTCGCCACCGCGACGACCCGATCCGTCCTTCCCGGCCTGGCCGTGGGGACGTGGACCATCGACCCGGCCCACACGGCCGTCGGGTTCAGCGTGCGGCACGTGATGAGTCGGGTGCGTGGCACGTTCCGTGAGGTCAGCGGACACCTGACGATCACCGACGACCCGACGCAGTCGACCGCTACCGCGACCATCGACCTGGCGTCGGTCGACACCGGCGACGAGCTGCGGGACAGTCACCTGCGCTCCGGCGACTTCTTCGACGTGGAGCAGACGCCGACCATGACGTTCGTCGGCGCCGGGCTCTTCCCACGCGACGGCGGCTGGGTGCTGAGTGGCTACCTGACGGTCCGCGACATCACCCGGCCGGTCGACTTGGACGTCGAGCTGCTCGGCGTCGACCCGACCGGCATCCAGGGCGAGACCCGGATCGGCTTCGAAGCACGGGCCACGATCCGGCGGCAAGACTTCGGCATCACCTTCGACCTGGCCGTACCCGGCAACAAGGTCGTGATCGGCGACAAGGTCGAGATCAGTCTCGACGTGGAGGCGGTCCTCGACGCCGACAACGGCGCGGGACGCACCGACACGGACGACGGGTGGGCCGGCTGGCCCGCACTGAACGGGGAGGTGGCGTGATGAGACTCCATGTGGACCGGCCATGCCACGTGTGCCGCCAGCACGACGGCAGCTGGGGCTGGCAGTGCACGCTGTGCCCGATGCCGCTGCGCCTGCTCACCAGCACCAGCGACCTGTGGCGTACGGCGTTCGACGAGGCCGAAGAGCACCTCCGGGCCGACCACGCGGACCCTGCGGTCGTCGCGCTCGCGCCGGCCGACCCGAGCTGGGGCCTCGCCGCCTGACGAGCAGCCATCCGACTTGTCAGACGGAATCGACCACAGGGAGTCGGATCCGCCTGACAAAAGTCGGCGAGAGGATCACCTGACGGTGAGACGGGCCTCGTCCGGACCCTTGTCGGCCCGCAGGCCACGCCAGGACGAGTGCCGGAGCCGGCCTTCGCTGGTCAGCTGGCGGTACTCCACCTCACCGACCAGCTCGGGCCGGACCCAGTGCGCGTCCCGGGCCCGGTCCCGTGGCACCTCGTCGATGAACGGGCTCGCGTCCCGCTGCAACGGGGTGAGGCGACGGTGCAGGTCGTGCAGGGCGGCCTCGGTGAACCCCGTGCCGACGTGCCCGATGTAGCGGAGCCCGTCGTCGTCGTACGCGCCGAGCAGCAACGCCCCGACGGTGCCCGACCGCCTGCCTTCGCCCTCCTTCCAGCCCCCGATCACCACTTCCTGGGTGCTGACCCGCGCCACCTTCAGCCACGACCGCGACCGACGACCCGGCTCGTAGCGCGAGTCGAGGCGCTTCGCGACGACCCCCTCGAGGTCGTGCTCGGCCGCAGCCGCCATCACGTCGTGGCCGCCTACGTCGACGAAGGTCGGTGGGACGTGCAGCTCTCGGCCGTTGGTAAGGTCCAGCCCCTCGAGTACGGCTCGGCGATCGGTGTACGGCACGCTCAGCAGCGGCACCCCGTCGAGCTGGAGCACGTCGAACACGTAGTAGGCGACCGGGATACGCCGGAGCAGTTCACTCCCCGGCTCCTGGACGTGCATCCGGTTCTGCAGCCGGCCGAAGCTCGGCCGACCGTTCTCCAGCGCCACGATCTCGCCGTCGAGCACCGCCGACCGACCGGCGAGGGAGTCGACGAGCGCGTGCAGCTCCGGATATGACCCCGTGATGTCGCGGTCGTTGCGGCTGACGGCCCGAGCCACGCTGCCGTCGACCCCGGTGACGGCACGTACGCCGTCCCACTTGAACTCGAACGCCCAGTCGTCCGTCTCGGGGATCGGACCCGCCGTCGCCAGCATCGGCAGCAGTCGCGGCGTCGGCGGTGTCATGCGACGGGCAGTTCGAGAGCACCCATGCCCGCACCGTACTCGCACCCGCCTGGTTGTCCCCGGCCGTCGTGAACGATGCCCGGTCCGATGCATTCGCCGGATCGACGACCGGTCTGTTTTTCCTTGCAGGGCGAAGGAAACTCCCCCGCCCCGCGCTGCGACCAATAGCAGCGGGGACGCGTCCGGTCGAGGACCGAGCGCGGTCTCCAGGGGAGTTTGGCAGTGGGCGTGCCCTGTCAAATGGTGGCTCTGCGTTGCGCCGTGGCCAGGTGCTCATGGTCCGTCGCTCGCTCGTCGCCACCCGAGAGGGGCACGCCCACTCCTCGGGAAATTACCATTGGTAGTTGCGCATGTACAGAGGGTCGCACGAGTATATTTTCTTCAGCCCCGCGAAGTCGGAGTTCAGCGTGGCAGTAACCCGTGACAACTCGGAAAGGACTAAGGTTCGCGCATGTCCGACTTCTCTCGCGATGAGGAGTTCCAACGCGAGTGGGAACGTCAGTACCTTCGCTCCGTTCACGCCGCTGCCTCCGTCGCCTTCGAGCGCGCCGCCTGGCAGCCTGCGCACGAGGTGTACGCCCTGTTGGCGACCGAGCTGAGGCGCCGTGGCATCGAGCCTGACCCCCAGGCGCTCTACTCCGCCGCCAATCTGATCAGCCGCGGCCGGCGGCCGGCGATCCTGCAACCGGGCACCGGACGTCGCCGGCGCCAGTCTCCCGGCCTCCCGACCCAGGCTGAGTCGTCGGCGGAGCCGCCGGTGGACACCCCGGCCGAGTCTCCGCTGCACCGCAGGGACTAGCGTCCGTCGGGTGGCCGGTTCCCAGTAGCGGCTGGGCCTCAGCGGCCCTCCACGGCTCTGTTCTTCGGACGTTGCCCCCCGGCAGTTAGCCAGTCCGCCGAGGTGAGCCTGTCGGTGCCGGTCCAGGTCGTCCACCGCCGTAACCGAGTGACCGGACCGGACGAGACCGCGCCCGCGGGGCTGTGAACCGGACCCGCTGGCGGCAGACCCACCCACACACCCAGCAGGAGAGCCCCCATTGGGCAAAACTCCACCTTCGGACCTGGGTCGTGCTGACCGCGGCAGGATGGGCGGCATGGCGACGGAGGCCGCGGTGGCCGGCGACGGGCAGGAGTATGCCGTCCACTCCGGTGGCCAGGATCTGCTGGTGTCCTGGCACCCGCCCGCAGCTGCTCCCGACGGCCGGCGCCACGGCGCCGAGGGCGTCTGCGTCGACGGCGCCGGGCAGGTGGTGTTGGTCAGCCCCGACGGGGTGGGCTGGACGTTCCCGGCGGGCCGGCCCGAGGACGCAGAGACCTGGGAGGAGACGCTGCGCCGCGAAGTGCGCGAGGAGGCGTGCGCGACCATCGTGCGCGCTCGGCTGCTGGGCTTCAGCCGCGGCGCGTGCATCGCCGGCCCGGAGCAAGGGCCTGGTCCTGGTGCGCTCGATCTGGCGGGCCGAGGTCGAGCTTGCCGCGTGGGACCCCAGTTCGAGATGAGCCACCGGCGCGTCGTCGCCCCGACGGACCTTTCCGAGGTGCTCGCGCTGGGCACCCACCCGTTCGCCCCGATCGTGCGGCGCACGCTGAGGGAGGCTGACCTCACCTGACGTACCCACGCGTCCGGACACGTGGGTGCGTCGCCCTACCTCGAATAGTCGGGAGTAGGGCGACGCACCCAAGTGCTCAGCCGGTCATTGGTCGGAGTCGTTCTTCTTCGACGTGTCGGGCTGCAGCGTCGCGTCGTCGGCGAAGCCGGTCAGCATCTCGCGCAGACCGGTCAGCTGGTCGGCGATGCCGTCCCGGCGGCGCTTCAGCACCTCGGCCTCACGGCGGGCGGCGTCCAGCATCCGCTCCGACTTGGACTCGGCCTCCGTCGTGACCTTCCTGGCCTCGTGGCGCGCCGAGGAGATCAGGTGCTCGGCCTCCTGACGGGACTCGCTCAGCACCCGCTCGGACTCCGCTACCGCCTCGTCATACTGCCGGTTGGCCTGGGCGAGTGCTGCTGCCGCGCGCTCCTTGGACGCTGAGGCGCCTTCCTCGAAGTCGGTCATCAGCCGCTGGGTCTCCTCGACCGCCAGCGCGTGGCGCTCGGCAGCCTCCTTGCTCAGCCGCTCGATCTCCACCGACAAGGTGCGCCGTGCCTCCTGCACCTCACGGTCGGCGCCGGCCCGGGCCTGCTCGGCCTGCCGGCGGGCACTGGTGAGGACGGCCTCGGCCTGGCGGTCGGCGGCCAGCCGGTGCTGCTCGGCCTCGCTCTGCGCGGTGGCGAGGAGTGACTCGGCCTCGGCCCGGGCGTGCTGACGCAGCTCGTCGATGTCGGCGCGGGCGCGGCCCCGCTCCTCCTCGATCTCGGCCAGCTGCGTCGACCGGATGTTCTTGGCCTCGGCCTCCGCCTCGGCGCGCTGCGCGACGGCATCGCGTTCGACCTGACGGCGAAGCAGGTCGGCCTCACGACGGGCCGTCGTGGTGACCTCGCTCGCCTGCTCCTCAGCCAGCATCAGCAGCTGCGACGCGCGCTTGCCGAGGCCGGAGTACGAGGGATGGGACGACTCCTCAGCTTCGTCGCGCAGGGACGCCACCTCGGCCTCGAGTGCGGCTACCCGCTTCTCGGCCGTTGCCAGGGACTCCTCTGCGGCCTGAAGTCGGCCGGGCTCGTTGGTACGGATGAACTCATCGACCGCCTTGCGGTCGTAGCCGCCGAGACGCTGGACGGGGAATGGGGCCGTCGACACGTCGGTGGGGGCGTTCTCGAGGGTGGACGTTGCGGACTGATCGACCATGGGGCGCTTCCGTTTGTGGGGACGATGCGAGAAGGGGGAGAGACAACGACGCATCGTTCCACATTGGCCACTGCGAGTAAATGAGCCGGCCGGTTGTTGGCCAGTCCGAGGTCACGGTTGTTTGCTGCGCCCGGCACATCTGTGCCGTCGACGCGCTCGGCCGACGAACGATTTCGCGATTCGCCAGCGCGCCCAGCGACACGACCACCGCCATCCGGCAATAATGTGCCTTCATCACCTCGGGAGGGTCGGAGTCGTGCGGCGCTGCCGCTGGCAGGGATGACGAGGATTAGTGGTGCTACGTCGATTCGCTCTAGTGCGCCGGGTAGACCCCAGTGGCGTGTCCGGCACCGGGGTCGTTGCCTACGGCGTCCAGTTCGCGGATGGGCACGTCGTCCTCCGGTGGCACTCGCGCCACCCGGCGACCAGCCTGTGGGGCTCACTGTCTGACCTGCTCCTGGTCCATGGGCACGACGGCGCCACGACGGTACGGTGGATCGACGCCGAAGCGACCGAGGCCGTTGAGGCCACCGTGATCCCGCACCCGCGCCAGCCCTGGACCGAGGCGTCCGAGGCCCCCGAGTTGTCCGCAAGCCTGCTTCCCGTACCCCCGGTCGAGGCGGCAACGACGTCCATCGGGCGGCACCGCGCCGGGTGACACGCCCGGGCCGGCAAACTTTTCCCATCCTCCGTACGCCCTGATCTGTCTCCACAAATCGCCGTAAATGCCACATTGATGTCACCAGAGCGTCCGATGTGTCGCTATTGCGGAAGATCACCGTGTTCACCATGTGAGTAACCGGTCGCGTGCGCTCCGTAATCTCACTACGTTGAGCCACGCTCAAGTCACTATCCGTGTACAACTTTGTGAAAGGTGGGATCCATGAGACACCGCTGGACGCCTCGTGTACCGATCGCGGTTACGGCCGCGACGGTGCTGTTGGCGCTCTCCCCGGGATCGGCCTGGGCCGCTCAGGACGGTTCAGACTTGATCGGGGACGTTCGTGACGCGGTGGACTCGGCCACAGGGGGTCTTGAGCTGACCCCGGGCTCCTCGGAGGGAGCTGTAGAGGAGACCACCGAGTCCGCGCAGGCCGTGACCCAGCCGACGGCTGGATTGAAGAAGAGCTCGGTCGCCGCACCGGCACCGTCGTCAGACGACGACTCCGCCGGTCACGAGACCGAGGACCCCGCGCCGCCTGACCACGCGGCCGGGAGTGCTGGAGATGTCGACCTCGCCGAGGAGGATGTGGCCGACATCGGCACCACCAAGTCCACGGTCAACGACGACGACACTTCCAGCGCCGACGCAGCGCCGCTGGCCCTTGGCGGCGAGGAGATCATCGGGGCTCACGCCGAGTCTGGTGGCAGCACCGAGGAGCACGCGGGCGACCCGCTCGCGCCGCTGTGTGAGGGCACCGAGGGTCAGGTGTGTCTGCGGGTCCTGTACGCCGACGCGTACGCGTCGGAGGACGACGGCACCTCGTCGTCGTCCAGCCAGAGTGGTGTTGCCTCGGTGTGCGTCGGCGGCAGTAGCGCCGACCCGCAGGCCGAGTGCGACGGCGCGGTTGGTGCCGACGTCGGCACCAGCGAAGGTGAGATCGAGCGCGACAAGGCGAGCGGGCAGACCACGGCCAGCTCGGAGTCGAGCGTGGCCGAGGCGTGTGTTCAGCAGCCGCAGGCCGCCGAGTGCGCGGTCGACGCGTCCGCGGTGCACTCGGAGGGTTCGGCCGACTCGGGCAACTCGCCCGCGTCAGCTGAGCGCGCCTCCTGGGTTGCCGACGCGGCCCTCGCCGGGGAGCAGCTGGTCCACCTGTCGGACCCGTTCGCCCTGGCAGTGCCGCCGGAGTGCCCGGACCCGAGCGTGCTGTGCGTGTTCCTCAACCAGGGTGAGTCCTACCTCGGTGACGGGGTGGCGGGTCACGCTCAGGAGGCTCTGCACGCAGAGCTTCTTCGGGACACCCCGCTGGTCACGCTGGCTGAGCTCGGCCAGTCCGAGACGCTGGTGCACAACACCGCTGTCGACACCCCGGAGCCGCCCGGTGACGGCGACGACAATGAGCCGGGCGACGACGACGGCGACGACGGTCCTGGTGCCGGCGACGACGACGGTGCAGGTGCCGGCGATGACGACGCTGCCGCTGCTGGCGACGGCGACGCGCTGGCGAACGCCGGTGGCGTGTGGGCCGGCCTGGTCGCGATCGCGCTCTTCGCGGTCTCGATCGGCTCGTTCCTCGTCGCGTACAGCCGCAGGAAGATGACGGGCGCCGCGGCCTGAGCCGTGTCCGCCCTGCCGGGGGTCGGTGACGCCGTCACCGACCCCCGGTTCGTCCATTCGGACACCGCACACCATTCAGCGAGGAATCCATGGGGCTTGTCACCCGGCTGCGCGCCGCGCGCCGAATCACCGTGCCGATCGCGATCGGCGTCGTCGCACTTCTGCTCGGCACCGCGCTGACCGCGTGGACCGTCGTCGGTGGGAGCGAGCCGGCCCGGACCGACCAGGTGGCGGCAGCGACGCCGTCCGTACCGCCGGCCGTGAAAACCAAGCCGGTCGTTCTGCGCAAGGCGGGATTCCAGCTCCAGGTCCCGGTCGGGTACTCGGTCAAGCAGCAGCAGCGGACGGCCCGCTTCGTGGCGCCGGACAAGGACGTCGTGATCACCGCCGGTCGCGGCTCGGCCGGTGCCCTGGCGCGGGCGAACCGCGACCACCTCGCCACCGTCCGCCGCGCCTACACGAAGGTGGAGGCAGCCGAGTCCCAGGCGACGCGGGTCGCCGGACACACGGCGCTGATCACCTCGGGGCAGGCCACCAACTCCGCCGGCGTACGGATCCGGTTCGTCGCCGTCGTCCTCCGCGGTGGGGCGCACAACTACGCCATCACCGCCTATACGGCCCGCAACTCAGACCCCGCGTCGGTGCTGCCCAAGGTCAACGCCGTCGTCAACAGCTTCGAGCTGACCGGGAAGTAGGGCGTGTCTCCTTACTCCCGACCGTTGCGAGCGGCGCTCGGTGGGATGCATCGCAAGGCGGAGGAGGAGGCGCGATGCGCAGCATCGTGCGACGACGACAACGTCGCGAGGCGCCCTCCGAGGGTCGCGCAGCAGGTCAGCGGAGTAAGGAGCCACGCCCTAGGCTCCTCACTCCGCGATACGCCAGGCGCGGTCGATCCGCTGGGTCAGCCGGTTGCCGTCGGCGTCGGTGACCACCACGCGCACCGTGGCGAACCCCGGTGCGGTTGCGGCCGGCACCGTCGCGCGGAACCTCCCGTCGACCTGGTCGACCGCCGCGGTCGTCCAGGTCTCGCCGTCGTCGTACGACACGTCGACGGTCGCGGAGAACCCCTCCGGCCCGGTCGCCTCGGGCTGGTAGCCAGGCGTGATGAACAACGGGTACGCCGACCCCGCCGCGACCTCGTTCTTCGAGCCCGCCTCGATGTCGTACTCGAGCTGCACCAACGGCAGCACGGTGCGCTCCTCGTCGGACCGGCCCGACCGGAACCGCCAGGTCGACTCGGTATGCACCGACAGGTCGGACCAGTTGCCCGGTCCGTTGGTCACGTCGAGGCTGAGCTCGTACTCGGCCTCGTCGGCCGGCACGCTGTACTGCACCTCGGGCCACGTGGACTTGCCGACCACCTCGCCCTCCCGGCGCAGCGTCAGCTCGGACCGGTCACCCATCTGCTCGAAGATCGTGCCGCGCAACGTCCCCCCGTAGGAGTAGTGCGGCATGAAGATCCGGATCGCGTCCCGGAACCGGGCCACCGGCATCCCGATCTCCTCCGCACCGGGGATGGGCGGCACCGCCGGGTGCACCAGCGGCCCCCACCACAGCTGGTGGTACGTCTCGCCGGCCTCGTACACCTCGGGGATCGTCGACGTCCAGTAGAGACCGAGGAACATGTGCGGCTGGGCGAACCGCTGCCACTCGACGTCTTCCGTCGTGACGTACTCGGTGCGCACCAGCGGGCCGTTGCGGTCGATGTGCAAGGAGTTGGCGAACCCGGACGTCCCCGCGTACGGGATCCACGACTCGTGCCGCAGCATCCGCTCGGAGTTCTGCCGGTAGTCGGCCAGTACCGCTGCCATCGGCACGTCGTCGACGTCAGTCGTCTGGCCGGCCGGGATCCGCCCTGACTCGGTGAAGGACAGCTGGTAGGAGTACGTCGCGTCCTTCAGGCCGACCAGGTCGAGCGTGCGGTCGGCGTCGTCCTGCAGCGCCTGCCGGACCCGTTCACCCGCCTCCTGGCCGATCCGGTAGGTCGGCAGGACGGGCGGCCAGACGGACTCGTTGCCCATGTCCGGATCACTGTCGTGGGCGAGCAGCATGGTGGCGCCGGCGGCCTTGGCCTCCGCGGCCTGCTGCGAGAGCTCGCCCCACGTCCGGCGGGTAACGAACGCGATCTTGCCGTCGACGTCCGCCGCGGCGAGCTCTTCCGGCGTGCCCGCCCCGGCGTCGACCACCGGGAGGGACGTTTCGCCGACGTACGCCATCGGGGCGGAGGCGAGCTGGGGCGACGCCAGCCGGAAGCCGTCCGGGCCGCTGAGGTCGGCGGTGAGCAGCGGCTGGGCGAGCTGCCAGTTCTGGGTCAGCTCGAACGTGCCGGTCTTCGCCTTCGGGCTCGGGATCAGGCTGAAGTCCTCGCCGTGGATCCCCTGGACCGCCTGGATCGCGAATGAGCGGTTGCCGACCTTGCGGTACCAGATCACGTCGAACGAGTCGAGGTCCGCGTCTTGCGGCGTCGCGATCTGCGCCGGTTCGGCGTCGCGGGCGTCGTACGTCAGCGTCACGTCCTCGTCGACCTCCAGCTCGGGGTCGCCGGCGACGGTGTGCCTGCTGGCCTGCCAGCCGCCGATCGAGGTGATCACCGTGTACAGCCCCTCGGGCACCTGGGCACTGACCGTCCCTGCCGGCATGAAGATCCGGTCCCACTGGCCGGTCTCGGCGCTCCACAGGTCGACGTGACCTTCGGCGGGCTGGCCGTCGCGGTCGACCGCGTTGACCGTCACGGTGTGGAGGGGTCCGTCGACGGCGAACGAGATCGCCGTGCGCACCGGGTCCGAGCCGCGACGCACGTTCGTGGCGACAACCGTCCCGGCGTAGCCACCCACGTCGGTCTGCTGCGGTGACAACCGCACGTCGACGCTGGCCGAGCCGCCGGCGGGCACCACGAGCACGCGCTCGCTGAGCTCGAGCTCGGGTCGCTGCTTCGGGTCGGACCCGGTGCCGCGTACGTCGGTCGACAGCCGCAGCGTGACGGCGCGGTCCGACGGGTTGGTGTAGGTCAGGGTGCGGGTGACCGTGTCCGCGGCGTTGGGGATGCGGCCGAGGGAGAGCGTGCCGTGGTCGACCGCCACCGAC
>WHTB01000353.1 GCA_009379735.1 Propionibacteriales bacterium
CCCGGACGGGCCCGGCTCGAAGGTCCAGCCGAACAACCCCTCATAGAACACGCGTCCGCGCTCGACGTCCGCGACGCCCAGCTCGAAGAACCCCAGCTCGCCGGCCATGGCGGTTTCCTCTCGTCGGTTTGGGCCAGGCTACGGTCAGCGGACGGGGCCGGCTTGTACGAATGCGACCCGGCCGGGACGCTGAGTGGTGTGGTGACGCGCGTGGTGATCGTCGTGGTCGCGCTGGTGCTGTTGTTGCTTGCGGCGGCGTGGGGGCTGCAGCGGCGGCTGATCTACCTGCCGTCCGACGACGCGGTGCCGCCGGCAGCTGAGATGCTGCCCGGGGCCAGTGACGTCGACCTGCGCACCAGCGACGGACTGCGGCTCGGAGCGTGGTACCTGCCGGCCACCGAGCCCGATCTCGGCGTCACCGTGCTCGTCGCCAACGGCAACGCCGGCGACCGCGGGTCACGTGCGCCGTTGGCCCGCGCCCTCGCCGAGCAGGGGCTGTCCGTCCTGTTGTTCGACTATCGCGGGTACGGTGGCAACCCGGGCGACCCGACCGAGGACGGCCTCGGGCTCGACGTACGCGCTGCCCGAGAGTTCCTGGTGGACGAGCAGGGAGTGCCGCCGGACCAGCTGATCTACTACGGCGAGAGCCTCGGGACCGGCGTCGTGGTCGGGCTCGCGACCGACGAGCCGCCCGCGGGGCTGGTCCTGCGGTCGCCGTTCGTGGACCTGGCGGCGCTGGGGTCGTTCCACTACCCGTACGTCCCGGTGCGGCTGCTGCTGCGAGACGACTTTCCGCTGCGTGACCAGATTCGCTCGATCGAGGTCCCGGTCACCGTGGTGTACGGCACCGCGGACTCCGTCGTACCCGCCGAGCAGAGCCGCGATGTGGCCGACGCGGTGCCAGGACCCCTGCACGTGGTGGAGGTCGAGGGCGCGGACCACAACGACGCGGTCCTGCTCGACGGGAAGGCGCTGGTCGACGCCGTCGTGGACCTGGCCGAGCGGATCCGCTAGAGCGGGCTCGGTTTGGTGGAAATAGTTGGACGTCCTACTATTTTGGTAGGTCGATCCGAGGAGCCCCACCATGACCGAGCCCATGACCGAACCCACCGGCCGCGAGCGCTGGCACGAGCGTTACGCCAAGGCGCGCGTACGCGACGCCGACTTCAGCACGCTGTCGGGCATGGAGGTCGAGCCGGTCTACGGCCCGGACGACGAGAGCGCGGTGCCGGGGTTCGATCGGATCGGCTGGCCCGGGGAGTTCCCGTTCACCCGCGGGCTGTACGCCACCGGCTACCGCGGCCGCGCCTGGACGATCCGCCAGTTCGCTGGCTTCGGCAACGCTCTGCAGACCAACGAGCGCTACAAGATGATCCTCGGCCATGGTGGCGGCGGGCTCTCGGTCGCGTTCGACATGCCGACCCTGATGGGCCGCGACTCCGACGACCCGAAGAGCCTCGGCGAGGTCGGGCACTGCGGCGTCGCGATCGACTCCGCCGCCGACGTCGATGTGCTGTTCGACGGCATCCCGCTGCAGGACGTCACCACGTCGATGACGATCAGCGGCCCTGCCGTACCCGTGTTCTGCATGTATCTCGTGGCCGCCGAGCGGCAGGGCGCCGATATCGGCAAGCTCAACGGCACGCTGCAGACCGACATCTTCAAGGAATACATCGCGCAGAAGGAGTGGCTGTTCGAGCCGGAGCCGCACCTGCGTCTGATCGGCGACCTGATGGAGTACTGCGCGCACGACATCCCCGACTACAAGCCGCTGTCGGTGTCCGGCTACCACATCCGTGAGGCCGGCTCGACCGCCGCGCAGGAGCTGGCCTACACGCTCGCCGACGGCTTCGGGTACGTCGAGCTGGGCATGGCCCGTGGGCTCGACGTCGACACGTTCGCGCCCGGGCTCAGCTTCTTCTTCGACAGCCACCTCGACTTCTTCGAGGAGATCGCGAAGTTCCGGGCGGCCCGCAGGATCTGGGCGCGCTGGCTGCGAGACGTGTACGGCGCGAAGACCGACAAGGCGCAGTCGCTGCGCTTCCACACCCAGACCGCCGGGGTGTCGCTGACCGCCCAACAGCCCTATAACAACGTCGTACGCACCGCGGTCGAGGCGCTCGCCGCCGTGCTCGGTGGCACCAACTCGCTGCACACCAACGCCCTCGACGAGACGCTGGCGCTGCCGAGCGAGCGGGCGGCCGAGATCGCACTGCGCACCCAGCAGGTGATCATGGAGGAGACCGGCGTGGTCAACGTCGCCGACCCGCTCGGGGGTTCGTGGTACGTCGAGGCGCTGACCGACCGGCTGGAGGCCGAGGCAGAGGAGATCTTCGCCACCATCAAGCAGCTGGGGGGCGGCGACGGGGTCGACCACGCGATCGGTCCGATGACCTCCGGCATCCTGCGCGGCATCGAGGACGGCTGGTTCATGGCCGAGATCGCCGAGGCGGCCTTCCAGTACCAGACCGCGCTGGAGAAGGGCGACAAGAAGATCGTCGGCGTCAACTGCCACACGCCGAGCGTGACCGGCGAGCTGGAGATCATGCGGGTGTCGCACGAGGTCGAGACCGAGCAGGTGAAGGTCCTCTCCGGCCGGAAGGCGGGCCGAGATGACGCCGGGGTCCAGGCCGCACTGCAGCGGATGGTCGAGGTCGCGCGTACGGACGAGAACATGATCCCGGCGATGCTGGACGCCGCCCGGGTCGAGGCGACCCTGGGGGAGATCTGCGACGCGCTGCGCGCCGAGTGGGGCGAGTACCGCGAGCAGGCCCGCTTCTGAGCTGGCAGGGGCTGATGTGCGGACCTCGCGACCGGCAGGGAAGATAGGGCCATGACTGTTCCGTTCTCCCGCCCGGGTGCTGTCGACCTGTCCGCGCTGCAGAAGCCGGCCGGTGCGCCTGCCGCGCCTTCGTCCACCGGCGGCCCGCCGCCCGCCGGTGGGTCAGGACCAGGCTCCGGCGCGTACACCGTCGACATCACGGCCGAGAACTTCCAGACCGAGATGCAGCGCTCGGCGACCGTCCCCGTGGTGCTGGTGTTCTACTCGGCCGGGTCGCCGGAGTCCCTGGACCTCGCGGCGACGCTCGGCCGGCTGGCCGACGAGTTCGAGGGGCGCTGGCTGCTGGCCAAGGTCGACGTCGACGCCAACCCCCAGGTGGCCCAGGCGGTCGGCGCCACCGGTGTGCCGCTGGTCGCGGTGGCGCTCGGCGGTCAGCTCGCGCCGATCGCCCAGCAGGCGGTGCCGGAGGCCGAGCTGCGCCAGGTGATGCAACAGGTGGTGCAGACCGCGGTCGCCAACGGCATGAGTGGGCGGGTCGAGCCACGGGCTGACGTGGCTGCTCCCGCTGCGGCCGGCACGGCGCTCGCTGCGGACGAGGACGAGTCGGACCCGAGGTACGCCGAGGCGGAGGACGCGCTCGCCGCCGGTGACATCGAGCGCGCGGTCGCGGCGTACCAGCGGCTCGTCGACGCCGACCCCGGCGACCTCGAGGCGAAGCGGGGTCTCGGGGCCGCGAAGCTGATGCAGCGTACGGAAGGCGCCGACCCGCAGCAGGCGCGGGACGCGGCCGCGTCGGCACCCGACGACGTTCAGGCGCAGACCAGGGTCGCCGACCTCGACGTACTCGGTGGGCACGTCGAGGACGCGTTCGACCGGCTGGTGCAGACCGTCGCGCGCACCGCCGCTGAGGACCGTGACGTGGCTCGCGCACACCTGCTGGAGCTGTTCGAGCTGGTCGGCAACGATGACCCTCGGGTGCTGACCTACCGGACCCGGCTGGCCAACGCGTTGTTCTGAGCGGTTCGGTCTGGTGCCGCGGCTACGCTGACTCGCAATGCGTCGGCTCGGTGGTGCGTCCCTGGTCG
>WHTB01000305.1 GCA_009379735.1 Propionibacteriales bacterium
CCCGACGCGGACCGGCCGTTCGCGAAGGACCTGACCGAGCAGTTCGACCGCATCCGGAGCGTCGCCGATGGCGAGAGCCAGTTCCTCGTCGGAGTGATCGACCTCTACCAGACCCGGGTGACCACGAAGATGACCGTGGCGATGGAGAGGCTGGCGGTGATCGCCGCGATCACCCTGCCGGTCACGGCCATCGCCTCCATCTACGGCATGAACGTCATCGTCAATGACTCCACCCGTGTCGTGCAGGTCGTCCTCGTCCTGCTGGTGATGGCGACGATCAGCGGTGTCCTGCTGCGCTGGACCAAGCGTCAGGGCTGGTGGTGACCGGCGGCCTGCGGCTTCAGGTGCCGGCCGAAGAACTCGAGGATCAGCTCGGCGCGCTGCCGCCGATGCACCGGTGAGCCCGAGCGCGACATCTCATGCCCCTCCGCCGGGAAGCGCACCAGCTCGACGTCCTTCTCCGCCAGCCGCAGCGCGACGAACAGCTGCTCGGCCTGCTCGATCGAGCACCGCAGGTCGTCCTCGGCGTGCAGGATCAGCAGCGGGGTGTCGATCTCGCGTACGTAGGTGATCGGTGACATCGACAGCCACAGCTCGGGACCGTCGAGATGACCCACGCCGAACCAGGTATGGAACGCGCCGGCAGCGTCCGACGACCACTCCTGGCTGAGCAGGTTGTTGCAGGCCCGCTCGCTGCAGGCCGCCTTGAACCGGTCGGTGTGGCCGACCGCCCACGACGTCATGTATCCGCCATAGCTGCCGCCGAGGATGCCGAGCCGTTCGGCGTCGACGAACGCGTGCGTCTTCACGGCGTGGTCGACCACCGCCATCACGTCGTCGTAGTCGACGCTCCCCCAACCGGTGCCACCGAGCGGCGCGCCGCAGATGGCCCGGCCGAAGGACTCCGCGCGACCGGAGCTGCCCCGCGGGTTGCACAGGAGTACGACGTACCCCTCGCGGGCCTGGATCTGGAACTCGTCGAAGAACCGGTTGGCGTACTGGGTGAACGGACCGCCATGCACGTTGACCAGCATCGGGTACGACGCCGACGGGTCGAAGTCGGGCGGGGTCACCAGCCACGCGTCCAGCTCGACCGTGCCGTCGGCCGAGGGCACCGTGAACTGCTCGTACGGGCGGAGCTGTGCCTGGGTGGCGAACGCCGCGGTCAGGTCCGTGAGCGGTCTAGCGGTGCCGTCGTCGAGGACGCACAGCTCGCCCGGTCGGGTGGGCGTCGACAGCGTGAACGCGATCGTGCCCGCCGCCGCGTCGTACCCGGTGGCGCAGCCATCCTCGCTCCAGACCGGCTCGGGGGCCGTCGAGCCGTCGGCGGCGACGCGGTACAGGTGCACGTTGCCGCGGTCCTCGACGCTCACCAACAGGGTCTCGGCGTCGACCCAGTGCGGCCGGCGGGCTCCCGGGAACGGCGCGAAGGTGCGGTCCAGCCGGTCCGACACCCACCTGTGCTCACCACCACGCACCTCGACGACGCCGATGTGGCGGTTGTGGGGGTACGACGTTGGGTCGTCCGTGCCGAGGAAGGCGACCCGCGTGCCGTCCGGCGACACGCTCGGGCTGTCGTAGTCGCCGCTGGTGCCAGTGATCCGGGTGCGCTCGCCAGAGCCGACGTCGATCGCGTGTAGGTCGACCACCCGGTCGAGGTCCCACGTGTCGTGCGTCGCCCCACTGACGATCAGCGTCGACGAGTCCGGCGTCCAGACCGGGCCGCCCAGCTGGTGCTCGCCCGGCGTGAGGTTGCGCGGCGGTGCGGAGCCGTCGGCTGGGATGACGTAGACGTGCTGGGGTCGGTCGACGACGAAGCCCTCGTTGTCGAGCCGGGCGAACAGCCGGGTGATCCGGCGCGGCGGCTGCTTGCGCTCGTCGTCGTCGGACAGCCGCTCGTCCCGGGTGCGGGTGGTGAACGCGATCTGCCGCCCGTCCGGCGACCACTGCAGCCCGCCCGCGCCCTCCGGCAGCTTCGCCAGCGTCACCACCTCGCCGCCGGTGCGCACCGGCGCGACATGCATCGAGCTCTTCGCCTGCTCGCCCTCGCCACGGGTCGACGTGAACGCCAGCCGCCCGCCGTCGGGCGACCAGGTCGGGTTGGCGTCCTTGTGGTCGCCGGACGTGAACGGCAACGGCGCCGAGGAGCCGTCCACCGCCGCGAGCCACACCTGGCTGCGGTAGGTGTTGTCGTCGAGGTCAGCCCGCTGGACGACGAACGCGACGGTCGTCCCGTCAGGCGACACGGTTGGCTGGGCAACGTCGATCAGGGCACCGAGATCACTGGGCTGCATGCGCTGACCCTAGGCCGGTGCGACCGTCACCGTCGCGCGAGTTTCGGCCACGTTCCGACCGGACGGACCATCCCGCCCGACCAACGTGTCAGGCGACGGACTCGAAGTGGAGCCTTAGACCGAGCGCCTTGGCAACCTTCATGATGGAGGCGAAGCTCGGGTTGCCGTCGGCGGAGAGTGCCTTGTAGAGCCCTTCGCGACTCATGCCGACGCGGCGGGCGAGCTCGCTGACGTTGCCGGAGCGGGCGATGGTGCCGAGGGCCTGGGCGATGACGGCGGGGTCGTCGCCGCCCTCGTCGAGGGCCGCTTCGAGGTAAGCGGCGGCGTCCTCGATACCTGTGAGGTAGTCGGCGCTGTCGTAGCGAGTGAAAGTCTCAGTGGTCTTGCTCATCGCTCTCCCTTCCATTCCTCGGCGATCCGGTGCGATTCCTTGACGTCGCGGTCCTGGCTGGACTTGTCGCCGCCGCAGAGCAGCAAGATCAGTCGTGGGCCGTCTCGCAGGTAGTAGACCCGGTAGCCCGGGCCATGGTCGATGCGGAGTTCGGAGATCCCGCTGCCGACCGGCTTGACGTCGCCAGGGTTACCGGCAGCGAGGCGGTCGATCCTCACCAGGACTCGCGCAGCGGCTCGCCGATCCTTCAGTTTGCGGAGCCAGCGGTCGAAGGTCGTGCTCTTGACGATCTCGACCGTGTGTCAACTGTAGTTCACATGTGGTCGTTCGGCAAATGGCCAGTGCGCTGGTCCCAAGCGTGGATGACGGCTTGCAATGGCAGTCCCCGACCGCCTTGGCCCGCCCCCTCCAGGTGAGTGTGACAAGTTGGTTGCGACCCAAGCCGGCGTGTCGCGCCAGCTCGTCACATTCACCGGGGTCAGTAGTAGTGGGGGTACGGCGACCAGTCGGGGGCGCGCTTGTCCAGGAACGCGTCCCGGCCCTCGGCCGCCTCGTCGGTCATGTACGCCAGCCGGGTCGTCTCGCCGGCGAAGAGCTGTTGGCCGACCAGCCCGTCGTCGATCAGGTTGAACGAGTACTTCAGCATCCGCTGCGCCGTCGGCGACTTCCCGTTGACCTTGCGACCCCACTCGAGTGCGGTCTTCTCCAGCTCCGCATGGGGAACGACGGCGTTGACCATCCCCATCCGGTACGCCGCGTCGGCGTCGTACTCATCACCGAGGAAGAAGATCTCGCGGGCGAACTTCTGCCCGACCTGCCGGGCGAGGTACGCCGACCCGAAGCCGCCGTCGAAGCTGGCCACGTCGGCGTCGGTCTGCTTGAACCGCGCATGCTCGGCCGAGGCGAGGGTGAGGTCGGCGACGACGTGCAGCGAGTGCCCGCCGCCCGCGGCCCAGCCGGGCACGACGCAGATGACGACCTTCGGCATGAACCGGATCAGCCGCTGGCACTCCAGGATGTGCAGCCGCCCGAGCCGCGCCTTGTCGACCGACTCGGCAGTCTCGCCCTCGGCGTACTGGTACCCCGCGCGACCACGGATCCGCTGGTCGCCACCGGAGCAGAACGCCCACCCACCGTCGCGCGGCGACGGCCCGTTGCCGGTCAGCAGCACGCACCCGACGTCGGACGACACCCGGGCATGCTCCAGCGCGCGGAACAGCTCGTCGACCGTGTGCGGCCGGAACGCGTTGCGCACCTCCGGCCGGTGGAACGCGATGCGCACCGTGCCCTGGTCGACGGCCCGGTGGTAGGTGATGTCGGTGAGGTCCTCGAAGCCCGGAACGGCCTTCCAGGCAGCGGGATCGAACAACGCGGAGACGGTCGGCTCAGACATGCCAGGAGCGTAACGATGTAAAGCACCCTTGACATCGACCTGGCATGTAAAGCACGCTTGACACATGAAGAACGCCGTGCGGGCACTCCGCGCCCAGGCCGGTCTGTCGCAGGCCGACCTGGGGGCGGCGATGGGTGTCTCGCGGCAGACCATCAACTCGATCGAGACGGGTCGCTACCTGCCCTCACTGCCGCTGGCGATCTCACTGGCTCGTTACTTCGAGTCAACTGTGGAGGAGGTATTCGATGTCGAGTCCTGAGACATCCACCCGCACACCGACCACCCGCAACCGTTGGGCCACGCCCGCCGTGGCGCTGGTGATCGGCCTCGCCTACCTGGTTGCCGGCTGGCTCGGCGACAACCTGTCGTTCGGGCTCGGCGGGCTGGCGATCATGGTCGGGTTCGCCGCCGTGCTGCTGCTCACCAGCCGGCGCAGCGAGACCGTGGCCGGCCTGCTCGACCGCCGTGACGAGCGGATCAACGCGATCGACCTGCGGCCGACGAACGTTGCCGGGCTGACCTACATCGCCGCCATCGTCGCGCTCCGGATCCGTGGGTGACCAGCAACACCTAGCCACATACCAGGGGTACGGCTACGGTCGGCGCATGGCGAAGACGTACGACATGAACGGCAAGGTCGTCTTGATCACCGGCGCCGCCCGCGGCATCGGGGCCGAGTCGGCCCGCGAGCTGGCCAGGCGGGGAGCCCACCTCGGACTGGTCGGCCTCGAGCCCGACCAGCTCGCCGACGTGGCCGCCGAGCTCGGCGAGGGACACGCGTGGGCCGAGGCAGACGTGACCGACCAGCAGGCGCTGGACAAGGCCGTCACCAGCATCGCCGACCAGCTCGGCGGCATCGACGTCGTGGTCGCCAACGCCGGCGTCGCCTCGTACGGCAGCGTGCGCCAGATCGACCCGG
>WHTB01000472.1 GCA_009379735.1 Propionibacteriales bacterium
GCGAACAAGACCAGCCACGGCTGGTCGTCGTCGCGGTTCGACCTGTCCAGCCTGGCCGGCCAGTCGGTGCGGCTGCGGTTCGCGCTCTGGAGTGACGGCAACAGCCCGGACGGCAGCATCCTCGGCTGGAGCGTCGACGACGTGTCTCTGCACGGCTGCTCGTTCAAGACCAGCACCAGCATCGGGGCGGCCCCGTCGATCGTGTCGTACGGCACGAGCACGTCGATCACCGGCGTGGTCAAGCGCCCGAGCGGCGACCCGGTGGCGGGCGCGCCGGCGCGGCTCTACCGTCGGGCGACGTCCAGCTCGGCGTGGAGCCAGGTGGCGTCGACGACCGCCAGCGACACCGGTGCGTACGCGTTCTCCTTCAAGCCCAGCAGGAACTACCAGTACCAGGTACGGTTCGCCGGGACGACGACGTACGCCGCGAGCACGTCGGGCGCCGTCACCGTCAGGGTCAGCCCGGTGGTCACCCGGACGGTGAGCGCGTGGTCGCGCCGGGTGGGTCAGACCGTGACGTTCAGCGGGTCGGTGTCGCCGCGGCACCCGGGCTCGACGGTCTACCTGCAGCGGTTCACCGGCGGCGCCTGGCGCAACGCCAAGAGCGGGCGGCTGTCCAGCACGAGCAGGTACGCCATCGCATGGACGATCGACAAGCCCTACACGTACTCCTGGCGGGTCTACCTCCCCGGTCACTCCGACCACTTCGGCGCCGTCAGTGCTCCGGTGACGGTGCGCATCATCCGCTGACGGCAACCTTCTCGGGCCCTCACCCCGTCTTACCTGTCACAGAGCACGTGGGGTGAGGAGGTCGGCGTGAGCGTGGAGGCTCGTCCAGCCGAGGTGGCGAAGACCGTACCCGCCGACCGCCGTACGGACTTCGAGGAGTTCGTCGCCGCGAGGTCCGACCGGTTGCTCGGCACCGCGGTCCTGCTCACCCGGGACCGGCACCTCGCCGAGGATCTGCTGCAGACTGCGCTCACCAAGGCGTGGTTCGCGTGGGGCAGGGTGGACGGCGAACCCGAGCCGTACGTCCGGCGCATCGTCGTCACCACGTACCTCTCCTGGTGGCGTCGGCGATGGAACGGGGAGACCCCGACGGCGGTGCTGCCCGAGCCCGCCACCGACGACGGCCAGCTCGAGACGACGCAGGACCTGCGGGATGCGATCGCGCGGCTGCCCAAGCGACAGCGCGCGGTGATCGTGCTGCGGTACTTCGAGGACCTCACCGAAGCCGAGACCGCCCGCACACTCGGCTGCTCTGTCGGCACGGTCAAGAGCCAGGCGTCGAAGGCGCTGGCCAAGCTGCGGATCGACGACGCACTCGTCGACCCCGACGAAGGAGAGCGTTCATGAACATCGACAACCTTCGCGACGCACTCGCAGGCCAGGCCGAGGAGGCGCGGTCCGACGCGGTCACCGATCGCTTGGCCATCGTGCAGCGCCGGGTACGTCACGTCCGACGCCGTCGCCAGTTCGGCGGAACATCGCTCGCCGTGGCCGCCGTGGCGCTGTCGGCCGTGCTCGTGCCGCAGCTGATCGGTGGGCCGGCACCGACGAGCCCAGGGGACGCAGTCCCCGCCGCGTCGCCACAGGCGATGGAGCGGCTCTACGACTCCAACGACCCGACCTACGTCCTGGACCAGATCCAGGAGGAGTCGGTGGTCCTCGACGACCAGACCCGCTCCCTGACC
>WHTB01000443.1 GCA_009379735.1 Propionibacteriales bacterium
CACCTGGGGCATCGACCGGATCGACCAGCGCAACCTGCCACTGAGCAACAGCTACACCTACAACCAGACCGGCGCCGGAGTGACGGCGTTCATCATCGACACCGGCATCCGCGCCACCCACAACGACCTCAGCGGCCGGGTTGGCAGCGGCTTCACCGCGATCAACGATGGCAACGGCACAAACGACTGCCACGGTCATGGCACCCACGTCGCCGGCACGGTGGGCAGTGAGACCTACGGCGTGGCGAAAGACGTAGCGCTGCGCCCGGTGCGCGTCCTGGGCTGTGACGGGTCCGGCACGACCGCCGGTGTGATCGACGGCGTCGACTGGGTGACCGCCAACAAGGCGGCCTCCTCGGTGGCCAACATGAGCCTCGGCGGCGGCGTCTCCACTGCGCTCGACAACGCCGTCGGCGCCTCCATCAACGCCGGTGTCACCTACGCCGTCGCGGCCGGCAACGACTTCGGCGCCAACGCCTGCAACGGGTCACCCGCACGCGTCTCCGCGGCCATCACGGTGGGCTCGACCACCAGCTCGGACGCGCGTTCCAGCTTCTCCAACATCGGCAGCTGCCTTGACCTCTTCGCGCCAGGCTCCAACATCACGTCGACGTGGAACACCAGCAACACAGCGACGAACACGATCAGCGGTACGTCGATGGCGACCCCACACGTCGCCGGCGTCGCGGCGCTGTACCTCCAGGCCAACCCCGGCGCCCCGGCCGCCACCGTACGCGACGCGATCGTCAACGGCGCCACCAACGGCGTTGTCGGCAACCCCGGCAGCGGTTCGCCGAACAAGCTGCTCTACTCGCTGCTCGACGGCAGCGTCCCCGAGCCGCCGGCCGGCAACCTGCTCGGGAACCCCGGGTTCGAGTCGGGCGTGACCGTGTGGTCGGCGACGGCCGGGGTGATCACGAGCTCGGCCAGCCGACCGGCGCACAGCGGCTCGTGGAAGGCCTGGCTGAACGGTTACGGCCGCACCTCCACCGACAACCTGTCGCAGGCGGTCACCATCCCGGCCTCCGTCAGCAGTGCGTCGCTGTCGTTCTGGCTGCGCATCGACTCGTCGGAGACCACATCGTCGATCGCGTACGACCGGCTCAGCGTGCAGGTCGTCCATGGCGGGGCGACGACCACGCTGGCGACGTACTCCAACCTCAACAAGGGCGGTGGATACACCCAGAAGTCGTTCAACCTGACCCCGTACAAGGGCCAGACGGTGACGATCAGGTTCGTCGGCACCGAGGACTCCTCGCTGCAGACCAGCTTCGTCATCGACGACACGGCGGTGAGCACCGGCTGACCACCCGCAACCGGGTCGGCCCGCGCACACGCACCCTGTGTGCGGGCCGCCCGGCCCTCCTCGAGCCGATGGGATCTCGGATGTCTCTTCTCCCGACGCACGACACCGATGTGCACTGGGTGTCCGTGCTCGGCCACCCGAGCTCGGTCAACGCGGCCAGCACGACGGGCACGATGGTGGGCGTCTTCCGAGACGGTCAGCGCGTACGCGGGTTCCGGCAGGATCCGGACATGACCCAGTCAGTCATCGACGCACCCGGTGCCGTCGCGACGTTCCCGCAGCGGGTCACCGAGTCCGGCGACATCGCCGGCGACTACACCGATCCGCGCGGACGTCAGCACGGCTTCGTCCACCGCGACGGCGAGTACCTGCCGGTCGACCACCCGGACGCCGCGCACACCTGGGTCACCGGCATCAACTCACGCGGCGACCTCACCGGTTGCTGGCAGGACCGGGGCGGCACGATGCACGGCTTCGTCTGCCGGGACGGCGAGTACGCCCCGATCGACGGGACCACGCACGTCCTCGATCTCGGTGAGGACGGTGACGTGGTCGCGCTCGGGCGCTCCACCTACGGGGGGAAGCCGCCGCTGCTGGTCGGCCGCCCGCACCGGCTCAGGTCGGCCCCGGAGCCGACCTGGGACTCGACCGCGCGGCAGTGGTCGGCGCTGGCGGGCTCCGGCCCGCACCTGGCCGGTCACTACCGGCACGGGACCGCGACCCATGCGATGGCCTTCGACGGGGTGCGGCGTCAGTGCGTCGACCTGCGGTTCCCCGGCACTCGGCGGTCCTCGGCGACCGGCGTGTGCGCCGACGGTTCGGTGGTCGGGTACGTCATCGACGTCGAGGGACACCGGCTCGGCTTCGTACTCCCGGAGTGCCTGCACAGCTGACCGGGCTCACCAAACA
>WHTB01000307.1 GCA_009379735.1 Propionibacteriales bacterium
CGCGGCGGACGGTCGTGCTCGGCCACGCGCTGCGCAACGCGATGATCCCGGGGCTGACCATCCTCGGCCTGATCGTCGGCTACACCCTCGGCGGCGTGGTGATCATCGAGTACGTCTTCGGGATCCCGGGTCTGGGGTCGCTGGCCATCGATGCCGTCTTCAAGCGGGACTACGCCGTGCTCCAGTCGGTGGTGCTGCTCGTCAGCGCGCTGTTCATCGTGACCAGCCTGCTGGTCGACCTCGCGTACGGCGTGCTGGACCCACGGCTTCGGGTCGGGAGGTCGCGTGGCTGACAGCCGATCGATGCCGCGGCTCCGCCGACGCGGGGTCCCCCTTCCGCACCGCGGACGATGGCTCACCTGGTTCGCGGTCGGCCTGCTCGTGCTCCTGCTGGTCGGCTGCCTCGCCGCCACCTGGGCCGCTCCGGCCGACCCGACCGCGCAATCCGGCGAGCGGTTCGCCGGTGCGTCGTTGTCCCACCCGTTCGGCACCGACGAGCTCGGTCGGGACCTCTTCAGCCGCGCACTGTACGGCGGCCGGCTGACCTTCCTGATCGCCGGTGGCGCGACGGCGGTGGCGATGCTGGTCGGCACGCTGTGGGGCATGGGTGCCGCCTTCCTCGGCGGCCTGCTCGACGAGCTGCTGATGCGCGTCGCGGACACCCTGATGGCGATCCCGCAGATCCTGTTCGCGCTGGTGTTCGTCGCGGCGTTCGAGCCGACGCCGTGGCGGCTCGCGCTGATCGTCGGCGTCCTGCTCACCCCGACGACGGCCCGGATGGTCCGCAGCACGGTGCTCACCGAGCTCCAGGACGACTACGTCGCGGCCGCCGTCGCGTACGGCGCACCGAGCCACCAGCTCCTGCTGCGCGAGGTGCTGCCCAACATCCGTGGCCAGCTCGGTGTCCAGGCGGCCATCAACGGCGCCAACGCCATCTTGGTCGAGGCGTCGCTGAGCTTCGTCGGGCTCGGCATCCAGCCGCCGGAGGCGACGTGGGGCACGCTGGTGCAGCAGGGCTACCAGCGGATGTACCAGTCGATGGGCTACCTGCTCTTCCCGGCCGCGCTGATCTTCGTCACCATCTGGATGCTCAACCTGCTGGCCGACCAGCTCGGCGGTCAGGACCCGAGAGGACGCGCGGCGTGAGCACTGACGACCCGGTCCTCGACGTCCGCGACCTGCGGGTGGCGTTCGGGGACACCACCCCCGTCAATGGGGTGTCGTTCACGCTGGGCCGCGGCGAGCGGATGGGGATCGTCGGCGAGTCGGGCTCCGGCAAGTCGCTCACCGCATTGTCGATCATGCGGCTCGCCCACCAGGCCACGGTGTCGGGCGAGGTGCTGTTGCAGGGCCAGGACCTGCTGACGCTGCCGTCCCGCCAGATGCAGAAGGTCCGCGGCGGCCGGGTCGCGATGGTCTACCAGGACCCGATGTCGTCCCTCAACCCGGTGCGGACCATCGGGCACCAGCTGGTCGAGGCAATCCGGCTGCACAGCGACGCATCCCGGGTGACGGCGAGGCGGCGTGCACTCGACATGCTGGGCGAAGTCGGCGTACCCCAGCCGCAGGAGCGGTTCTCCCAGTACCCGCACGAGTTCTCCGGCGGCATGCGGCAACGCGTCATGATTGCGATGGCCATGTCGTCCGGCCCCGAGGTGCTGCTCGCCGACGAGCCGACCACCGCCCTCGACGTGACCACCCAGTCGCTGATCATCGACCTGCTGGACCGGCTGGCCGACGACCACGGCACCGGAGTCGTCCTGATCACCCACGACCTCGGCGTCGCCGCCGGGTTCTGCGACACGGTCAACGTGATGCGTCACGGCGAGGTCGTCGAGACGGCCCCGGCCGCGCGGCTCTACCGCTCCCCCGCCCACGACTACACCCGGACCTTGCTGAGCTCGGTCGTCGACCTGACGATCGACGTCGACCGGCCGATCCGCACCGAGGCCCGGCCGGACGCCGATCACCCCGTCCAACCCGCGGCACCGCCGGCTCCGGCCGACGCCGAGGCGGCACCGCTGGTCCGGGTCGAGCACGTCGTCAAGAGCTATCGGCTAGGCCCGGGCGAGCACGTTCGCGCGGTCGACGACGCGAGCTTCGAGATCCGCCGTGGGCAGACGTTCGGCCTGGTGGGCGAGTCAGGGTCGGGCAAGTCCACCGTGTCCCGCGCCGTACTCGCGCTCACCCCGCTCGACGCCGGCACCGTCAGTTTCGACGGGCGCGACCTGAGTACGGTGACCGGGCCGGAGCTGCGTCGCCTGCGCCGGCGCATGCAGATGGTCTTCCAGGACCCGTACGCCGCCCTCAACCGGCGTCGGACAGTGGCCGAGATCGTGGCCGCACCGCTGCGTGCGCACAAGATCGGCGACCGAGCCGGTCGGCGGCAGACGGTCGACGAGACGCTCGAGCTGGTCGGCCTCGGCCCGGAGTTCCGCAACCGGCTGCCGCGCAGCATGTCGGGCGGTCAGTGCCAGCGGGTCGCGATCGCCCGCGCGCTGGTGCTCAACCCGGACTTCCTCGTGTTGGATGAGTCCGTGTCCTCCTTGGACGTCTCCATCCAGGCACAGGTGCTGAACCTGCTCCGCGACCTGCAGACGCGGCTCGGCCTCACGTACCTGTTCATCAGCCACGACCTGGCGGTCGTCAGGTACATGGCGCATCACGTCGCCGTGATGAGACGCGGCGTCATCGTCGAGCAGGGCAACCGCGACGAGCTGTTCGCCAGCCCGGAGCATCCGTACACGCACAGCCTGATGGCGGCGATCCCGATCGCCGACCCCGAGCGGGAGCGACGCCGTCGCGCCGAGATCCTCACGTGAAGCAACAGATCGCGGTCGGCGAGGTCGCCGCCGTCCCGGCGTTCTCGGGGTACGCCGGCGTCGGCCGCGAGGACGTGACTCCACCGGTAGGGATCCGGATCCGGAACTGGGGGCCGGCCGAGACCGACGTCTCCGCGGGCTGCCATCGGCCGCTGACCGTCACCGTCGTCGCCCTGCGCGGCACCGCTGACGCGCCCCCACTCGTCTTGGTCGCGGTCGACGCGACGTGGTGGCGACGCGTCGACGACGAGGCGAGGTTCCGCGCCGCCGTGCTCGACGGCCTCGGTCTCGACCCGGCCCGGCTGCTCGTCGCCCTGTCCCACACCCATGCCGGGCCGGTGCTGTGCACGACCGACAGCGACCTGCCGGGCGGCGAGCTCGTACCCGGCTATCTCGACCAGCTCGCTCAGTCGACGATCGCTGCCGGGCGCGACGCACTCGCTCGGATCGAACCGGCGACCCTGCAGTGGGCCACCGGTCATTGCGCGCTGGCGGCCGAGCGCGAGCTCGACCTCGACGGCCGGCCGGTGGTCGGCTTCAACCCGCGCGGCCAGGCCGACGACACGGTGCTGGTGGGACGGCTCAGCGGAGCGAGCGGTCCGCTGGCCACGATCGTCAACTACGCCTGCCATCCGACCACCCTGGCCTGGCAGAACCGGTTGGTGTCCCCCGACTACGTCGGCGCCATGAGGGAGCTCGTCGAGCAACAGACCGGCGCCCCCTGCGCGTTCCTCCAGGGGGCCTCCGGCGAGCTCGCACCGCGCGATCAGTACACCGGTGACATCGAGGTCGCCGACCGGCACGGCCGTACCCTCGGGCACGCCGTCCTGAGTGCCCTGTCCGGCCTCCCTCCGCCCGGCACGGCGCTGACCCTGACCGGCGTGGTCGAGTCGGGCGCCCCGCTGGCGGTCTGGGAGCCGCTGGCGGCGACCGGCGATGTCACGCTGGCGGCCCGGCAGGGCGAAGTGGAGCTGGCCCTGCGCGAGCTGCCGCCGCTGACCGAGCTCGAAGTGGAGTGGGCAGGCGTCGACGAGCGCAGTCGCTCCGAGCGGCTGCGGCGGGCCAGGAACCTGCGGGACGGGTACGTCGACGGGCCCACCGTGCGGCACCCGGTCTGGGCCTGGCGGCTCGGCGATGCGCTGGTCGTCGCCCATCCCGGAGAGGCGTACTCACTGCTGCAGACCCGGCTCCGCACGCACTTCCCGGACCGGCCGGTGGTCGTCTGCAACCTGACCAACGGGCCGGGTTTCGTCTACCTCCCCACCGTCGAGGCGTACGAGCGAGGGGCCTACCAGGCCTGGCAGACCGCGGTGTGCCCCGGCTCGCTCGAGCGGCTCGAACAGCACTGCGTCGCCCTGCTCACCGACCTGCTCCAGGAGGCACCATGACGGCTCGAACCCCGGTCGCCGTCGTCACCGGCGGCTGCAACGGCATCGGGCGGGTGGTCGGCGAGCGGCTCGCGGCCGACGGCTACCGCGTCCTCGCGGCCGATCTCGTCCAGTCCGACCTGCCACCAGCCGGACCTGGCGGCGACCCCGGCGTCAGCTGGGTCGAGCTCGACGTCACCGATCCTGCAAAGGTGACCAAGGTCTTCGGTGCGGTGGTCAGCGAGTACGGCGGGATCGACGTACTCGTCAACAACGCCGGCATCCAACGGCACCGGGCGATCGAGGACCTGACCTGGGAGGAGTGGTCGGCGGTCGTCGACGTCAACCTGCATGGCGTTTTCGCCTGCCTGCAAGCAGCAGGACGGCACATGCTCGCCAGCGGTCACGGCGCCATCGTCAACATCTCGTCGGTCGCGGCCCGAGGGTCCGCGGGGCGCGCGCCGTACGCCACCACCAAGGCCGCGATCGTCGGGCTGACCGCGACGGCCGCCGCGGAGTGGGCTGCCCGCGGGGTGCGCGTCAACGCCGTCGCCCCCGGTTATGTCGACACCGGGGTGTTCCGTGCGGGCGTCGAGGCCGGGACCCTGGACATCGACACGATCATGGCCCGGATCCCCGCTCGGCGGCTCGCCCAGCCCACCGAGATCGCCGAGGCGGTCAGCTTCCTGGTCTCCGACCGGGCCGGCTACATCACCGGGCAGACGTTGTACGTGGACGGCGGGTTCATCGTCGACTACGGCATCCCGCTGGCGACGCGGCC
>WHTB01000244.1 GCA_009379735.1 Propionibacteriales bacterium
ACGAGGAGCCGATGCACGGCTACCAGCTGATCCGGGAGATCGCCCAGCGCAGCGCGGGAGACTGGCGAGCCAGCCCTGGCTCGGTCTACCCGACACTGTCCCAGCTCGAGGACGAGGGTCTGGTCCGCGCCGAGGAGTCCTCCGGCCGGCGGGTGTTCCAGCTGACCGCCAAGGGGCGCCGGGAGGCCACCGATCGGGCCGAGGAGTTCGCGGCGCTGTGGCAGCCGGCCGAGGGCAGCGACGTCGACGGGATGCGCGAGCTCGGCGGGCTGGTGTTCCAGGTGGGCGCGGCCGCGATGCAGGTCGCGTCCGCCGGCACCGAGGACCAGCGCGAGCGCGCCGCCGAGCTGCTCGAACAGGCCCGCCGTGACCTCTACAAGCTGCTCGCCGACGAGCCGGCCGACACGGGGGACGAGTCGGAGGAGAACCAATGACGACCGGGATGCGTGCCGGCGACGCCGACCGCGAACGGGCCGCCGAGACCTTACGCAACGCCCATGCGGAGGGTCGGCTCGACCTGGCGGAGTTCGAGGAGCGCCTCGACGCCGCCTTCGCCGCGAAGTACGTCGAGGAGCTGCCGCCGCTGCTCGCCGACCTGCCGAGCCAGCAGCCTGCCGCACGGCGGGTCGAGCGGGCGCCCGAGCGCTGGCGCGGCCCGTCCCCGCTGCTGCGGGTCGTCCTGGTGACGTGCGTGGTCTTCGCGGTAGTCGGCAGCATCGCCGCCGTCAGCCGTGGCTTCTTCCCGTTCCCGCTGCTCTGGGTCGCGCTGATCGCGTTCTTCGTGCTGAGAGGTCGGCGCTTCCACTCGTACGGCCGGCACTTCCACCCGTCGTACGGCCGGCGCTACCCGACCAACGGCCGGCGCTGACCGGACAGTCGTCGAGGTCCAGCGCGGCACAGGTCCGTGAGACGGGGTCGGGTCGGACAACCAGGACGCACAGGCTTCCCGATCCCCGCCGCCCTCGCTGCTGGCCTGCTCATGACCTGACCGCACCATCGATACGATTGGCTGATCAGACGCGGCGTCACCGTATGCGCAGGCCTGCCCGCCGGGACTCCGCGTCGGCGTGGATCCGCTCGGGGGCCCGGGTCACCGTGAAGTGTTACGCCATGCGTTATGGCGTCGACCGCTTCACGGCCTACGCCGACCTTTTCGCGATCGGTTTTCCGTTGCCAGCCGGTGCGGCGAGATGGGCGCATCGGCCGTCTGTGGTTCGTCGTCGAGCTCGTCAGCAGACCGACGAGCTCGACGACGAGCAGTTCAGCTCCCCTAATGACTGGTTCTGGGTCTGCGACAGGCGGGTGTTCGTTGTGGGCTACACCTCCGGCGGCGCGCCCTTCGGCCACTACGAAGACGACGAGTCCTAGGACACCTGCCGAAGCCGTCGGCGTGCCTCCGCCATCCGCCACGGCCCCGGCCGATAGCCTGGCGACCGCGCACATGGGAAGGGGTACTGAATGCTGGTCCTCCACGGGTTCTGGTCGGCCTCGAACGGCTTGTGCTTGTGGGCCGAGGACTCCGACCGTGCGGTGAAAAGTCCCAGCCAGGCGTTGCGCTCGGACCGGCCACATCCGTTCGCCGCGCCCGCGGACACCGTCAACGGGATCCACGCCGGTAAGCCCAGCACGGCCACCCTGCTGCTGCCGTCGCTGCGGTCCGCTCCGCTGGACTCGCCCGAGCTGATCCGGATCACGCCGCGGCCCACGCCTCGGTTGGACCCGGTCCTGCTGCCGTGGTCGGTTCCGGTGGTCGCCATGGATGCCGCGTCCGGGCTCGCCGTACTGGACGAACCCGTCGAGGATATCCGGTACGGCGCGTCCCTCGCCCACCTCGCCGATCTGGCGGCGTTCGCGGGTGAGGTCGTCGAGCGCGGGCGGGTGCTGCCGGCACTCCGGCGTGATCAACAAGAGGCCGTGGCGCGCTGGCGTCCCGTGCTGCAAGGCCCGGACATTGTCGCGATGAACTCCTTGATCGCCGCGATGCCGCCAGTGTGCAGGGCGGAACAGGGTGCCCACGACGCGCACGAGCTGGCCATGTCGGCTCTGCACGCGATGGTCGACGTGGCCACCCGGGCGGCGTTACCGACCGGAGTCGACCTCGTCCCGCCGCGGCGTGGTCGCCGTCCGAAACGCCTGCCGGCCGCGGAGGCCTGGCTGGCGGCGCTCACCGGTCCGGACGGGAGGTTCGACGCGGAACCGGACGAGCTCGACGCGCTGACCGAGGCGTTGCGACCGTGGGAGGAGTTCGGAGTCGGCAAGGTCGGCCCCGCCAAGGCGACGTTCCGGCTGAGCGAGATCGAACCGATGATCCCCGTCGACCTCGACATCGATGTCGAGGAGACAGCCCCAGACGCGGGCTGGCGGCTGGAGTTCCTGCTGCAGTCCTCAGAGGACCCAAGCCTGCTGGTCCCCGCCGAGCAGGCATGGAACGACGACGGCAGCCTGCGCCGGTGGCTGGACCGCCCGCAGGAGCTGCTGCTCGCCGAGCTCGGCCGGGCCAGCAGGGTCTACCCCGAGCTGGCGGCCGGCCTGCGGGCGGCCCGCCCGTCCGAGCTGTGCCTGGACACCGATGGTGCCTACCACTTCCTGTCCACCGCTGCCCCGCTGCTCGACGAGGCCGGGTTCGGCGTCCTGCTGCCGTCCTGGTGGGACCGACGCGGCAAGCTCGGGCTGGCCCTGTCGGCGTACACCCCCGTCGACGGTGTGGTGGCGAAGGCCAGCAAGTTCGGCCGCGACCAGCTGGTCGAGTTCCGCTGGGAGCTCGCCGTCGGCGACGACACGCTCAGCGACGCCGAGATCGCCGCGCTCGCCGAGACCAAGGCCCCGCTGATCCGGCTGCGCGGCCAGTGGGTGGCGGTCGATCGCGAGCAGCTGCGCCGCGGGCTGGAGTTCCTCGAGCACAAACCCGCCGGCCACAAGACCGCGGCCGAGATTCTCGCGCTGGCCGCCCACCATCCCGCAGATATCGACACCCCGCTGGAAGTCACCTCGGTGCGGGCCGACGGCTGGCTGGGCGACCTGCTCAGCGGAGCCGCCGCGCAGTCGCTCACACCGATCGAGCCGCCGGAAGGATTCACCGCGACGCTGCGTCCCTATCAGAAGCGGGGGCTGTCCTGGCTGGCCTTCCTGTCCTCGCTCGGGCTGGGCGGCTGCCTGGCCGACGACATGGGACTGGGCAAAACCGTGCAGCTGCTCGCCCTGGAAACCCTCCAGCGCCACCAGGAAACCGGCACCGGACCCACCCTGCTGATCTGCCCGATGTCGGTGGTCGGTAACTGGCAGCGGGAGTCGATGAAGTTCGCCCCGGGACTGCGCGTGTACCTCCACCACGGTGGCGCGCGGCTGCGCGACGCTGCTTTGCGCGAACAGCTCGAGGACACCGACCTGGTCGTCACCACCTACGCGACGGCCACCCGAGACATCGACGAGCTCGCGGGATACCAGTGGAACCGGGTCGTGCTGGATGAGGCGCAGGCGGTAAAGAACAGCCTGTCCCGGGCGGCCAAGGCGGTGCGGCGGCTCGAGGCGGGGCATCGGGTCGCGCTGACCGGAACCCCGATGGAGAACCGGCTTGGCGAGCTGTGGTCGATTATGGACTTCCTGAACCCCGGCATCCTCGGGTCGTCCGAGCTGTTCCGCACCCGGTACGCGATCCCCGTCGAACGGCACGGGCAAACCGAGCCGGCCGAGCGGTTGCGTGCCGTCACCCGGCCGTACGTGCTGCGCAGGCTCAAGACCGACCCGGCGATCATCGACGACCTGCCCGACAAGATCGAGATCAAGCAGTACTGCCAGCTGACCACCGAGCAGGCCTCGCTGTACCAGTCGGTCGTCGACGACATGATGGACAAGATCGAGAACTCCGACGGGATCGAGCGGCGCGGCAACGTACTCGCCGCGATGGCCAAGCTCAAGCAGGTGTGCAACCACCCGGCACAGCTGCTGCACGACCGCTCGCCGGTCGGTCGGCGGTCCGGCAAGGTGATCCGGCTGGAGGAGATCCTGGAGGAGATCCTCGCCGAGGGCGACCGGGTGCTGTGTTTCACCCAGTACACCGCGTTCGCCGAGCTGCTGCTGCCGCACCTGGCCGCTCACTTCGGCCAGGACGTGCTGTACCTGCACGGTGGCACCCCGAAGAAGCGGCGCGACGAGATGGTGGCCAGCTTCCAGTCCGGGGACGGGCCGCCGATCTTCCTGCTGTCGCTGAAAGCGGGTGGCACCGGGTTGAACCTCACCGCGGCCAACCATGTGGTGCACCTGGACCGGTGGTGGAACCCAGCCGTGGAGAACCAGGCGACCGACCGCGCGTTCCGGATCGGACAGCAGCGCAATGTTCAGGTGCGCAAGTTCATCTGCACCGGCACCCTCGAGGAGAAGATCGACGAGATGATCGAGGAGAAGAAGGCGCTTGCCGACCTGGTGGTCAGCGACGGCGAGGGGTGGCTGACCGAGCTGTCCACCCGCGACCTGCGCACGGTGCTCGCACTGTCCGAGGGGGCTGTGGGTGAGTAACTGGTTTCCGCCCCCATCACGCCCGCGCGCCGTCGAGGGCGGCCTCAAGGCACGTAGCAGGCGCGGCGCGATTGCCCAGACCTGGTGGTCGGAGCGATTCATCGAGGTGCTGGAGGGCATCGGCCTCGGCAGCCGGCTCGAGCGCGGGCGAACCTACGCGCGCAAGGGGCAGGTGATCTCGCTGGAGGTAGGCCCGGGCTCGGTCACCGCACAGGTGCAGGGCAGCCGGTCGCGCCCCTACCGGGTGCGGATCGGGATCGCCGCGTTCGGCAAGTCCGAATGGACACAAGCTGAACACGCTCTGACGGGCAACGCCTGGTATACCGCCAAGCTACTCTCCGGCGAGATGCCCGAGGACATCGAGGACCTCTTCGCCGGGCTTGGGCTCTCGCTGTTTCCGGCCACCGAGCGGGAGTTATCACTGGACTGTTCTTGCCCGGACCGCGCGGTGCCGTGCAAGCACCTCGCGGCGACCTTCTACCTGCTCGCTGAGCACTTCGACGACGACCCGTTCGCCATCCTCGCCTGGCGTGGGCGTGACCGCGAGGATCTGCTGGCCAACCTGCAAGCCGCCCGCTCCGACGGTCCTCCGGCCGCCGACCGCGCCGATCAGCATGGCCGGCCGCTTGCCGACTGCATCGACTCCTACTTCGCGCGGCAGGCTGACACCCGTGCGCCGAGCCCGCCGCCGAACTCGCCCGCGGCGCTTCTCGACCACCTTCCCGACGTCGCCGTCGAGGTCCGCGGCCGGGCCTTGGCCGAACTGCTGCGGCCCGCGTACCCGGCCCTCGGCCTCGGCGACCAGCAGGGGTGAGCGTCGAGGTAGGCCGGACTGGGTCCGACCGATCAGCGGGACGGACCCGTCCGCGCTAGCGTGTCCGCCAGATCTGACCTCAGTACGTCCCGGCACTGAAGGAGAAGCCATGCGCACACCACTTCCTCGGCGTTGGGCGGCCGTGCTGGCCGTCGGCGCCCTCGCCCTGGCCGGATGCGCCGAGTCGGACGACGGCGGCGGTGGCGGCGAAGGCGGTGGCGGCGAGAGCGGTCCGGTCAAGGTCGGCGCGGTGCTCGACATCACCGGCGCGGGCGCGACCCTCGGCGTACCCGAGCGGCAGACGCTTGAGATGCTCGCCAAGCAGGTCAACGACGACGGCGGTGTCGGCGGACGCGAGGTCGAGCTGATCATCGAGGACGACCAGTCGACCGAGGACGGCGCGGCGAAGGCAGCCACCAAGCTGATCACCGAGGACGAGGTCGACATCCTGCTCGGGGCCAGCCGCACCGGTCCGAGCCTGGCGATGCGCCCGATCGCGGAAAGCAACGAGATCCCGATGATCTCGCTGGCCGCGAACGCCGCGATCGTCGACGGGTCGGAGTGGGTGTACAAGACCGCGCAGAACGACAGCGTGGTGCTGGAGAACATCGTCGACCTCGCGGCCGAGAAGGGCTGGCAGAAGCTGGGCCTGATCCGGGACGCGTCCGCGTTCGGCGAAGGCGTCGGTGAGGCACTCGCCGAGATCGGCAAGTCCGAGGGCATCGAGGTGGTGGCGACCGAGAAGTTCGCCCCGGACGCCAGTGACTTCACCGCGCAGATGGTGAAGATCCGCAACGCCGACGCCGACGCGAACCTGATCTGGGGCATCCCGCCGGCGGCGGCGCTGGCGCAGAAGGCGTACGCACAGCTGAAGCTCGACGCGCCGGTGATCCAGAGCCACGGCATCGGCAACCAGGTCTTCCTCGACACCGCCGGTGCGTCGGCCGACGGTCTCTCGGCGCCGCTCGGCCGGCTGCTCGTCGCGGACCAGCTCCCCGACGACGACCCGCAGAAGCCGGTGATCGAGCAGTTCGTCAAGGACTACGAGGCGGAGTACGGCGAGAGCCCGTCCACGTTCGCCGGGCACGCGTACGACGGCTTCACCATTGCCATGCAGGCGATCGAGGAGGTCGGCACGGACCCGGTCAAGCTGCGGGACCATATCGAGGGCATCGACGAGTTCATCGGCATCAGCGGCGTCTTCGCGTTCACCCCCGAGGACCACTCAGGTCTGGACAAGACGGCGCTCGCCATCGTGACGGTCGAGAACGGCAGCTGGAAGCTGGTGGACGCCAACCGTGACTGACTTCCTTCAGCTCGCGTTTGCGGGGCTGTCGGTCGGAGCTGTCTACGCACTGATCGCCGTGGGGTTCGTCGCGATCTTCACGGTGAGCGAAGTGATCAACCTCGCCCAGGGTGAGTTCGCGGCACTGTCCGGGCTGATCGCGATCAGC
>WHTB01000210.1 GCA_009379735.1 Propionibacteriales bacterium
ACCTTCGGCTTGTGCAGCCGGGGGACCAGGCTCGAGAGGCCGCCCGGCAGGAACAGGATCACCACGAGCAGCAGGGCGCCCGAGAGGAACGGGCGGATCCATCCGGCCTCGATCCCGATCGCCCGCTGGACCTCCGGGAGCAGGGTGAGGAAGCCGCTGCCCAGCAACGGGCCGATGAACAGCAGCGAGCCGCCGACCACCGCGGTAACCAGCCCGTCGACCGCCGCCCCGAACCCGAAGTCGTCGGGCACGATCAGCCTCGAGAAGTACGCGATCAGGACGCCGTACATGCCGGCGACGGCACCGGAGGCGACGAACGCGATCATCCGGTACCTGCTGACGTCGACGCCCATCGCGCGGGCGGCCAGCTCGTCCTCCCGGATCGCGGCCAGCGCGCGGCCGAGCCGGGAGCCTCCGAGCCGCCAGAACCAGTAGGCGACGAGCAGCAGCGCGGTCCACGCGATCGCGGGGGTCACCAGTTTCGGCACCATCGTGCCCTGCGCGCCCCCGGTCCAGGACAGGTTGATCAGCACGATCCGTACCATCTCGCCGAAACCCAGGGTGGCGATGGCCAGGAAGACGCCGCGTAATCGCATCACCGGTAGCCCCAGCAAGAACGCGACCACCGCACCGACGAGCATCCCGACCGGGATCCCGACGACCAGCGGCGAGAGCACACCGGCCACCGGCTCGTCCGGGACGACGACGGTGGCACCGAAGCCGGCCAGGGATGCCATCCCGGCCTGGCCGAGGCTGAGCTGGCCGGCCATCAGCACGGCGTAGTAGGAGTATGCGAAGATCGCCGCGAGCGCGACCAGCGTGATCGTGGCGGAGTAGTTCGAGAGCATCAGACCTCGCGGACCCTTCGCGCGCCGAACATGCCCTGGGGCCGCAGCAGCAAGATGCCGAACAGCAGGCCGAACGCGACCACGTCGCGCCACGAGGAGCCGACGTACTGCACGGCGAACGCCTCGGCCAGCCCGAGCACCAGCCCACCGACCATCGCACCCTTGAGCGACCCCATGCCGCCGACGATGATCACCGCGAGTCCCTTGAGCTCGATGTTGAAGCCCATGGTGAGCTGGGCGCTGTTCACGTACAGGGCCAGCAGCACGCCGGCGACCGCCCCGAGCGCCGAGGAGATCGCGAACGTGGTCGCGGTGACCCGGTTGACGTTGACCCCGAGGACCCGCGCGGCGTGCGGGTTCTCCGCGACCGCGCGCATACCGCGGCCGAGCCGGGTCCGCGTCACCAAGAACGCCAGCCCCAGCATCAGCCCGATCGACACCGCGAGGATCACGATCTGGAGCAGGGTGACCCTGACCCCGGCCAGCTCGAACGCGGTGTCCGGGAACGCGTCAGCGGGGAACCGCCGGGTGTCCGGTCCGTACCTCGCCTGCAGCAGCGCGATGACCATCCCACCGAGCGCGATCGAGGAGATCAGCCCGGCGAAGTGCGCGTCGTGGCGGTCCTTCAGCGGGCGGAACGCCAGGCGCTCGATGATCAGCCCCAGGATCGCGCCGAACAGCAGCACGGCGGGGATGGCCAGCCAGATCGGCAACCCTCCCGTGACCACGAGCTCGATCCCCACGAACGCGGCCGCGGTGAACACCGCCGAGTGGGCGAGGTTCAACCGGTCGAGCACACCGAAGACCAGGGTGAACCCGATCGCGAACAGCGCGTAGATAGAGCCCGCGAAGAGACCGTTGAGGATCTGCTGCATGACCGGGAACCCGTCGAGGTCGTCCGCTCAGTCCAGCACGGTGAACTTGCCACCCTCGACGATCTGCACGACCGCAGCGTGGTCCGCGTCTCGGTTCTCGTCGATCGAGAAGGTGCCCAGTGCGGTCGGCACGTCCTTGAGCTTGCCGAGCTGCTCCTTGATGTCCTCACGCTCACCGGAGCAGCCGGCCCGGACAGCCTGGTCGACCAGGATCAGGCCCGTGTAGGCCTGGGCCGCGAACTGGTCGGGGTCGCTGCCGTGCTTGGCCTTGAAAGCCTCGAGGAACTCCGCGTTCTCCGGGCCCTCGGACGCCGAGTTCCAGGCGGCGCCGACAACCACGCCTTCGGCGGCCTCACCGGCATCCACCATCAGCTGCGGCGAGTTGAACCCGTTGCCGCCGATGATCGGGGCATCGATGCCGAGCTGACGGGCCTGCGTCACCAACGGGATCGCGGCCTCGATCAGACCGGACACCACGACGGCGTCGGGCTGCTCGGCCTTCGCGTCGGTGAGCAGGGTGCGGAAGTCGGTGTCGGCCTTGGAGAACGTGAGGGTCTTGGTGATCTCCACCCCCTCGCTCTCGAGCGCGCTCTCGAACGCCTTGAAGCCGGACTCCGTGAACGCGTCGTCGTTGCTGTACATCACGACGACCTTCTCGAGGCCCAGCGTCTCCTTGGCCTTGGCGATCGTCTGCGGGATCACCGCGGCCTCGGTCAGCGAGTTGCGGAACACGTAGTCACCGATCTCGGTGATCCCCTCGGCGGTGTTCGAGATTCCGAGCACCGGCACCGACTCCTCCTGCGCGATCGGGTCGGTGGTCTTGGCGGCGTTCGACAGGGTGGGGCCGAGTATCACGCTCACCTGGTCCTGGGAGATGAACTGCTCGAAGACCGTGATCCCCTGCTTGGGGTCGGTCGCGTCGTCCTCGACGGTGAGGTCGTAGCTGACGCCCTCTGTCTCGGCGATCTTGTCGATGGCGACCTCGAGGCCCTTCTGCTGAGACTCGCCGTAGCTCGCGGCGGCACCAGTGAGGCTCAGCGCTGCGCCCACCGGAACGGGATCCTCGATCACGCACGAGTCGCCGGAGCCCTCGCCGGCCAGGGCGCCGGACCCGCCGTCGGACGAGCCCTCACCGCCACTTGCACAGCTGGTCGCCAGCAGTGCCATCGCCGCCGCGGTCGTCACGGGCAACATCCTGATTCGCATCGGTCTCCTCCAGGTCGGTTCGGCTTGCCGTCCTCCCCACCCGAGGAAGGCCGAGCCGGGCGTTGCTCGCACAATCGAGCAACACCGGATCATGGCACGGCCTCGGCCTCAGTGGTCGGCGGGCTTCACGATCCCGCGCTCGTAGGCGTAGATCACCGCATGCACGCGGTCGCGCAGACCGAGCTTGTGGAACACGTTGCTGACGTGGGTCTTCAGAGTGTGCTCGCTGACCACCAGCTGTTCGGCGATCTGGAGGTTGGACATCCCTTCGGCGAGTAGGTTCAGCGTGTCGAGCTCGCGAGCCGTGAGCGCACTGACAACTCAGTCGACGAGGTGATTCACTCCACGACGACCGGCGGCACCCCTTCGTCGTCGAGGAAGTGCGACTCCTCACGCCGGCGCGGCAGCATCAGTGCCGGGACCATCGTCAGGACCACCAGCACCCAGGCGACCCAGTAGGTCTGCGCGAACGCCGCCGCCGCGTCCGCGAGGCCGCTCGCGACGACGTCGACCGCGATCCCGAGCTGGGCGAAGATGTCCGGCTGCGTGTTGGACAGGATCGCCGCGTCGGCCTGCGTGATGCCGTCGTCGAGGCCGGGGATGTTCTCGGTGCCAGGGACGATCGGCGAGCTGTTCAGCTGGTTGGTCAAGATGACGGCCATGGTCGCGACGCCGACCGAGCTGGCCACCTGTTGGGTGATGTTCAGCATGGTCGAGCCGCGGGCGACCTCGTGGGCCGCGAGCGTCTTGATCGCCGCGGTGAACAGCGGCATCATCGTCGCCCCCATGCCAAAGCCCATCACGACCAGCATCGGGATCAGCACGGCGTACGAGGTGTCCTCGGTGATCTGGGTGAAGCCGAACATGCCGAGGATGATCAGCGCCAGACCGAACGGTACGATCCGGCCGACCGGCATCTTGTCGACGAGACGTCCGGCGATCGGCATCGTCACCATCGCGCCCAGGCCCTGCGGTGCCACCAGGAGTCCTGCGGCCAGGGTGGACTCACCGCGAATCTGCTGGAAGTACGTGGGCACGAGCAGCAGGCCACCGAAGAACGCCGCGGCGAACAGGAACATCGTGATGACGGACACGGTGAGCTCGCGGTTCTTGAACAGCCGGAGGTCGAGCAATGGGTGCTCGGGCCGGAAGGAGTGCCAGACGAACGCGACCATCAGGGCGACGCCCACCAGCATCGATACCCACACGCGGGGGGCGGAGAAGTCACCCTCCTCCGCCGGCAGCGACGAGACACCGAACAGGAACAGCGCGAGGCCGGGTGACATCAGCGCCATGCCGAGGAAGTCGAACGACTCGGACGGCTCCGGGGTGTCCTTGGCCAGCACGCGTGCCGCGTACACCATGCCGATCACGCCGAGCGGGAGGTTGATCAGGAAGATCCAGTGCCAGCTGGCCTCCTCGATCAGCCAGCCTCCGATGATCGGGCCGAGGATAGGGCCGAGCAGCATCGGCACGCCGAGGATCGCCATCAGCCGCCCGATCCGGTGCGGACCGGCTGCCTTGGTCATGATCGTCATGCCGAGCGGCATCAGCATGCCGCCACCGAGGCCCTGCAGCACCCGGAAGGCGATCAGCACGTTGATGTCCCATGCCGTCGCGCAGAGGACGGAGCCGAGGGTGAACAGCGCGATTGCGGCGATGTACAGCCGCTTCGTGCCGAACCGGTCCGCCGCCCACCCGGTCATGGGAATGACGGTCGCGAGCGCGAGCGTGTAGGCCGTCACCGTCCAGGCGACGTGCGAGTACGCGATCTCGTTGCCCTCGGTGCCGAACTCGGCCTGAAACACCGGCAGCGCGACGTTGACGACGGTGATGTCGAGGATCGACATGACCGCGCCGAGCACGACGACGCCGGCGATCTTGAGGACAGGCCCGTCGATGTGGTCCGGGTATTCGGTATGCATGGCTGGCGTAGCCACCGCCACTCCCCTCCGTGGTGCTTGGTGACGCACCGCGGACAGACGCGGCACCCCTCTATAGAGAGGCTAACTTCGGCGGCAACCGAATTTCTTCCCGGGTCCCGGAGGAGCGGTTAACCGGCAGTCCCCCAGCCGTTCATGACCATCCCCGCTGCTGCAGGGCTGGGGACGGTCATGAACGGCACGGGACCGTGCCCTTCCGGGTCAGCGGGGGACCAGCACGATCCGGGTCTCCGTGTTCTGCTCCACCGCGGACCGGCTGTACAGCAGCGGGAAGTACTCACCGGCGGCCCAGGTCGGGCCCAGGTCGCGGAAATGCTCGCTGTCCGGGTTGCCCGACTGTCCCGGGGTGTTGACGGCCAGCGAACGGTCCCACTCGCCCACGTCGATGACTTGCCGGTACGACGCCCGGCCGCTGGCGATCGGGGTGTTGCCGGACCCGGGGATCGCGAACGGCCCGTTGTTGAGTGACGGGTCGATGGTGCCCATCGGGTGGTCCATCCGGACGGAGTTCCCGGCGTACGACCATTGCGACGGGTCGGACCCGAGCTCGGTCTGCGCCTTGACGTACGCCGAACGCAGCGACGTCAGCAGTACCTCGTCGCGGGTGGCCTCGCCGCCGTCGAAGTACTCGCCGGGGTTCCGCAGCGCGTCCATCACCACCAGCCAGTCCACGCTGCCGAACAGGCCCCGGTCCTCGGGCGCGACCAGCTCGGCCTTCACCGCCGCGTTGAGAGCGGACTCCCAGTAGCGCAGGTAGAACTGGGCGTGCGGCGAACCGAGCGTCTCGGCACCGTTCCAGGGGCGGATGAACTCCAGTGCCTCACGGGTCGAGGCGTCGTCGGACTCCAGCGGCTCGAGCAGCTCCAGGAGCTCGCGGGCCCGGACGTCGCTGACGTCGTTCTGCAGCCGGCCCGCGTCCTGCAGCGAGTGGTCGTCGTCTGCGCTGAGCGCCTCAATGATCCGCTCGTGCCGCATCGGCGCCGACCACTCGTACGACGTGACCAGGTCGCTCGGGTGGTCGTCGGGCAGGTTGAACTGGTTGGCGGTCGCGAAGAAGCCCTGCTCGGGGTTGAACACCTCGGGCAGCTCGTCACCGGTCAGGTAGCGGTCCCACTCGTAGCGGCCGTCACCGGGTACGGGGAGCAGCCCGTCGTAGCCGATCCGCTTCGGCGCGAAGCCGCCCGGCTTCCAGCCGATGTTGCCCTCGATGTCGGCGTACACCTGGTTCTCACCGGGGGCACCCCAGCGGGTCAGCGTGTCCCGGAACTCGTCCCAGTTCTGTGCCCGCATGTAGCCGATGCTGGCGAAGTACGCCGAGGTCCCGGGGGACGACCAGGTGCTCCGGACGGCGTACGCCTGGTGCTTCACCTCGTCGACGTAGATGACCGGCCCGTGCCGGGTGTACTGCAGCTGCCCGGTCTCGGTGCGGCCGTCCCGGACCCGGATCCGCTCGCGTACGTTGGTGAATCGCTCCCAGCCGTCCTGGTAGCGGTAGCGGGTGTTGTCCTGGTTCAGGTCGTATACATAGAGGTCCTGCGCGTCGATCCCGAAGATGGTCAGGCCGAACGCGATCGACTCGTTGTGCCCGATCGAGATGCCGGGCAGGGCGGGCTCGCCGGCCCCGATCACGTCCAGGTCGGGTGACGACAGGTGCGTGATGTAGCGCAGCGACGGTGTCTGCTGGGCGCGGTGCGGGTCGTTGGCGAGGATCGGCCGCCCGGTGCTCGTCCGGTCCCCGGACACCGTCCAGTTGTTGCTGCCCTCCTCGAACGCCTCCTCGGCGGGGCGCTCGAAGGCGAGTGGTCGGTCGGCGTTGCCGGTGAACCGGACGGTCCGGGTGGCGAGGTCGTAGACGTCATCGACATCCTCGGGCAGGCACGGGTCGAGCCCTTCCGGGACCTGGGTGGTGTGGTCGGGCTGCAGCCGCTTGCGCAGCGCGTCGAGGTCGAGCCGGCCGGCGCAGGCCAGCTCAGCCCGGTTGATCTCGGCGGAGAGGCCGGACACGAGCGCATGGGTACGGATCCGTACGACGTCCTCCGGCGCCCACTTCTCTGGCAGGTAGTCGAGCATCCGGAACTCCGGCGGCAGCGCGGCCGGGTGCTTCTTCAGCCAGTCGATGTAGGCGTTGACGCCCTCGGTGAACTGTGTCGCGATCTGCTCGGAGTCGTCGCCGTACGCGTCCCACTCCTCCTGCATGTCGCCGCGGTAGAGGAACAGCCGGGCGGCGCGGTCCTGCTCGACGTACTGCGGGCCGAACGCCTCCGCCAGCCGCCCGAGACCGCGGCGGCGCCACAGGTCGATCTGGAACAGCCGGTCCCGAGCGGCGTTGAAGCCCTGACCGAAGAAGACGTCCTCGTTGCTCTCGGCGTAGACGTGCGGGACGCCCCAGGTGTCGACGTTGATGGTGACCGGCTGCTCCAGGCCATTGACCGGGAAGACCTCGTCCGCGGTGGTCTCGGTGGCCGGCTCGACTGCCGAGCTGACCGGTGCGGCTGGGGTGACGGGGGCGGCCAGCGCGGCCGCGAGCACTGCCGTGCCCGCGATGGTGGCGAGACGACGGGTGGAGATGCGGGTGGACATGGTTCCTCCCTCGACGACGGGTGGCGACGGGATGCGAGCCAACGCATACTGTGTGCATACCTACGCTGCCGGAGAGTGAAGGTCTAGTGACTCGGCGGATTGTCTCGGTCCTCGGATCCCGGCCGCTGAGTGGGTGGCGTGATGTCTCGGCCGGCCTCGTCTCGACGTGTCAGACGGAATCGACCACCTGCAGTCGAATCCGTCTGACAACCGGCCGTACGCCTCGGAATATCCGCCCGCCTGGCTCCGTTCCATCGTTAGTAATTGACTGATCAACCACTGGGACGAGTGGCAGGAGCTGGGATGCAGTTCGGGATCTTCACCGTCGGGGATGTCACGACCGACCCGACGACTGGGCGTACGCCGTCCGAGCACGAGCGGATCAAAGCGACCATCGAGATCGCGCTGAAGGCGGAAGAGGTGGGGCTGGACGTGTTCGCCACCGGCGAGCACCACAACCCGCCGTTCATCCCGTCGGCGCCGACGACCACGCTGGCGTTCGTCGCCGCGCAGACCAAGCGGATCATCCTGTCGACCTCGACCACGCTGATCACGACCACCGACCCGGTACGGATCGCCGAG
>WHTB01000093.1 GCA_009379735.1 Propionibacteriales bacterium
GGCACCGATGGCGGCGTAGCTCGGCAGGAGGGCGATGAGTCCGGTGCAGACGGTGAACCCGGCCGACACGACGATGGTGGTCCGTCGCCGCCCCAGTCGATCGCCCATCGACCCGAAGATGATCGAACCCAGGGGCCGGCCGACGAGCGAGGCAGCGAAGATCGCCGCGGTGAGCGTCGCCATCTCGATCGACGACGAGTTGGTGGCCGAGAAGTACGCGATCGCCGGCGCGAGCGCGATGACCGGCAGGTAGACGTCGTACATGTCGACGAAGAAGCCGAACATCGCCGCCCGAAGGGCGCGCCGTCCCTTCTCCTGGTGCGATTGGGTGCCGATCTGACGGTCGGTGGAAGTCATGGCCTCAGACATCGAGTGCCTCCTGCGGCAGTGTCGTCGTTTCGCGGTCCTGGTCGGGGGTGGCACCGTGTCGGTCTGCGATGGTGATGGGGTGGGGGCGCGACGTGTCGACCGTCAGCTCGAACAGGTCGAGTCGCTGGTAGGTGCCGACGATGTCGTGTGCCTGCTTGAGCGCGATCTCCTCGGCGAGGTCGACATCGGCGTACAGCGTGCCTTCCGCACCGACCAACGGACCGGCGATGGTTTCGCCGCGCGGTCCCACGATCAATGACGCAGTCGGTGTCGAGCGGAGTAGCTTCTCGAGGTCACCGTCGCCCTGGGCGACCGCGGTGACGGCCTGGTCGTCGAGCGTGGTGGCCGCGACGACGCTGTAGACCTTGCCTTCGAACGAGTGCGCGGCGCTTCGGATCCGGATGCTGTCCTCGAGGTCGTAGTCGGGGTGGTCCTGGCGCCGGTCGAAGGGCCATGACGGTGGGTAGGTCGCGACATGCAGTCGTTCGCCTTGGGCCAGCAACGTGTAGCGCGCGAGCGTGTTGGTGTTCTCGCCGCAGATCAGGGCACCGAGCCGCCATCCGTCGAGGTCGACCGGCCTGAGGTCATGCGCGTCGCCGTGTGACCAGGTCAGCCGCTCGTACCAGGTGGCGACGAGCTTGCGTCGGTGGTTCACGAGCTGGCCGTGTGTGTCGAAGATCAGGTTGGCGTTGAATACCTGCCCCAGGCTGTGTTCCGCGCGCTCGTTGACGCCCACCGACAGCACGACGCCATGTCTGGCGGCGATCTGGCCGAGCTGGTCGGCGTGCGGGCCGGGCACCGTGATCGATGACTCGACCAGGCGTTGGTGGAGCTCATGCTGGTCGATCGGCGGCAGCACGCCGTTCCAGATCGGGAAGCCGGCGAGGAAGCACTCGCCGAAAGCCACCAGCTCAGCACCCTGCGACGCGGCCTCTGCAGTCAGCACGTCCAGCTTCTCGATCGAAGCTGCCAGGTCAAGAAAAACCGGGGCAGCCTGGACCGCCGCCACCCTCACCGTTGGCACTGTCGTTGTCACTCGCACGCCGCTCCCTGTGGTCTGGGGTACCACGTCGCACCCTGCAATATTGTCGACAGTTCTCGACAAACTGGACCGTGTCCGGTATGAAGTGTCGGTACGGTAGGGCGGCAGAGCCGTTAGGTCAAGGAAAACGAGCACCTTCAGCCTGAGTACAATTGTCGTCTGTTCTCGACAATAGGAGCTGGGATGTGGCAAGACCTGGTGAACGCGGGGCTCGAACCGAAGGAGGCGCGGGTCTACTTGGCCGTCTTGGACCTGCAGCGGCCGACGGTCGCCGAGGCAGCCGAGCATGCTGAAGTCAGCCGGACCAATGCGTACGACATCACCAAACGGCTAGTGCACCGGGGCCTGGTCAGCATCACTGACGTCGGACCAACGGGAAAGCCTGCGGGCCGTGGTCGCGGTGTCCTCACCGCGAACGATCCGGGACAGTTCCTCGACGAATGGGCTGATCGCAAGGACGTCCTGGACACGCTGGTACCCAAGCTCCGGGCGATGCGGGCGAAGGGCGGGAGCCAGCCTCGCGTGCGCTACCTCGAAGGTGCCAACGGCATCAGGTGTGCCCTGTTCGAGACCCTCGGCTGGCCGTCGCCGCTGCGCGGGATCCTCTCGATGAAGGACCTGCTGTCCGTGCCGGGCGAGAGTGCGATGAACGAGTACATCCGTGGCCGGCAGGATCGCGAGCTGTGGCTTCGCGTCGTGCGCTCACCCGAGCGCGACTACGAACACGGGTGGCCGACCAGCGCCAAGCACTACCGCGAGTCGCGGTACGCGCCTGCCGAGTACGTCTTCACGATGACCACCATCATCGGTCAGGACGAGGTGGCGGTCATGTCTTCCCGGCGGGAGAACTTCGCGATGATGATCGAGAGCGCGGAGTACGCACAGATGCAGACCAACCTGTTCGAAGTGCTCTGGTCGACCAGCAGTACCACCCCGTTCTCGATCACCCCCGAGCCAAGTGCCGGCTGACCCGACGCCGTTCACCTTCTTCGCGTCGAGATTGCGCATCCGTCCGCCTTCTTGCCCGCGCTATGCCGGGAGATCATCCTGTCTGGCCAAGTGGACGCTCTGGCGTCGGATGGACCGGAGTACGTGAGTGGTGGCTGCGTCGTGAGCGCGGGTGCCGATGACCAGGGCGCGGTAGACGCGGCCGCGGACGCCAGGGAATGCTGCGTAGGTCTGGGCGCGCAGGTGAGTGTCGCCGGCCGTCGCGTCGACGAGCTCGAACCTGAGCAGATATCGAGAGAAGCGGTGACGGCCGACTAGGGCGAGGCTCTCACCCCACGTGCTCTCGGAGACCTCGAAGCCGGCGTGCGGTTCGGTCCCCAGGATCCTCGCCAGCGGGTTGCCGTGGGCGATGAGAAGGTCGGTGGCGACGTAGCGCTGCAGTGCGGTCCACACCAGCTCGCGAGCGGCGGGAATCCTGATCGCGTGTTCATCGACGTACGGCAGGCTCCCGGCGGGGGCGTCGTCACGCATGGGTCGAGTGGTCGGGCTGCGCTAGCAGGGCGTTCGTCGCTTCAGCGAGCGCGAGCGCCGCACTGAGCGGGCGGACCATCACCGTGAGCTCGTCGATCCGACCGTCGTCATCGAGGTGGAGGAAGTCGGCTCCCTCGATCTGGCGGTCGCCGACGCGCGCGTGGAAGACGAGGGCATGATCGGCCGCGTCCGGCGATCCGATCTCGCGCACGTAACGGAAGTCGTCGAATACCCGCGAAACCGCCTGCAGGATTGGCTTTATCGCCTCGCGGCCCTTGTAGGGGGTGAACACCACGGGGCTATGGAAGACGACGTCGTCGGCGAGCAGGGCCACGGCTGCTTCGATGTCACGCGTTTCGATGGCGGCCCGGAATGGATGCATGGCTTGACCTCGTTATAGACAACAAGTTGAATAGGTGCCTATGAGAGTACGTTGCCTGACGGGAGGTGTCTAGATGGCGCTAGGCCATGCCGTCCTCGCGGCCCTGCTCGAGGGCGACGCATCTGGCTACCAGCTGTCCAAGCGCTTCGATGTGTCGGTCAGCAACTTCTGGTCGGCTACGTCTCAACAGCTTTACCGCGAGCTCGACCGCCTCGAGCGGCACGGGCTGCTGCACGGCCGCGTGGTCGAGCAGCGGGGACGACCCAACAAGCGGGTGTTTACCCTCACCACCGCCGGCCGCGACCATCTCCACGGCTTCATTGAGCAGCCCTCCAGACCGACCGCGATCCGCGACGACCTCCTGGTCAAGGTCCAGGCCTTCGACGGCACCGACCGAGACGCCATCCGGGCAGCCGTGGTGGACCGCCTCGACCACGCCCGTCGCAAGCTCGCGCTCTACGAGCAGCTTCGCGACGACCTACTCGACGGGCGGAGCGAAGACACCTACCTGCGCGACGCCGATCGCGTCGGCCCGTACCTCACGCTGATGGGGGGACGCATGTTCGAGCACCAGATCATCCAATGGTGCACGAAGGTGCTCGACGTCCTCGACCAGCGCCTGCACCGCACCTGAGGTGGCGGCGCTGCACGGGCGTCGGCGCCTGCCGTAAGTCGACCGGCGGTGGGATGTGTCCGTCTTTCCGGGCCACCTCGGACGAGACCCACAGCACCCGCGGCCGGGACTGCGGCCTCGCGGAGATGCTCGACGGCGAGGTGGTCCACGACGGGTGGCAGTCCGACGTCGTCAACGACGCACTCGACCTCTGTCTGTCCTGCAAGGCGTGCTCCTCGGAGTGTCCCGTCGGTGTCGACATGGCGACGTACAAGGCAGAGTTCCTCCACCAGCGCTACCGCCGTCGGGTGCGCCCGAATTCGCACTACAGCATGGGAATGCTGCCGGTGTTCCTCGCCCTTGGCCGCCAGGCGCCGACGCTGGGCAACCGATTGCTCGGCGTACGCGCATTCCAGGACGTCGCCAAGCGACTCGGTGGCATCGACCAGAGACGCGAGCTGCTGCGGCTGGCTGAGCGATCGTTCATGCAGTGGTACCGAGCCCACGTCGGACCGCCGTCAGGTGACCCCGTCGTCCTCTGGGTCGACCCATTCACCAAGTCCTTCGTGCCGGAGATCGCCCGCGCCGCCGTGCTCGTGCTCGAACGTGCGGGGTATCGGGTGGAACTGGCTGCGGCGACCGTCTGCTGCGGGTTGACCTGGACCTCGACCGGACAGCTCGACATCGCCCGCAAGGTGATGAGGTGCTCGCTGCGGCTGCTCGATCGCGCTGCTGGTGGCCCCGATCGTCGCGCTCGAGCCGAGCTGCGCGACCGCGTTGCGACATGACGCGGAGAATCTCGTCGGCGGCGGCCGGGCGGCTCGAGTCTCCGGCCGGATCCGGTCCCTCGCCGAGGTTGTCGTAGACCGTGACCTGCCGATGGCGGAGCCGTCATCGGCGGCGGTGACACAGTTCCACTGCCACCAGCGGGCCACCTTCGGGTCGGCGGCGGAGCGCGCGGTGCTCGAGTCCGCGGGCGTCACGGTGTCGAGCGTCGACGAGGGCTGCTGTGGACTGGTCGGCAACTTCGGTTTCGAGGACGGCCATTACGACATCTCAGTCGCCTGCGCCGAGGAGGCGTTGCTCCCTGCTCTACGTACGCACCCGGAAGGCCAGCCGGTGCTGGCCGACGGCTACTCCTGCCGGTTGCAGATCCAGCAGCTGGGCGGGCGGCGCGCCTTGCACCTGGCCGAGCTGCTCCAGCAGCTGGCCGAGCCCACGAGCGGGCGGCGCTGAGCAGTTCCCGGCCGGGGTCAGCTCTCCGGAGCGGCGAGGTGCGTCCTGATGAACTGGCCGGCCGTGGAGAGTGCGTGGTCTGCCTCGTCGAGCATGCCGGCGAACCCGACGAACACGTGCGGCACGTCCGGGGTCACGTCGAGTGTCACCGCGACTCCGTCTCCGGCGGCACGTGCGGCGAGCCGGGTGGCGTCGTCGAGCAGGACCTCGTTGCCGCCGACTTGGATGAGCAGCGGTGGGAAGCCGGTGAGATCGGCGAACACAGGGCTGAGCCGGCCGTCGGCCAGGTCGTGGCCGGGCGCGTAGTCGTTGGCGCGGCGTCGAAGACCGTGCGGGGTGACCGAGGGGTCGACCACCGCCTTCGTGGTCGTGCTCTCGCCGGATGTTGTCAGATCGGCCCAGGGGGATGCGACGTAGATCGCGGCGGGACACGGCAGGCCGGTGGAGAGGATCGCCAGGGTGGCGGCGAGGGCGAGCCCACCGCCCGAGGACTCGCCGGCGAGCGCGATGTCCGAGGCACGGACGCCGTCGTCGAGGAGCGCCCGGTATGCCGCGACTGCGTCGTGGACGGCCGCCGGGTAGGGGCGCTCCGGGGCGAGGGCGAAGTCCACTGATACCGCCCGTGCGCCGGTGCGGCGGGCCAGCTGGGAGGCGAGCCCGGCGGAGAGGGCGGCGGTGCCGAGTGCGTAGGCGCCGCCGTGGAAGTACAGGATCGTGCCTGACGAGTTGCTCCCGTCGACGGTGATGGTGACGACGGGAACCTCGCCGAGGTTCCGTACTTCGGTGAGTACGTCATCGGGGAGGGGGATTGAGGACATCATGTCGGCGAAGATTCCGCGCTGCTCCTCGACCTCCCCGCCGAGGTTGAGGGTGCCGTGCCGGAGCATCTGGTCGATGGTGTCGCGTTGCTGCTTGGTCATGCGGCTCTCTCCCGTGGTTCGGTCAGCTGCTGACCGGCCTGATATCGTTCCAATTCGAACGGTTGGCCACGGTAGCACTTGGTTTGAATTCGAACAATAGGAGTCGGGTGGTCGCAGATCTAAGCGCCGGCGAGCTCGCCGCGTACTTCGCGCTCCGCGCTGCCGGCGATCGCCTGCAGCGCGCGGTTACCCAGCAGCTTCGGTCCTACGACTTGACCGAGGTGCAGTTCTCGATCCTCGCCCAGCTGGGCTCGGCCGGCGACGGTATCGGGATGGGCCAGCTGGCACGGGCGCTCGTCGTCACCAAGAGCGGACTGACCTACCAAGTCGGACAGCTCGAGGCAAGGGGGCTGGTCGCTCGTCACCCGGACGCGAACGACGACCGGGCCGTGCAGCTGCACCTGACGGCGGGCGGGAAGAAGCTCCTCGCGCACGTGATGCCCGCGCACGTCGCACTCGTGCGGGAGCTGTTCATCGACCGCGTCGGCCCGGCCGACCTTGCGATCATCCGGGACAACCTCGCGCAGGTCGCTCAGGACTGAACGGACTTGTCTGAGGTCGAACGAACAGGTCTTCGTGGTGCACGGTGGCGAACAGCTGCCCGGCGGCGGCCAGGTCCAGGCGTCGTCTGGCGTAGGCGGGCGCGACAGCCCCCAGCTCGGGTGCTTGCTCGCATGCCGCGGCCAGCCAACCGGTGAACCACTCCGCCGCGAGCCCGCGCTGATGGGGCCCGAGCTGCCATGCGTTTGGTCGGATGACGACATCGCGGCCCACCCGGGCGAAGCCGTCGACCGCGGCGCCGACTGCGTCGGGTCCGAGTCGCCTGCCTTCACCGTTGGCGCGTCGTTGATGGGCGTTGAAGGCGTCCGTCACCCGTTGGTCCAGCGGATCCTCCGGCGTCAGCTCGACGCGGCCAACGACGGTGAGCGTGATCAGGACGGCACATCCGGCCCGCGCACAGACGGCGACGAACCGTCGGAGCTCCTCCTCGGTCATCATGTCGAGCAGTGCGGATGCAGTGATGAGTGATGCGCCTGCGAGCTCTCCTGGGTCCAGCCGCGTGACGTCGCGACGACGAGTCTCGACGGTCACCGGCGATCCGTCGGAGCCCTTGTCCGGTTGGGTGTCGTGGACGAGGGCGAGCAGCTCGGCATCCCGGTCGTACAACACCCAATGCTGCGGCCCGGGGAGCTGCGGAGCGAGCCAGCGGCCCATCGAGCCGGTGCCGCAACCGAGGTCGTGGATCTCGAGCGGGCGATCGGTCGGTAGGCAGGGGCGGATCATCTCGACGAGGTCCGTGGCGCGCGCCGCGGCGTCGGCTGCCTCCCGCATCGTCAGCCACTCAGAGCTCGCGCGGACCGGTTCGGTTGTCATGCCAAGCCGCCCCTCCAATGAACCGAACGGTAGCAACGCTCGTAGTCCAGTCGTACCCGAAGATGTGGGGAGGCGCATTGGTCACGGTACGAAGCGGCCTGGCCTTCGGCTCGGCTGTGCTGGTCGCCCTGCTCGTCGTACTCGGCTCCACCGTCGGGCTCGTTGCCCTGGGTTGGGGCGTCGGCCTCGGGTGCAGTCTCGTGATGGGCGCGGCCGTGGCGCGCGGGGCCACCGGCGTGCTCGGACCGGCCGACCTGGTGACAGGCCTCCGTGCCGTGCTCGCCTGCGGGGTGGCGGCGCTGGTTGCGGCCTCGTTTGTCCAGCAGCCTGCTGTCCGGAGCCTCGTCGGCCTCACTGTCGCGGCGCTCGTCCTCGACGCGGTCGACGGCTGGGTCGCGAGACGGACGCGGACTGCCTCGACCTTCGGTGCGCGGTTCGACGGCGAGGTCGACGCGTTCTTGATCCTGGTGCTCAGTGTGTACGTCGCGCAGACGCTCGCTGGCTGGGCGCTGGCGATCGGCGCGGCCAGGTACGCGTTCCTCGTGGCCGGCTGGTGCTTCCCCTGGCTGCGTGGGCAGCTGCCGCCTCGCTACTGGCGCAAGGTGGTGGCCGCGACCCAGGGCATCGTATTGACCATCGCGGCAGCATCCGCCGCACCCGGCTGGTTGACCTACACCGCACTCGCTGTCGCGCTCGCGCTGCTGATCGAGTCGTTCGGTCGCGACGTGCTGTGGTTGTGGCACCACCGGCGCGCGACACCCGCGCAGGTCACCAGCGGCCCGGCTCCGCTTCACCTGCAGCGGCCATGAGGCAGGATGAGCGCGTCTCCTTCGACGGGGCGTTGGAGAGTGCGCGCCAGTCGGCGTACCCCCCGGGCGAGTTCGTCGGCCAGGAGAGCTTCATGTGCGCCACAGAGATACAGTCCCTGGCTGTTCGGGCCGGCATCGCGCCCGGGGTCTCGGTGTTGGACCTGTGTTGCGGAGTGGCCGGGCCGGGGCGGTTCATCACCGCGCAGCTCGGATGCAGCTACCTCGGAGTGGACTCCAGCGCCAGCGCCATCGGCATCGCGCGGGGACGCGCTGCCGGCCTGCCGTGTCGCTTCGAGGTCTCTCGGATCCCGCCCATGCCCGTGGGTCAGTTCGACGTGGTGCTGCTGCTGGAGACCATGCTCGCCTTTGCCGACAAGGACACGCTGCTGCGGCGAATCTCCTCGGCGCTCCGGGTGGGCGGGCGCTTGGCATTCACCGTGGAGGAGGGGCAACCGTTGACGGCGGGGGAGCGGGAGAGCATGCCCGACGCCGACACGGTGTGGCTCGTGCCTCTGTCGCAGCTGCTGTCCTGCCTCGAGCGCGTCGGTCTGCAGGTCGGCTGGGTCGAGGAGTGCAGCCGCAGCCACTCGATGGTCGTCGACGCACTGATCGACGCCTTCAAGGCCGAGCAGTCAGAGATCGCGGCGCACCTCGGCCGCCGTGCGCTGGACGAGCTGCTCGCCGCCCACCGGCTCTGGAGCGACTGGTTGCGGTCAGGGAGGGTGCGCAAGTTCGCGTTCGTGGTCGAGAAGAGCCGGGAAACCGGCGCCAGACGATGAACCCCTCAGGCGGTTCGCACGTAGTGACAGGTGAGCCTTCCGCGGCTCCGGTGCGTACCCACGGCCGGGCCGCCCAGTGATCCGCCCAGTGATCGGAGCGAGTGATGACCTTGCGGGTAGTTGCAGCGGCAGCAGTGTTGGTCTCGGCGGCGGTGCATCTGTACATGTGGTTCGATGGAACCCGGGAGGACGACGTGCTTGGCCCGTCCTTCCTGCTCAACGCTGTCGGCGGGGCGGCCATCGCCGTGCTGCTGCTCGCGCGGCGTCACTGGATCCCACCGCTGCTTGCCGTCGGCTTCGGCGTCTCCACCCTGGCGGCCTTCGTCATCACCACCATGGTGGAGGTCTTCGGCGTTACCTCCACCTGGGAGGGGTGGGAGGTCTGGACGGCGGCGGCCTCGGAAGTCGTTGCGGTGGTTGCCGGCGCCATGCTCCTGCTCGCTGACAACCCACTCCGGTCACGCCGCCAGCGTCAGCACCACACGGCCGTCGGGCGTCCGCACCTCCACTGAGGCGATCTCGTCGAGGGTCGCGGCGCTCGCAGCCGAGAGCTGCATTGTCCGACCGGCGATCGACCGCCAGCTGCCCACCTGCTCGGCTCGCCCGTCGCGGGTGCGCACGAACAGCACGTAGTCCGTCGTGAGTGGCAGCTCGAACTTCACCGACTCCGGGTCGTAGGTGCAGGTGAGGCCGATCCGGGTGCCCCAGGTGACCTGCTCCAGGACAAGGTTCGCTCGCACGGGCACGTCCCCGACCGGGTCCATGGTCTCCGGGACGACGCCGGTGGGATCCGGGCTCGCCGTCGGGACGTTAGGGGTCGCCGTGTCGCCGTCCCCGGTCTGGGACACGATCAGTGTGACGGCAAGTACGACCGACGCAGCGGCCAACCCTGCAGCGGCGAGGCTCCGCCGACGTCGCCCCAGGCGCACCTCCCGGAACAGGGCGGGCAGCAGCGTCTCGGGGATCGGTTCGTCCTCCGTCAGGTCCTCCAGGACGCTGGCCTCGACCCGACCCAGCAGCCCGGGAAGGCCCGCGAGCTCGCGGACCGCGCGCGTGCAGCCGTCACAGTCGGGCAGATGCCTCTCGAAGTCGAGCCTCTCGGCGGGCGACAGGGCGCCGAGAACGTAGGCCGCGGCGTCGTGGGCGAACGCGCAGGTCAAGCGCCCACCCCCATCTCCTCCAGGGCGAGCTTCAGCGCCCGCAACGCGTAGTGCGTGCGCGACTTGACCGTGCCCTCCGGCACCCCGAGGCGCCGGGCTGCCTCCGCCACCGGTCGACCCCGGTAGTAGCACTCGAGCAGCACGGCTCGATGGTCGGGTGAGAGCCGGGTGAGCGCGTCGGCCACGATCCAGGACAGCAGCAGCTGGTCGCTCTCGTCGTCCTGAGGACCCCCCTCGGGCACCTCGGCCACAGGCGTCTCACTGCGCGTTCTGGGGCTGCGCCACCCATCGATCACGATGTTGCGGGCCACGGTGTACAGCCAGGCACGCAACGCGGGCGGTGAGGTCTCCAGGACGTCGCGGTGCCGCCAGGCGCGGAGCATCGTCTCCTGGACGACGTCCTCGGCCCGACCGTGGTCGTTGCCCACCAGGCGGAGGCAGAAGCGCCAGAGCGCGGGGCCGTGCTCATCGTGCAGCTGCCGCATGAGCGCGACGTCGTCGTCCGGCATCTCCACCTCCGCGGGATACGGGCTGCTGGCTGCGGCGCTCAACGAGGACTCGCCGCCCGACGTCCAGTCTTCCCGCTGGGACCGAAAGCCGCGACGAAACGGTCCCGAAACGCGTCCATCCGCCAGACGGGTGCATCCGGATCCGGACGAAGCCCCTCGCTCCACCGCCAGTCGGAGACCACGTCGAGCACGGCGGGGTCCCGTGCGACGATCGCGACTGGCACGTCCCGACCCGCGTCCTCGCCCGAGACGATGGTCGCCGGTTGGTGGTCGCCGAGCATGACCACCACCAAGTCGTCGTTGCCATACGTCGTCATGAACGAGACGAGCGCGTTGAGGGAGTACTCGATCGACTCGCCGTACGCCGCCCGTACCCGCTGGGGCGAGGGCCAGATGTCCTTCTCTGACGGCAGCTGCTCCGGCATGCCGTCGTAGACCGAGCCGTCGCCGACCTGCGACTGGTCGATCATCCGCGGCGTCCGTGACCACGGGGCGTGGCTGCTGATCAGGTCGATCTCCGCCATCACCGGTCGACGCCGGTGCTGGGCGAGCTCGAGTCGGTGGAACGCGTCCAGGGTGTACTGGTCGGGCATCGTCGGGTAACCGAACCGCGGGCCTTCGTAGCCGACGTTCCGCGAGTCGTAGAGGTGGTCGTAGCGGTAGAACGCCCCCTGGGGCCAGTCCCTCGTGTTGGCGGGTACGTCGGCGACGGTTCGCCATCCAGCTCGGCCGAACAGCTGGCTCAACGTCAGCCGGGAGCTCGTCACGAGCACGTCGTACCGCTGCTGGCTGTCGACCCACAGACCGGACTGGAGCGTCGCGTGTGCCAGCCAGCTGAGTGCACCGAACGTGGGCGAGGTCAAGAAGGCGCTCCGGCTGGCGAAGCCCGCCTTCTCGAGCTGCTCCGTCCCGGAGGCGAGGACCTCGTTGATCTCCGGCGCGAAGGAGGATCCCTCGACGGCGACCCGCCCGAAGCTCTCGACGAACACGAACAGGACGTCCTTCCCGCGGAGCCCGGTCAGCAGCTCGTGCGCCTGCACCTGCCGGAGCGGGTCCGTCTCCGCGGCCTCCGCGAACTCTCGTTGGTCGCGCAACTCGGACGGGACGCGACTGACCTGTCCGTACATGTAGCCAGCGGTGTCCCGGGATGCGACCGTCCCGGCGCCGCCCCGCACGTCCAGCACGGCCAGGACCAGCCAGAGCGACGCGAGCGCGGCCACCGTCTTCGCCGCCGGTCCTCGGTGCCGCGCCGCGACGCGCGTGACCCGCAGCACCGAGAGCGGCAGCAGCACCAGGAGCGCGACGGCGGCCACCGCGGCCACGACGAGCAGCATGGTGCCGAGCTCGTTGCCGAACGAGTCCCGCACAAGCTCGACGAGCGAGCCCGCATAGCGCCAGTCGATCAGCGCGTCGAAGGGCCGGTTGAGCGCCTCCAGGAAACCGAGGTCGAGGAGCTTGAAGACGGCGGTCAGGCCGAGCACGATCCCGGCCGCGAGAGCGAGGGTCGCCCGGACCCGACCGAGGCTCGGCGGCAACGCCAGGACGACGGCGAGGAACGCCAGCGCTTCGAGGGGCAGCCGCACGAATGCCGCGGGCCCGAGCTCCTGGAGCCGGTCGGGGGTGGTGAGCGCGAGGAGCACCAGGAGCGCGGCCAGCACGGTGAGGAGCCTCGCGCCGACGGCACGCCACCCCAGTTCGGGACGGCGTTGAACCACACGCACGCCTACTCCGTTCATCAGACCAGCAGGGAGCTACACGTCTACGAACGAGGAAGTCGCTGCTTCGGTTCACCCGGAGCGGGTGAGGTGGTCCGATGCAGAGTGAGGCCCTGGCGTTCTGGGTGCGTGAGCCGGGCGTCGGCGAGATCCTGCCCGTGCCTCTCCGCCCCCCGGGCGCCGACGAGGTCGTGGTCCGGACACTGCGGTCAGCGGTCAGCCGGGGGACCGAGACCCTCGTCTTCGACGGACGCGTCCCGGTCAGCCAGTACGACACCATGCGAGCGCCCTTCCAGGACGGTGCCTTCCCCGGGCCGGTGAAGTACGGCTACCTCAACGTGGGCGTCGTGCAGTCCGGGCCACCACGGTTGCTCGGGCGCACCGTGTTCTGCCTGCATCCACACCAGACGGCGTACGTGGTGCCGGCCGCTGCGGTCACGGTCGTACCCCAGGAAGTGCCGGCAGCCCGGGCCGTTCTCACCGGCGTCGTCGAGACGGCCGTCAACGCGCTGTGGGACGCCGCTCCGCTGCTGGGCGACCGGGTCGCGGTCGTCGGCGCCGGGATGGTGGGATGCTGCCTGGCCCGGTTGCTCTCCCGCTTCCCCGTCGCTGTGACCCTGGTCGACGTCGATCCCCTCCGGGCCGACGTGGCGGCGGCGCTGGGCGTCGACTTCGCCTTACCCGAGCAGGCGTCCGGCCGCCGGGACCTGGTGTTCCACACCAGCGCCACTTCGGCGGGTCTTCAGCTGTCGCTCGACCTGCTCGCTGCGGAGGGTACGGTCATCGAGTTGAGCTGGTACGGCGACGGGGTGACGACGCTGTCGCTCGGCGGCAACTTCCACTCAGGCCGCCTCTCGGTCCGGGCCAGCCAGGTCGGCACCGTGGCGCCGTCACGCAGCGGCCGGCGCACGAATGCCGACCGCCTCGTGCTCGCTCTGGACCTCCTTCGCGACACGGCCTTCGACGCCCTGCTGACCGGTGAGTCACCCTTCGAGGACCTACCGCGGGTGATGCCCAGGCTCGCCCGCGGGGAGCTGCCGGCGCTGTGCCACACGCTGACCTACGACGCCGAGCAGGTGCCGTGTTCGGCGTGACCGTGCGCGACCACATGATGGTCGCGCACAGCTTTCAGGGCGAGTTGTTCGGCCCGGCCCAGCGGCTGCACGGCGCGACGTTCGTCGTGGACGCGACCTTTCGTGGCGA
>WHTB01000129.1 GCA_009379735.1 Propionibacteriales bacterium
AGGTCCGCGGCGTACACCCGGCCGAGCGCGCCGTACACCGCCGGCAGCAGGTAGAACACGCCCAGCAGCACGAGCACGATCAGCGTGGTGCGGCGGGCCGCTCGCCCGTCGGGGTTGGTGTAGAAGCGCACCAGCACGTGCGGGAGCCCCATGGTGCCGAGGAACGTCGCCAGGATCAGGGAGTACGTCGCGTAGAGCGGGTGCTCGATGCCGCTGGCCAGCGGCAGGACCCATGAGTCGCCGGGCACGGCGCCAGCTCCGACCGGTGCCTCCGACGGTGACGGCGCACCGTCGGCCTGCCAGTGCAGCAGCAGGAAGACCAGGGGTACGAGCAGCGCGGTCAGCTTCAGCCAGTACTGGAACGCCTGCACGAACGTGATGCTGCGCATGCCGCCGGACAGCACGCTGACCAGCACGATCCCGGCGACGACGACACCGCCGAGCCAGGTCGGTGCACCGGCGGCGGCACCCAGCGCGATGCCGGCGCCCTGGAACTGCGGCAGCAGGTAGAGCCAGCCGATCACGACCACCAGCACGCTGGACAGCCGGCGTACGGACGCCGACTGCAGCCGTACCTCGGCGAAGTCGGGGAGCGTGTAGGCGCCGGACCGCCGCAGAGGCGCGGCCACCAGCACCAGCAGGATGAGGTAGCCGGCGGTCCAGCCGACCGGGTACCACAGCATGTCCGCGCCGGACACCAGGATCAGGCCGGCGACGCCGAGGAAGGACCCGGCCGAGAGGTACTCGCCGCCGATCGCGGAGGCGTTCCAGGCCGGACCGACCGTGCGCGAGGCGACGTAGAAGTCCGACGTCGTACGGCTGAACCGGAGACCGAGGACCCCGACTACGAGGGTGGCGAGCCCGACCAGGGTCACGGCGGTGATGCTGGCCGTGATGCTCACGGCCGGTCGACCAGGTCGGCGAACTCACGCTCGGTCCGCTCGGCGTGCCGTACGAAGATCCAGCCGAGCGCGATCAGCACCGGGTAGACCAGCCCGCCGAGCAGCAGCCACGGCAGCGGCAGCCCGAGCACGACGACCTCGCGCACCTGCGGCACCAGCGCGAACAGCACCGGGAGCCCGCCGAGCAGCAGCGTCATCGCACCGAGTACGAGCAGCGCGAGCCGGAGCTGGGACGACATCAGCGACCGCATGTAGACCTCGCCGACCCCGGTCTGGTCGTCGATCTCGCGGGCCACGGTGACCCGTCGTGGCCGGGTTGCCGAGGTGCGCGGGCTGGTCACCCGTACCCGCTTCGGGGGCAGCCGGTCGGTCATGGACGGCCCAGCCGGGCCTGCCGGACCAGGACGTCGCGCAGGTGCCGGGTGTGCCGGCGGGCGACCCGGAGCACGGTGCCGTCGACCACGACCGAGTAGCGGCCGTGCTCGGAGCGGGTCTCGTCGATGTGGTCGATGCTCACCAGCAGGCTGCGGTGGATGCGCAGGAAGCCGGCGTCCTTCCACCGCTCCTCCAGCGTGGTCAGCGGGATCCGCACCAGGTGGCTGTCGTCGGCCGTGTGGAGCCGGGCGTAGTCGCCCTGCGCCTCGACATACCTGATGTCGCTGCGGCTGACGAACCGGGTCACGCCGCCGAGCTCGACCGGGATCGTCTCGTCCTCGTCGCCTGCCTCGTCGCCGGAGGTGGTGTCGACGACCCGGCGTACCGCCTCGGCCAGCCGGTCGTCACGGACCGGCTTGAGCAGGTAGTCGACGGCGTGCAGCTCGAACGCGTCGACGGCGTGGTCGTCGTGCGCGGTGACGAAGACGACCGGCGTGTGGGTACGGAACCGGGCGAGCACCCGGGCCAGGTCGAGCCCGGACAACCCCGGCATCGCGATGTCGAGGAAGAGCGCGTCGACCTGCTCCGACTCCAGCACACGCAGGGCACCGGTGCCCGAGCTCGACGTGAGCACCTCGCCGATACGGTGGTCGCGGCCGAGCAGGAACGCCAGCTCCTCGAGCGCCGGGACTTCGTCGTCGACGACGAGCACGCGCAGACCGGGGGCCGTCTCGGGCGAGCTCATGCCGGGAGGGTAACGCCTCCGGTCACCCCGCGCGGAGCCGTTGCACCTGCTCGCCGTACGCCGGGAGCAGCGCCTCGTACAGCCCGTCGTCGTCGGCGGCGACGCCGTCGCGGAGCAGCGTGTCGAGCCGGAGCAGGAAACCTTCCCAGCCGGCGCCGAAGCCGGCCGCCTGGTCGATCGCGCCGGGGCGGGCGGACAGCGCGTGCTCCAACGTCAGCTGGGTCTGGTCGCCCTCGGCGGTCAGCGTGATCGTCACGACACCGTCGGGGTCGGACTCGTCGGAGAAGCCGAACCGGATGAGATGCGGCTCGGCCAGCTCCAGCAGGGTGAAGATCGCCGGGAAGCCCGCTCCGTCCGCAGGGACGGTCTCGGACGTCATCCAGACGCGGGCGGAGTCGCCGGGAGCGGCGTACGGGCCTTCGGCGGCGCCGAGCCAGCGGGCCAGCCGCTCGGGCTCGGTGCAGGCGGACCAGACGTCGGCGATCTCGGCCCCGATCAGCCGTTCGACGCGTACGACGGGCGCCTCGACCTCGCCGGTGATGGTGCCTGAGGGGGTGGTGCGGATGTCGGTCATGACGGTGTCCTTCTGCTGCGTCGCGTGCGTCGGATCTCGGTCTCGAGGGCGTCGACGCGCTGCTCCCAGAACCGGCCATAGCGGTCCACCCAGTCGGAGACCTCTCGTAACGGCGCGGTTTCCACGGCGTACCAGCGTCTGGTGCCCTCGGCGCGGACGGAGGCGAAGCCCGACTCGCGCAGCACGCGCAGATGGGCGGACACGGCGGGCTGGCTGATGCCGAACTCCGTGCGCACCACCTCGGTCAGCGACCCGGCACTCTGCTCGCCGTCGGCGAGCAGCTCGACCAGCCGGCGCCGGACCGGGTCTCCGAGGATGTCGAACGCGTGCATTCCGCCATTAGATCAGGTGTCGTTTATATAAACAACCCCTGATAAATGGCTTTACCAGGAGGCGTGGACCGGCAGCCCTTCGTCGTACCCGGCGTGGCTCTGCACGCCGACGACCGCGCGCTCGTGGAACTCGGGCAGCGAGACCGCGCCGGCGTACGTGCACGCGCTGCGTACGCCCGCCACGATCGCGTCGATCAGGTCCTCGACGCCGGGGCGGTCGGGGTCGAGGTACATGCGGGAGTGGCTGATGCCCTCCTCGAACAGCGCCAGCCGGGCCCGGTCGAAGCCCGCGGCGTCGCGGGTGCGGTTGCTGACGGCCCGCGCCGACGCCATCCCGAACGACTCCTTGTACGCCCGCCCGTCGGCGCCGTACTGCAGGTCGCCCGGGCTCTCGTACGTCCCAGCGAACCAGGACCCGATCATCACCGACGCGGCGCCGGCGGCCAGCCCGAGTGCGACGTCGCGTGGGTGGCGGACGCCGCCGTCGGCCCAGATGTGCCGGCCGGCCTCGCCCGCCGCCTCGGCACACTCGAGGACCGCGGAGAACTGCGGCCGGCCGACTCCGGTCATCATCCGGGTGGTGCACATCGCGCCCGGTCCCACGCCGACCTTGACGATGTCGGCACCGGCGCGGACCAGGTCGCGAACCCCTTCGGCCGAGACGACGTTGCCGGCGACGACCGGCACCCGCCGCCCGGTCGCACCCGCGATCCGGTCGCGCTCGGCGACGATCAGCGGCAGTGCTTCGACCATGCGCTCCTGGTGCCCGTGCGCGGTGTCGACCACGAGGACGTCGATGCCGTGCCCGAGCAGCGACAAGGCCTTCTCGGCGACGTCGCCGTTGATGCCGAGCGCGGCGCCGACCGCCAGCCGGCCGTCCGGGTCGAGTGCGGCCGTGTAGAGGGTCGAGCGCAGGGCGGACTTGCGGGTGAGTACGCCGACCAGGTCGCCACCGTCGACCACCGGCGCCAGCGCCAGATGATGCGTCGTCAGCACGTCGAACCCCTCGCGCGGGTCGACCCCGCTCGGCAGCGTGACGACGTCGCTGCTCATCACCTCGTAGACCTGGGCGAACCGGTCGACGCCCGCGCCGTCGTGCTCGCTGACCATGCCGATCGGCTTGTCGCCCTCGACCACGACCGCTGCTCCGTGCGCCCGCTTGCCGAGCAGCGACATCGCTTCGCCGACCGTGGTCTGTGCGGTCACGGCGATCGGGGTGTCGTAGACCGGGTGGGCGTCCTTGACCTTGCGGACGGCCCGGCCGACCACGTCGTTGGGGATGTCTTGCGGGATGATCGCGATCGCGCCGCGCCGGGCGACTGTCTCGGCCATCCGGCGGCCCGCGATCGCGGTCATGTTCGACACCGCGAGCGGCAGCGTCGTACCCGTGCCGTCGCCGGTGGACAGGTCGACGTCGAGCCGTGACGTCACCGACGACCGGGCCGGGACCATGAAGACGTCGCTGTAGGTCAGGTCGTGGGCGGGTGTCTGCCCGTTCAGGAAGTGCACACGCTGACGCTACCGCTGCCGGCTTGTCAGGCGGAATCGACCACATGCAGTCGATTCCGTCTGACAAGCCGGGTCAGGCCGTGACGCCGGGCGCGAACTTCGGCACCCGGACCGTCACCTTGGTGCCGGCGCCCGGCGCGGTCTCCACCACCAGGCCGTAGTCGTCGCCGAACACGGCGCGCAGCCGCTCGTCGACGTTGCCCAGCCCGACGGAGTCGGAGGCCGGCTCGCCCGCGAGCACCCGGCGTACCCGCTCGGGCTCGTCACCCACCCCGTCGTCCTCGATCGAGATCACGCAGTCGTTGCCGGCGTCCTCGGCCACAATCGTGACGTGCCCCGCGTCCGGCTTGGCCTCCAGGCCGTGGCGGACGGCGTTCTCGACCAGCGGCTGCAGGCAGAGGAACGGCAGCGCCACCGGCAGCACCTCCGGCGCCACTCGCAGCGTCACGTGCAGCCGGTCGCCGAAGCGGGCCTTCTCCAGGCCGAGGTAGCGCTCGATCGACCGCAGCTCCTCGGCCAGCGTGGTGAAGTCGCCGTGCCGGCGGAAGGAGTAGCGGGTGAAGTCGGCGAACTCGGTGAGCAGCTCACGAGCCCGCTCGGGGTCGGTGCGTACGAAGGACGCGATCGCGGTCAGCGAGTTGTAGATGAAGTGCGGCGAGATCTGGGCCCGCAGGGCGCGAACCTCGGCCTCCATCAGCTGGGTGCGCGACCGGTCGAGCTCGGCCAGCTCGAGCTGCCCCGACACCCAGTTGGCCACCTCGGTGGTCGCGCGGACCAGACCCGCCGACGCGGACGGTGCGTACACCTGCAACGTTCCGACGACGCGGTCCTCGACCGTGAGCGGCGCCACGACGCAGTGCCGCAGCGGGCAGCCCGGTTCGGTGCAGGCCACCTTCCCGGGACCGTGCACGGTGGTGCTGCCCTCGGCCAGGACCGGCTTGGCCAGGCCGTGCGCCGTGCCGACGTGGCCGTCGCCGGTGCCGTCCCAGGCCAGCACGCCGTCGCGGTCGGTCAGCGCCGTCGCCGGTGAGCCGAGCAGCGCGCGGAGGTAGCGGATCGCCCTGGCTGCGCTGACCTCGTTGAGCCCGGCCCGCAGTGGGGGCGAGGCCAGTGACGCGGTGTGCAGGGTACGGAAGGTGGCTCGGTCGGCCGGCGTACCCAGGTCGCGCCGGTGTTGGACGGTCACCGCGACCACGACCAGCACCCCGACCGCGAGCGCGATCACGAGCACGGTCGGGCCGATGGCATCCATGCGCACAGACAAGTGCATGCGGCGGCCGGTGTCGAGCGCCGTCCGCCCGCCTGGTCAAGAGAAGTCGATCAGTAGCCCGTCGTCGAGGCCGGACTCGCCGGTGCCCTCGCGGAGCAGCTTGCCGGTACTGCTGACTCGGGCCCGGAAGCACGAGGTGAGATAGGGCAGCAGCATGCCGTCATGGCCGCGGCCGTAGTCGTCGTACATCGCGCCCACCTGCTCGAGCAGCTCGCGCCGGTCCTGCTCGCCGAGCGACGCGACGTGTGAGCGGGACTCGACCAGACCGAGCAGCGAGTCGCGGTCGACCTGCTGCCAGTGCCGGAACGTCTTCGTCTCGATGCCGTCGTACAGCCCGATCTCGTCGAGCCGCTCGACCGGGTCCTCCTCCAGCGCCTCGGCACCGATGATCCGGGTGAGCTTCTTCACCCAGGGGACCGACTCGTCGCGGGTGTTCCAGACCAGGGCCAGCCGGCCACCGGGTCTCAGGACGCGGGAGATCTCGGGCAGCGCGAGGTCGAGGTCGAACCAGTGGTACGCCTGAGCGGAGACCACCACGTCGATCGACGACGTCCGGAGCGGGATGTGCTCGGCGACCCCGCGTACCGCCGGGTGCCCCTTGATCCGCTTGCGCAGCGTCTTGAGCATGTCGGCGGACGGGTCGACCGGGACCACGTCGTGACCGTCGTCGCGCAGGTCGGAGGTCAGCTTGCCGGTGCCGGCGCCGAGCTCGAGGATCTTCGCCGGCGACTCGCCGACCAGCCACTGACGCGCCTCGCTGGGGTATCCGGGGCGGGTGCGTTCGTAGGCGTCCGCCACGGCGCCGAAGCTGGTGGCGCGCTGGTTGCGCAAACTAGGATCCATCGGGCGCGACACTACCAACACCGCCCCGTCTAGACTGCGCCATCGTGCCCGACCTTGACGACGCCTTCGCCACGGTCGCGTCCCTCGAGGGCGTGCCGTCGGCGCTCGCCGCGGCGCGGGACGGGATCGACGCCCTGCTCCGCGATCGGGGTCTGCGGCGCACCGGACCCGACCTCACCGCCGACTCGCTGCTGCTCGGTGCGCGTGCATCGGCGGCGCTGGAGGGAGAGGGGTACGACGAGACCGGCGCTGTGCGGCTGTCGGCCGAGCTGCTCGGGCTGCTGCCGACCTGGCGGACGGCGCCGTTGCAGGCCCTGGCCCGGATGCATCTGCTGGTCGCCCGCGGCACGGTCCCCGACGACGAGCTCGGCCGACCGGTGCAGGCGGCCGACCGGCTGCGGGACCTGGCCGGCCGGCTGGCGAGGCCGACCTCCGCGCCGGCGCTGGCGGTGGCGGCGGTGGTGCATGCCGAGCTGGCGGCGGCGGAGGCGTTCAGCGGGCACAACCGGGTGATCGGCCGGGCGGCGGAGCGGCTGGTGCTGGTGGAGCGGTCCGTCGACCCGGCGTCGGTGACCGTGCCGGAGGCCGGCCACCTGGCGCTCGCCCCGGCGTACTCCTTGTTGCTCGACGACTACCGCGCCGGGCGCGCCGGGGCGACCCAGGCGTGGCTGCTGCACTGTGCGCAGGCCTACGCCGCCGGTGCCGAGCACTCCCCCCTGGCACCGCATCGCCCCTGACCGACCACCCATCCTCCCCTCTCCTTCGCGCCGAGGTTGCGCGTATGTCCGCCGGTCTGGTGCATACGCGCAACCTCGGCGCGAAGCGGGCGGACAGAAGTGCAACCTCGGCGCCCGAGGAGGGGCGGGGGGAGGGCCACATGCGAGCGGCGCTCTCGGGTGAGAACGCCGCCGCTGGCACGTCAATCGTGGCTACCAGGCGTGCAAGTGCCGAAACCATCGAACCGGGACAAGCCCGGAAACGATTGCCCTCCAGGAAGGGTCGGTCGCCGCGTGGGTACCACGTTGTCGTGCGGGTGATACTTGATCCCTTTGTACGCCGGTCGGCTCCGAAAGGAAACCCCTCTCGGCGTGTTGTCAGACGGTCCGATCGCGTCGCCGCGCGACCAGGAACACGGCCCCGGCGGCGGCCGCACCGGCGCCGAGGGCGACCGCCCCGATCGTCTTCTTGTTCGCCTCGATCGGCATCCGCTTACGGAGCGCAACCGGCTTGGAGAACACCAGCACGGGCCAGCCGCGCTCGGTCGCGACCCGTCGTAACGCCTTGTCAGGGTTGACGGCGTACGGGTGGCCGACCGCCTCCAGCATCGGCTGGTCGGTCGAGGAGTCGGAGTACGCGTAGCAGCGGCTCAGGTCGTACCCCTCGGAAGCCGCCAGCTCGCGGATCGCCTCGGCCTTGTTGTCGGCGTACGCGTAGTAGTCGATCTCGCCGGTGTAGCGACCGTCGGCAATCACCATCCGGGTCGCCACGACCCGGTCGGCACCCAGCATCTCGCCGATCGGCTCCACCACCTCGGCACCGGACGACGACACGATCACGACGTCACGTCCGGCGGTGTGGTGCTCCTCGATCAGCTGCACCGCCTCGTCGAACACCAACGGGTCGACGATGTTGTGCAAAGTGTCGGCCACGATGTCGCGGACCGTCTGGACGTCCCACCCGGCGCAGAGCGCGGACAGGTACTGCCGCATCCGCTCCATCTGGTCGTGGTCTGCACCACCGACGAGGTACACAAACTGTGCGTAACCGCTGCGCAGCACCGACCGGCGGCTGATCAGACCGCCCTCGTAGAACGGACGACTGAACGCCAACGTGCTGGACTTCGCGATGATCGTCTTGTCGAGATCGAAGAAGGCCGCAGTACGTCCCGAGCCGGCTGAGTTCACAAACTCGAGCATAGGTGGGGCGTGCGTTCCGGCGCCGCTAGACGTACCATCGAGTCATGAGGCCGGTCCTCAACAGCGCTCGTTTGGGCGATTCGGGGGTTTCAGTGCATGATTGACAACCTTCCCCGCCGAAGGTGGTTTGAGACCGCCCAGGAAGGGAACCCATAGACCCAGCGGCATCCCCCCCCGCCGCTGGTTCGGCCGTGACCCATCCCCCCCGGGTCACGAGCCGATCGACAGCCCCCGGTCACCCCCCCGCCGGGGGCTGTCACTTGTCCGGGGTCGGCGTCCGCGCCGGCCCCGGACCCATTTTCTGGGCCGGTTTTCGTCCCCAGGTCACCGATCGCGGCACTTCGTCCACAGGCCCAGCACGGCCCCTATCCGAGTACACCCAGTAGCCGCCACCCTCACGGCATGTCTAGCTCTGAGTCCGTCCGCGACCGGGCCCCACTGCTCGTCACCCGCGACGAGACGCTGCTCGACCAGCTGCTCCGCCTGACCGCCGCGGCGGGCGTGACGCCGGAGGTCGTGCCCGACCCGGGTCTGCTTCGCCCGGCCTGGGTCGGCTCATCCCTCGTCGTGGTCGGCCCCGACCTCGCGGTCGCCGTGGCGCAGCTCGCGCTGCCGCGCCGCGACCAGGTGTACGTCGTCCTCACCGAGCCCGACCCGGCCGTCTATCCGGTGGCCGTCGACATCGGCGTCGAGAAGGTGCTGGTGCTCCCGCAGGCCGAGCCGTGGCTGCGCGACCGGCTGGCCGACGCCGCCGACGGAGCCCGGGCCACCGGGCGCACCGTCTGTGTGGTCGGTGGCTGCGGCGGTGCCGGAGCGTCGACGTTCGCGGCCGGTCTGGGTGCGGCAGCGGCGCGAGCGGGGCTGCAGGTGCTGCTCGTCGACGGCGACCCGTTGGGCGGTGGGCTCGACCTCGCGGTCGGCAGCGAGGACACCATCGGAGTGCGCTGGCCGACGCTGATGGGTACGAGTGGCCGGGTGAGCGCTCCGTCGCTCAAGGACGCCCTGCCGGCCCACGGCAGTCTGGCGGTGCTGTCGTGGGACCGCGGTGACCTGGTCAGCGTCCCGCCGACTGCGGTGTCCGGGGTCGTCGCGGCCGGACGACGCGGCAGTGACCTGGTCGTGGTCGACCTGCCGCGCCGGCTCGAGGCCTCGGCGCAGGAGGCGTTGCTCGCGGCTGACATCACCTACCTGGTGCTGCCCGCCGAGGTGCGTGCGGTGGCGGCGGCCGGGCGGCTGGCCCGCGAGCTGGTCCGCTACGCCGCCCGGGTGGAGGTGGTCGTACGAGGGCCTGGGCCCGCCGGGCTCGACGGCGCCCAGGTGGCCGACAGCCTGCGGCTGCCGCTGGCGGTGGAGATGCGGCCCGACAAGGGTGCCGTGTCCGACATCGACCTCGGTCGCGGCCCGTGGAGCCGGGGCCGTGGCCAGCTGGCTAGGGCTTGCCGTACGGTCCTTCGCCAGCAGGCGTTGGTTGGGCGGGCCGCCGCGTGACCGCCGTACCCCAGGAGACCCTCGACCAGGTGCGGGCGCGGCTGGCTGTCGACGGGGCCGATCCCACTCCGGACCGGGTCGCCGCGGCGTTGCGGTCCGAGGGCCGGGTGGTCGGCGACGCGACGGTGCTCGCGGTCGTCGACACCCTGCGGCGCGACGTGTTCGGCGCGGGTCCGCTCGACCCGCTTCTGGCCGACGACGGCGTCACCGACGTCGTGGTCAACGGCCCGACTGACGTCTACGTCGACCGGGGGTGCGGGCTCGAGCCGAGTGCGGTGCGGTTCCCCGACGACGCCTCCGTGCGCCGGCTGGCCCAGAGGCTGGCCGCCTCGGCCGGCCGGCGCCTCGACGACGCGGTTCCGTTCGTCGACGTACGGCTGCGCGACGGCACCCGGTTCCATGCGGTGCTCGCGCCAGTGGCCCATCCCGGCACCTGCCTGTCGTTGCGGGTGCCGGCCCGCCGGGCGTTCACCCTCGCCGAGCTGGTCGAGATGCGGGCCATGCCACGGGAGGGAGCCGACCTGCTGGCCGCGCTGGTCGAGGCACGGCTGGCGTTCCTGGTCAGCGGCGGCACGGGCACCGGGAAGACGACCCTGCTCGCGTCGCTGCTCTCCACGGTGCCTGCCGACCAGCGGCTGGTCGTCGTCGAGGACTCGGCCGAGCTCCGGCCACGACACCCGCATGTGGTCTGCCTGGAGGCGCGGTTGGCGAACGTGGAGGGGGCGGGCGAGATCACGTTGCGCGACCTCGTCCGCCAGGCGCTGCGGATGCGTCCCGACCGGCTCGTGGTCGGGGAGACCCGCGGTGCCGAGGTGGTCGACATGCTGGCAGCGATGAACACCGGGCACGAGGGCGGTTGTGGCACCGTGCACGCCAACTCCGCTGCCGACGTGCCGGCCCGGCTCGAGGCGCTGGCGGTCGCGGCGGGGCTGAGTCGTGACGCGGCGGCTGCGCAGATGGCGGCCGCGGTCGAGGTCGTGCTCCACCTCGGGCGCGGACGTGACGGACGCCGGCGGCTGCAGCAGGTGGCGGTCCTCGAGCGGCGTGGTGACATCGTCCGCGCGGTCGACGCGGTGCTGTTCGACGCGGAGGGGCGGGTCAGCACGGGTGAGGGTGCGCGACGTCTCGAGCGGCTGCTGCACGCGGAGCCCCGGTGATCGTCGATGGCTGGCTGCTGGCGACGGCCTGCTGCGCCGCCGGTGCGGTGGCGGCGTGGTGCGCGGGACCTCCGCGCGGGTTGCTACGCAGCCGCCTCGGCGAGCCGGGGTCTCGGTCGCCGGCTGCGGTGCCACGGCTGCGGCGGGCGACGTTGCCGACGCTCGCGGGTGTCGTCGTGCTGCTGGTCTGGGGGAGCCGCTTCCTGGTCCCGGCGGCGACCCTCGCAGTCGTAGCGGCGTTCGGCATGCGGCTGGCCGCCGTTCACCGGACCCGTGACCAGGCGGCGCGTCGTCGACGGGAGGCGGTGGAAGCCTGCGACGGCCTGGCGGCGGAGCTGCGCGCCGGGCAGCCGGCGGTCCGGGCCCTGAGCCGGGTGGCCGCCGAGCATCCGTTCCTGGCTCCGGCCGCGCAGTCGGCCGGGCTCGGCGGCGATGTGCCTGGGGTGCTCGAC
>WHTB01000248.1 GCA_009379735.1 Propionibacteriales bacterium
ACGAACCGGCGATCGGCGCACCGACGGCGTTGGCGACGGCGAGGGCGCCCGCGCTGACCCCGCCCGCGGCGTAGCTGCCGGTCGAGCCGGCGACCAGGAGGAGCGTGCCGAGCTGGCTCATCGCGAGCGGCAGTCGGCCGAGGAAGGCCACCGTGACGTAGCGGGGACCCGCCAGGGCGAAGAGCCGGCGGTAGGCGGTGAGGGGGGACACGAACTGCTCCAGGGTGTGGCGGTGCGCGCGTCTTCCCACCCAACCGACGCGCCACTAGCCCTGAACTGGACACCAGTCTACCGTGCCCACCGGCTACCGTATGCCGCGTGCTGAGGATCGTAGTGCTGGACGACTACCAGGGTGTGGCCCGTCGGTTCGGGCCGTGGGGCGAGCTCGGCGACCAGGCCGAGGTGACCGTGCTGACCGAGCACATCGCCGACGAGGACCGGCTCGTCGAGGCCCTTCGCGAGGCCGACGTGGTGATGGCGATGCGCGAACGTACGCCGATCCCGGCCGCCCTGCTCGACCGGCTCCCGGCCCTCCGGCTGCTGGTCACCACTGGGATGCATAACGCCTCGATCGACGTCGCGGCCGCCCGTGCGCGCGGCGTGACGGTGTGCGGCACGCGCATCCTCCCGAGCCCGGCAGCCGAGCTGACCTGGGCGCTGCTGCTCGGTCTGGTCCGCCACCTGCCCGCCGAGGACGCCGGTGTCCGGTCGGGCGAGTGGCAGCTGACCGTCGGCACCGAGCTGGCCGGCAAGACGCTCGGCGTGATCGGTCTCGGTCGGCTGGGGCAGCGGGTGGCCCGGGTCGGGCTGGCGTTCGAGATGCGCGTCGTCGCCTGGTCGCAGAACCTCGATCCGGCCGTCGCTCGCGACCTCGGCGTCGAGCCGGTCGGCAAGGACGAGCTGCTGGCGCAGTCCGACGTGGTCACGCTGCACCTGCGGCTCAGCGACCGTACCCGCGGGATCATCGGTGCGCCGGAGCTCGGCCGGATGAAGCCCACCGCATACCTCGTCAACACCTCGCGCGGGCCGCTGGTCGACGAGGATGCGCTGCTGAGCGCGCTCGCCGACGGCCGGATCGCGGGTGCGGGGCTCGACGTGTTCGACATGGAGCCGCTCCCACTCGACCATCCGCTGCGCACGTCGCCGCGCACCGTACTCAGCCCGCACCTCGGCTACGTGACCGACGGCACCTACGACCTGTTCTTCACCGACGCGGTCGAGGACATCGCTGCGTACGTCGCGGGCGCTCCGGTCAGGACTCTCTCGTAGTCTCGCGGGCCGCCTGCCGTTTTCTTGCGCCGCTCGACCTCACCGATCGCGACGAAGACCGCGATCACGATCGGCAGCCAGTACCTCTTCGAGCTCAGCACGGCCCGCAGCCAGTCCGGGATGCCGACCTCGGGCAGGTCGATGTCCGGCAGCCAGCCCCACAGGCTGAAGTTCGGCTACCAGGACGGCATGCTGATCGCGATGTCCGGGAACGGGATCCAGGACAGGTCGATGCGGGGCAGCAGCGTCGCTAGCAGGGCTGACAGCAAGGCACCGATCCCGAGTACGAGGACGAGGACCTGGCCGGCCTCGATGGCGACGTGCCGCGAGGCGTAGAGGCCAGGACGTTCCTGCTGCATGGTCCACGGTCGGTGCGCCCGCGTACCCGCCGGTGGCTCGAAGGAGGTCTTGTCCGACTTGTCCTCGTCGACGTCACGCTGCTCGACCAGCTCACACCTGAGGACCCGGCCGGTCCACCACCACGTCACACCGACGACGAGCCCGTCATGGGTGAGCTTGGCGTCGTCGATGCGCCACTCGCTCTGCCCGTCGACCTGCTCGCCGTCGACCAGCAGCCGGGCGATGTTGGCGGACCCGTCGGTGCCGGCTCGATGCGGCTCAATGACACTGGTCAGCGGGTGCCAGGGGCTCAAGCGGCGGAAGCCTCCTCCGGCACGCCGTGTCGCAGGACGCGCGTGGTGCCGGCACGCTTGCCGGTCAGCACGACCGCAGGTTCCGTGCAGGCGCAGGTCAGGTGCACCTCGGTTCCGTGTTCGGTGTTGCGCAGCGCGATGATGTCGGAGGGGAGGATCAAGACGTTGCTGCCTCGTGTCGGGCAGTAGATGGCGAACATGTGCAACTCCCTACTCGTGTTGGTTGGCTGGCGAGCAGATTGCGCCCGGGCCGGTGACGACTGGCCGTCCCCGCAGGGAAGCCACCACCGGTGCGAGGCCTGGTGGTCAGGATCTGTGAGTAGCTGGGTCGGCGTGGTGGTGGCCGGGAGCCGCGTCGTGGGTCTGGTGCGGACCGGCGGTCGACGTCTTGGGCCGGGGCCGTTTCCGGGCCACCAACCTTCAGGCCGACGACGATGCCCAGGCCACACAGGAGTGAGCCGCCCAGCGCTGGAAGCGACCAGGCGACGGTCCCCAGGGCGACCCCGGCCACGAAGCCGGCACCCGGCATCAGACCGGCGAACAGCCCGGCGCGGTCGGCGCCCAGCCGAGCCACTCCGCCGTACCAGAGCAGGAACGCGACCGCCGTGGTGAGCACGGCCAGGTAGGTGAGTACGACGGCCTCGGGCCTGCTCGGCAGTTGGAGGTCAGCGCCCGGCTCAAGGACCGCGAGCGCGGCCAGCAAGGGCACGGCGAGAAGGCAGACGGCCGCCGACAACTGCACTGCCGTCATCGATCTCAGCAGCGGGACGGCGAGCAGCGTGAACGCGACCTCACAGAGCAGCAGCCCGACGGCATACGGAACCGCGGACATCGGGGACAGTGTCGCGCCCTGGACGATCACGATTCCGGTGGCCACGACCGCACTCCCGGCAAGGGTCCGCGGACGGACACGTCGCCCAGCAAGCAGCGGCCCAGCCACGGCGAGGACGACCGGTGTGGCGCCCAGGACCGATGCCAGGAAGGCTGGGTCGGTTTGCTTCGCGCCCTCGATCAGGCACCAGTTGAAGCCGGCGAGCCCGGTCGCCGCGAGCAGCAGTAGACGCCCCGACTGGCGCAGCGTCAGCCGAGGGAACCGCTCCCGGCGGACCACGAGCACGCCGAGCAGTGTCAGGCCGGCCAGTAGGTATCGCCAAGCCTGCCCGGCTAGCACGGGGTACCCGGCGAGCGTCGGCGCCAATGCGACCGAGGTTCCGACGACCGTCATCCCGGTGGCGCAGGCGAACGCGCCGAGTGTGGTCGACGAGGCGCCGGGCAGTCGGACGGCGAGTTCGTTCATGCATCGATCGTGGAAGCAGCTCTGGCATAGTGACAGGGCCAGATCCAAGGTGCTTGACTAGGCCAGTGCCCTCGGAAGCCGCCATCCGCCTCGTCAGCCAGTGGGGCGGCACGCCGCCGGGCGCCAAGGCCGGGTGGCTGCGGTCGAGGCTGGTCGGGGCCATCCGCGGGCGGGTCCTCGCGGCCGGGGCGGCGCTGCCCGGAGCCCGCGACCTCGCAGCCGCGCTCGGGGTGTCCCGTGGCACGGTCGACGCCGTCTACACCCAGCTCACCGACGAGGGCTTCCTGCTCCAGGAACCCCGTCGGCGACCGACGGTCGCCAGCCGGCCGGGCTCGGGACCCGCGGCGCTGGCGCCGCCGACCTCGGCCGCACCGCCGCCGACCCCCGGTCGGCCAGACCCCGCGCTGTTTCCACATCGAGCCTGGGCCGCCGCATCGCGCGCCGCATTTCAGGGGCTTACCGGCGCCGATCTCGGCTACCCAGACCCGTCGGGTCACCCCCGGCTGCGGACCGTCCTGGCGGACTGGCTGACCCGGACGAGAGGCATGTCCGTGTCACCGGATGACGTGCACGTCACCGGTGGTGTGTCCCATGCGCTATGGCTGATTGCGCACGTACTCGACACAGACGTGTGGGCGGTCGAGAGGCCCGGCTCGACCGGATCGGCGCACGTGCTGGGCCAGATGGTCGGCTGCCGGCCCGTGCGGATCGACGCCGGTGGGCTGATCCCGGCGGAGATCCCCGACGACGCCGGAGCCGTGCTGGTCACTCCCAGCCACCAATACCCGACCGGGACGCTGATGCCAGCCGAACGTCGTCGCAGCCTGGTCGACGCATGCCGTGACACGGGTCGATGGCTGGTCGAGGACGATTACGACTCCCAGCTGGCAGCCCCCGGGTTGGTACCAGCGGCGGTCCAGGCGCTGGCACCCGACACCGTCGTGCTGGTCGGCTCCCTCTCGAAACTGCTCGCACCAGGGCTGCGCCTCGGCTGGATCGTGGCGCCGCCGACCGTCGCCGTGCGATTGCGTGAGCTGCGGCAGCAGACCGACCTCGGGGTCTCCGTCCTGACCCAGCTGACCGCGGCCCAGCTGATCGAGTCCGGCGCGCTCGACCGCCATCTGGGCAACGCACGGATCGCGTATGCCCAGCGCCGCGAGCGGCTGGCCGCTGCGCTGGCCCCGCGCTGGTCGCTCAGCGGCCCCGCCATCGGGGTGCATGCGTTCGTCCCCACGAGCGCTGGGAGCCGGCTGGCTACCGCGTTCGCCGAGGCGCGCATCCCCGCCGTCACCGTTGACGACGAGTTCTGGCCCGGAGTCGTCGTGTCCGTGGCCGCGTATACCGTCCAGGACCACCCACCTCGCTTTGGCTGAGGGCTTGCTGAGCTCGCCGATTCACTCACCTGCCGCTGGGTCGCTCCGTCATGCCGACGGCCGGAACGTCGACATGCGGATCGGCTTGCGCAACTGAGTGAGTGCACGCACCGGTCATCCGTCCGAGCGGGGCGGCAGGCCTTGCGGAGTGTGCCAAGATTCACGACGAAAAGCATCTTCGGGTTCACGCGAACTTCGGGAAAGTCGGTGACGGCGGCCCGTTGAACGGGCTGGCGGTGGCGTTGTAACGGGCCTCGAAGTTAAGCAACCGTTGCTCGAGCATGGTCAGGTTGGTGAAGTTGGCGGGCTTGTTGACCTTGCGTTGGACGATGGAGAACCACATCCGACAACTCCAGGCGCTGGGCTACCGAGTCACACTCGAACCCGCAGCCTGACTCCACAGCACCAAGCCATCCCGGCTCCGCCGGGCGCTGCCGCCAGCCCACTCACTGTTCATTTTCGAACTAGTAGTGGACGGTGAAGGTGGACACAGCGGTGACTGTCTCGTTGCCGGTGCCGGTGACGCTGAGCGAGTATGTTCCGGCCGGCCAGTCCTTTGCTTTCACCCGGAACGAAGCGAATGCCTGCGTGCCCTCACATGTCGGGTCACAAGGGCCGAGGGCGACATCCTCGTCCACCAGGACCGCATCTGCGACGGTGCCAGGACCGTCGAGCACGACCCTGACGTGCACCGTCTGCGCGAAGTCGGTGAGGTTGAACACGGAGTAGAAGAGACCGCCGTTGTCCGACTTGGTCACGGTGTTGAAGTCAGCGTCGCGGTCTCGGTCTGTCGTCGCTCCGGAGCTGGAGGTAGCGGAGAGGTGTCCGTTCGGTTGGCTGAGCTCCCTCTCGGTAGACGCCTGAGCGGTGAATGTCATCGCGATGAGCAACGCGACCGCCATGCCGGCGGCAGCGATCAGTCGACTGATGCCATGCATGAAAGCTCCCTCTTCGATGTGGTGTGGCCGACAAAGCCGAGTGCGGAACTGCCCACCCCGCGTCCTGCAGTGCATGGCGTCTGTGTCGGTCACCGATGCGGTATGGTCTCGCGACCGGGAAGGTTGTGTCCAGAATCGGCGGGTTAGGCATCTGTCGCACCTCAGGTGGCGGAGATGTGTCGCTCATCCACTGTCGGATGACATCCCAGCCCAATCGCAGCCGTTCGTGTCCTGCGTCGGGTGATGTACGACAGTCGTCCGCCGAGTTGTGTCGACAGTGGTCGGTACCACGGACGGGCACGGGAGCACGGATCGCAGATCCGGGCGTTTCCCACCCCGGCTGAGCAGGCCGATGGGACAAGAGAAGCAAACCTCGCTATCGCGGAAGACGCGAGGACAGGTCGCGGGTAGGTGGGGCAGCCTGGCTATCGGCAGCCGCTGGTCCGCTGCGCTGGGCCGATGAGGAACATGGTTGTTGTCGGACCTCCGTGGGAAACCAGAGTAGTGGCCTACGACGAAGACCTCGCCGACCGCATCCGTGCTGCGATCCAGGAACAGGACGACGTGACCGAGAAGGCGGATGTTTGGCGGCTAGCGTTCTTGGTCCACGGAACATGGCCGTGAGTGCGAGCGGCCACGATGGGCTGCTTCGGTCTGGTTCGGAAGTCGACGAAGTCAACCGCGGGTCAGCGAGTCATCGCCCTCGCGTCTTCGGCTGTCGCATTGCTGCGTCAACGGTTCATGGGCGGGCGTCCGTCTCGATCAGCCGGTGTTTCCCGACACTCTCGGTGGCTTTCGCGATACCAACAACAACACACTCGCAGCCCTGCGCGCAGCTCGGGGCAACGACGAGGCGCTCGGGTGGATCACCACACACACCTGAGGAAGACGACGGCCACCATCCTCGACGAGGCCGGCCTCAGTGCCCGCGCAGTCGCCAACCAGCTCGGCCACTCACGGCCGTCGATGACCCAGGACGTCTATCTCGGTCGCCGGGTGAAGGCACCCGAAGCCGCAGCCGCATTGGAGCAGGCACTGGCCGATGCGATGGACGAAAAGCGTGACTAAGAGGATCCGCAGATAGGTCACGGTTGGCGGCTCGGTCGGGCGTCCCAGCGGTGGGTGGTCCAGGCTTCGGCTAGGAGTCGTCGGGTGATGATCACGGCGTTCGCGAGGGCAATGAAGGCGTCGATCACGCGGCCACG
>WHTB01000217.1 GCA_009379735.1 Propionibacteriales bacterium
TACTGGGACACCTCGCAGCCCGACAACAACACCAGCCAGCACCCGGGTGAGGGTGAGGCGCTGCCGATCGACGCGAACCCGCGTCCGATCGCCAACCTGTCCGGGGCGTTCTGGCGGCCGCGGGTGGCCGGCTACGACGCGACGTTCTCCCAGGAGAAGTCGGACTCGTTCACGCTGCACCTGAACGGGCAGGCCAGCTTCATCCGTGGGCAGAGTGCGCAGCCGACCTTCAACGACGGCAGGAAGTTCTGGTTCTCGCAGACGCCGACGGCCGGTGTGAAGGTGCCGAACAACGGCGTCAACATCAGTGTCCTCGACACCGATGGCACCTCGATGAAGATCCGCGTGTCGGAGCGCCCGTGATGGTCGCCTGACGTCTGCGGGCGTCATGCTGGACCGGGCCGGGAGGAGCGCATCCTCCCGGCCCGTTCCCGTGCTGGGCGGAACCTCGGGACCGGACGGTACGTCGGAGTGGTACGAGGAGGTGACGGGTGGTGCTTCGGCTGGTGAGCGTGCTCGTCTTGCTGGGCCTGTCGGCGGCCTGCGGGTCGTACGGTGACGGGCCGCCGGAGACGTCCGAAGACTCGGAGAAGCCGATGAGTACGGTGCCGCCGCCGTCGCGGACCCCGGGCAAGTCGCCGACGCCGCCCACCGACCAGACCATGCCGTTGACGGTGCGCGGGACCGTCGAGCGGCCAGCCGACTGCGTGGAGCTGGTGACCGATGTGTCGCGCTTCGTGCTGGTGGGCGAGGGGGTCGACGAGCTGTCGGCCGGCGCCGAGGTCGAGGTGCAGGGCCTGCCCAACCCCGGCCGGGTCACGACCTGCAACGGCATCGTGCTCCGGGTCCGCGAGATCCGCGTCCGCTGACCCGCCCCCTCCGGTTGAGTGTGACGTTTTCGACAGACACGCCAGCGTGTCGCGTCGAGAACGTCACACTCAACGGGCGGGACCGGGGTTGTGCACAGGACCGCTGCCGCGTCGTCGGCGCGATGGCATAGCGTTGCCCGGTGCCGACCGACCAGCAGACCGAGGAGCGGACGGACCAGCCGAGTCCGCGTGAGGTGCTGGCCGCGGCCGTCGACGCGCTGGGCGGGCAGGAGCGGGCGGGCCAGATCGAGATGGCCGAGGCGGTGACCCGCGCCCTGGACGACGGCGAGCACCTGCTGGTGCAGGCCGGCACCGGCACCGGCAAGTCGCTCGCCTACCTCGTGCCCGCGCTGCTGCACGACGAGCGGGTGGTGATCGCCACCGCGACACTCGCACTGCAGCACCAGCTGGTCGAGCGAGACATCCCGGCCCTGCTCGCGGCTGCCGACCACGTGCTCGGCAGCCACCCGACGTACTCCGTGCTGAAAGGCCGCGGCAACTACGCCTGCCTGCACCGGGTCCGAGAGGGCGTGCCCGACGACCAGGGCGCGCTGGTCGAGATGCCGGCCGGCAGTCTCGGCTCCGCGGTCGTCGAGCTCCGCGAATGGGCCGAGGAGCAGGCCGAGGCAGGCGGGCCCGGCGACCGTGACAGCGCGCCCCGGCATGCCGACCGGGCCTGGCAGCAGGTGTCGGTGTCGGCCCGCGAGTGCCTCGGAGCGCAGAAGTGCCCGTTCGGCGCGGAGTGCTTCGCCGAGCGGGCCCGCGACCGGGCCATGCAGTCGTCGATCATCGTCACCAACCACTCCCTGCTGGCCATCGACGCGATCGACGGCGTGCCGATGATCCCGGAGTACGACGTGGTGATCGTCGACGAGGCCCACGAGCTGTCGGCCCGGGTGACCCAGGCCGCCACCAACGAGCTGTCGCCGATCATGGTCGAGCGGGCGGCGAAGCGGGCCCGCAACTTCGCCGACGACGGGCAGGCCGACGACCTGGCCGACGCCGGTGACGCGCTCCGGGCCGCGATCGAGGAGCAGAGTCCGGGACGTCTCGACCAGGTCGGGGTCGCACTCGGCGACGCGCTCGCGCTGGTCCGCGACAGTGCCCGGACCTGTTGGTCGGCGATCCCGAAGGACAAGGACGGCGACTCCGACGCGGCCCGCCAGCAGGCCCGTGGCCTGGTCGACGAGGTCCGCAAGATCGCCGAGCGGATGGCGCTGCACTCTGACCGCGACGTGCTCTGGGTCGCCGAGCGGGACCAGCGCCGCGGTGGCAACGAGCTGCGGATCGCGCCGATCGACGTCTCCCTCGACCTGCGCGGCAAGCTGCTCACCGACAAGACCGTCGTGTTCACGTCCGCGACGCTCAAGCTGGGCGGCGACTTCGCCCCGGTCGCGCGCTCCATCGGGCTGAAGGTGACCGAGCGGGTCGACCACTCACAGCAGACCGTGGAGCCCGACCCAGACACCGACCCAGACACCGACCCCGATCCGGACGCCGCGGCCGTACTCCCGTGGCGTGGCATCGACGTCGGCTCGCCGTTCGACTACGGCAGGCAGGCCATCCTGTACGTCGCGGCGTCGCTGCCCCCGCCGGGCCGTGACGGCCCCGGCGACGCCCAGTTCGACGAGATCTGCGCGCTGGTGCAAGCCGCCAACGGCCGCACCCTCGGACTGTTCTCGTCCCGCCGGGCGGCCGAGGCCGCCGCCGCGGTGGCGCGTGACCGGCTCCCGCACCTCACCACGCTCTGCCAGGGCGAGGCCCAGCTGCCGGAGCTGCAGCGGCTGTTCGTCGAGGACCCGCACACCTGCCTGTTCGGCACCCTGTCGCTGTGGCAGGGCCTCGACGTGCCGGGCGACACCTGCCAGCTGGTGCTGATCGACCGGATCCCGTTCCCACGGCCCGACGACCCGCTGATGAGTGCCCGGGCGCGAGCCGTCGACAAGGCCGGCGGCAACGGGTTCATGGCGGTCTCGGCGACCCACGCGGCGCTGTTGCTGGCCCAGGGCTCCGGGCGGCTGATCCGCCGGTCGACCGACCGGGGCGTGGTCGCGCTGCTCGACCCGCGGGTCGTCACCGCCCGCTACGGCAGCTTCCTGCGGGCCTCGTTGCCGCCGATGTGGAGCACGACTGACCGGGAGGTCACGCTGGCGGCGTTACGCCGGCTCAGTGACAACGGGTAATCTCGTCGGCGCTATGTACCGATCTCGCCTGGCTGCGGCCGTCGCCCTGATGGCCGTCGCCGTCGGCGCCTGCGCGGAGACCCCGAAGGCGGCCGAGCTGCAGGAGGCGGCCGCCAAGGGGCCGGAGATGAGCGACTCCGACGCCACCCAGGCGGTGTTCGACTACATCGACCTGGTCAACGACGCGCTGGCGGGCGAGGGGACGAGCGACCTTTCCGCTGCCACCGACCCCGGCTGCACGTGCAACGCGCTGGTCGACATGATCGCCAAGGGGCTGGCCGGCGGCGGCGAGTTCGTCGGCGCGGAGTTCAGTGCCAGCAAGGTCACCGTGACCTCCACCGAGCCGGGCCAGGCGGCGGTCCGGGCCACCGTCTCGATCACCGCGTACGAGATCCAGACGCCCGACGGGCTGCTGCTCGAGGAGCGGCCCGCGGAGACGTACGTCGCGACGTACTTGCTGCACACCGACGGTGACGCCTGGGTTGTCGCCGACGTGAAGCCGGTGGAGGACAAGAGCTGACCGGCGGATGAACAGCGCGGGGCGCGCGTCACCTGCGCGGCCGGCCGTCGTTGGAGGGGTGTGACCCTCGACCGACGACAGTTCCTGGCTAGCGCGGGCGCCGGTGTCGGCGCGCTGGCGTTCGGCCTGGACCCCGCGGCCGCGGCGTCCAGCCAGTTCCGGCACGGCGTCGCTTCGGGGGACCCGCGGCCGTCCGACGTACTCCTGTGGACGCGGGTGACTCCCACCGCCGCGTCGACTCCGGGATCCGGGGTTGGGCCGACGGTGTCGGTGAGCTGGCAGGTGGCGCGTGACTGGCGGTTCACCCAGGTCGTGAGCAGCGGCGTCGCGCAGACCGGTCCGAGCCGCGACCACACGGTCAAGGTGGTTGCCGGCGGGCTGGCGCCCGCGACGTCGTACTACTACCGGTTCGTGCTCGACGGGGTGCGCTCGCCGACCGGTCGCACCCGGACCGCACCTGCACCGACCGCGACCCCGAGCCGGCTGCGGTTCGGCGTGGTGTCGTGCTCCAACTACCAGGCCGGCTTCTTCGCGTCGTACCGCCATCTTGCCGCGCGGCGCGACCTCGACGCGGTGCTGCACCTCGGCGACTACCTCTACGAGTACGGCCCGGGGGAGTACGGCTACGGCAACGCCAACACCGACGTGCGGCCGCACCAGCCGGCGCACGAGATCACCACGCTGCGCGACTACCGGCAGCGGCACGCGCAGTACAAGACCGACCCCGACCTGCAGGCGCTCCATGTCGCCGCGCCGTGGATCGTCACCTGGGACGACCACGAGTCCGCCAACGACGCGTACGACGGTGGGGCCGAGAACCACACACCCGGCGCCGAGGGTACGTGGCCAGCACGCCGCGCGGCCGCCTACCGGGCGTACGACGAGTGGATGCCGGTGCGGCTCGGCGAGACCGCGGCCCTGGACGACGGCACGCAGATCTACCGCCGGCTGCGGTTCGGACGGTTGGCCGAGCTGTCCATGCTCGACCTGCGGACCTACCGCTCGCAGCAGGTCGGCACCGACCTGGCCGCCGTCGACGACCCGGCGCGCACCATCGCCGGCGACCCGCAGCTGCGCTGGCTGAAGGAGTCGCTGGCCAGCGACGCCGCCCAGTGGAAGCTGGTCGGCAACCCGGTGATGATCGCACCGCTGGTGTTCCCGCCGCTGCCGGCCGACCTGACCCGGTCGCTCACCGACGTGACCGGACTGCTGCCGCCGGAGGGCGTGCCGTACAACGTCGACCAGTGGGACGGCTACACCGCCGACCGGCGCGAGATCCTGCGGCACCTCGCCGACCAAGGCATCACGGACTCGGTGTTCATCACCGGCGACATCCACTCGGCGTGGGCCAACGACCTGCCGCTCGACGCGGGGACGTACCCGCTGAGCCGCAGCGTCGGCACGGAGTTCGTGTGCACGTCGGTCACCAGCAACAACCTCGACGACATCGTGGGCGTGCCGCCGCGGACCTCGTCGCTCGCGGTCGAGGCGGCGATCACGGCGACCAACCGGCACGTGCGCTACGTCGACTTCGACTCGCACGGCTACTCCGTCCTCGACGTCACACCGGCGCGGGTGCAGATGGACTACTACGTGATCGGCGACCGGGCTTCGGCCGGCGCAGGCTCGCACTGGTCGACGTCGTGGGCGACCTCGGCGGGTTCCCAGCGGGTGCGGCCGGTATCGGCACCGGTGGCGTGATGGACCGTCGCTCGTTCCTGCGGGTCGCCGCGGCTGGGGGTGCCGTGGTGCTGTCGGGCGCGGCTGGAGCAGGGTGGGCGTCGGCTTCGGCCGCTCCGCGCACCCGGGTCTACGTGCTGGTGGTCGACGGCTGCCGGCCGGACGAGATCACGCCGTTGCTGACCCCCCGGCTGGCTGCGCTGCGGTCCGGCGGTCTGCACTTCCCACGCGGCCGCGCGCTGCCGGTCACCGAGACGATCCCGAACCACGTGATGATGATGACCGGCGTCCGGCCGGACCGGTCCGGCGTACCCGCGAACTCCGTCTACGACCCTGCCGAGCAGGTGGTGCGTGACCTGGACCGGCCCACCGACCTGGGCTTCCCGACCGTGCTGGAGCGGCTGCACGCGCGTGGGCTGCGGACCGGGACCGTGCTGTCCAAGGAGTACCTGTACGGGATCTTCGGCACCCGAGCGACGTACCGCTGGGAGCCGTCCCCGATCGTGCCGGTCAGTGGGCACGCACCGGACGTGTTCACCATGGAGGCGGCGCTGGCGATGCTGCGCACCGCCGACCCCGACCTGATGTTCGTCAACCTCGGCGACTGCGACCGGGTGGGGCACGTCGACCTCACGGGTACGACGCTGGCGCTGGCCCGGCGCACGGCACTGGTGTCGGCCGACCTGCAGGTGGGGAGGTTCGTGGACGAGCTGACCACCAGCGGTCGCTGGGACAGCGCGGTCGTGATGGTGCTCGCCGACCACTCGATGGACTGGTCGCTGCCGCACCGGGTCGTCAGTCTGACGCCGGTGCTGGACGCCGACCCGACGCTGGCCGGACGGTTCGTCGCGGCGCAGAATGGCGGTGCCGACCTGCTCTACTGGACCGGGCCGACGGTCGGGCGAACGGCTGCGGTGGCACGGATGCGCGCCCTGGCTGCGGCGACACCGGGTGTGCTGTCGGTGCATGCGCCGGCCGATCTGCGGCTCGGCTCACGGGCCGGTGACCTGGTCGCGTACTGCGCGGCCGGCTGGCGGTTCAGCGAGCCGGCGGTGGTGTCGAACCCCATCCCGGGCAACCACGGGCACCCGGCGACGCGGCCGATCCCGTTCTTCATCTCCGGCGGCTCTCCCCGGGTGCCGCCGGCGGCAACGTCGAGCCGGCTCGCTCAGACCGTCGACGTTGCACCGACCGTGGGAGCGGTGCTCGGCCTGCCGGCGCCGAGCGGCGGCTACGACGGGGCCAGCCTGTTGTAGGTCCGGCCGTTGGCGGCGGCGCAGCTCCGTCAGACCCGGCGCAGGACCGCGACGACCTTGCCGAGGATGGTGGCGTCGGTGCCGTCGATCGGCTCGTAGGCGTCGTTGTGCGGGAGCAGCCAGACCTGACCCCGCTTCTTCTGCAACGTCTTGACGGTCGCCTCGCCGTCGATCATGGCGGCCACGATCTCGCCGTTCTCGGCGGTCGGCTGCTGCCGGATCGTGACGAAGTCGCCGTCGCAGATCGCGGCGTCGATCATCGAGTCGCCCTTCACCTCGAGCAGGAACAGGGTGCCTTCGCCGACCAGCGACCTCGGTAGCGGCATGACCTCCTCGACCCGCTCGTCGGCAAGGATCGGGCCACCGGCGGCGATGCGGCCGACCACCGGGACGTAGGTCGCCTCGGGCCGGGCATCGCCGAGGCCGGTCTCGTCACCGACGGCCAGGCTCACCGGACCGGCGGTGCGGCCGGCGACGGCGTCGGGGTGCAGCACCTCGAGGGCGCGGGGCCGGTTGGCGTCGCGCCGGATGAACCCTTTGGCCTCGAGCATGTGCAGCTGGTGCGACACGCTGGAGGAGCTGGTGAGCCCGACCGCGTCGCCGATCTCGCGCATGCTCGGGGGATAGCCACGGGTCTCGACCGAGTGACGGATGACGTCGAGCACACGGCGCTGACGGGGGGTCAGGCCGGAGCCGTCGGGCGGGCCGTCAGGCAGCTCTCGCACGGTCGCCTTAGCATCGGCTGCCTTCTTGCGCGGCATCGCAGTCACCCTTCGTTCGCGGGTCTGACCCGGGGCGGTCGCCCCAAGTCGGAGGAGTCGCTCGATGGGTTGACGGTAGTCCAGATCGCGGACGGTTTCAAACATCTGTTCGAGTTCTGTGGATGAGCGTGTCGCGGTCCTCGGCTCGAACAAACTTTCGCGCGAGGCGTGACTTTGTCGGCGCGATGGGGTACAACTCAAACATGCGTTCGATCGAACAGTCATTCGAGACCTCCCTGGCCCGCGGCGGCTCCGGACTGTCGGTGGTCCCGGCTAGAACTACTCGTGCACCCGAGCTCGACCCCTTCCATCCGGAGGTAGCGACGATGAGCAGCATGGCGATCACGCGGACGACTGCCCGCAGCGAGGCGCGGCCGGAGGGCGGCGACCTGCGGCTGACCCATCGTGGTCGGCTGGTGGTCTTCGCGACGCTGCTCGCGGTGGTGTGCGCGGCGCTGGTGACGGTGGCGGGCACCGCGATCGGCAGTGGTGAGCCCGGGCAGCCCGTCCCAA
>WHTB01000431.1 GCA_009379735.1 Propionibacteriales bacterium
AGGGGTACGAGGCGTACGTCATCGAGGTGCCCGACGCGGAGGAGGCCAAGCTGGCGCCGGTCGCGTCGTACTGCTGGTCGGTGCTGGGGCAGTGCGGGTTCACCCGGTCCGACGCGGTGGTGGGTGTCGGCGGGGGTTCGACGACCGACCTCGCGGGCTTCGTCGCGGCGACCTGGCTGCGCGGCGTCCGGCTGGTGCAGGTGCCGACGACGCTGCTCGGCATGGTCGACGCCGCGGTCGGTGGCAAGACCGGCATCAACACGACCGAGGGCAAGAACCTCGTCGGGGCGTTCCACGAGCCGGCCGGTGTGCTGTGCGATCTTGCGGCCCTGGAGACGCTGCCGCGGCACGAGCTGGTGAGCGGCCTCGCCGAGGTGGTGAAGTGCGGTTTCATCGCCGACACCGAGATCCTCGACATCGTCGAGAGCTCGCCGTCGCAGGCGGTGGACCCGGCCGACCCGGTGCTGCGCGACCTGGTGGCCCGGGCGGTCACGGTCAAGGCACGGGCCGTCGCCGGCGACCTGCGGGAGGCGACGAGCTCGGCGGGTGGGCGGGTCGGCCGGGAGGCGCTGAACTACGGCCACACGTTCGGGCACGCGATCGAGCGGGTGGAACGGTACACGTACCGGCATGGTGCGGCGGTCGCGGTCGGCATGGTGTTCGTGGCCGAGCTGGCCCGGCTCGCCGGCCGGCTCGACGAGGGCACGGCCGACCGGCATCGGTCCGTGCTGGAGCTGGTCGGCCTGCCGACGACGTACTCGGGTGGCTCGTGGCAGCAGCTGCACGAGGCGATGAAGGTGGACAAGAAGACCCGCGGCGACCGGCTGCGGTTCGTGGTGCTCGAGGGACTCGGCCAGCCGGGCATCCTGGAGGCTCCCGACCCGGCGTTGCTGACCGCGGCGTACGCCGAGGTCTCCGGATAGGGTCTGCTGCTGTGCGCGTACTCGTCCTGAACGGACCCAACCTCGGCCGGCTCGGCTCCCGCGAGCCCGAGGTCTACGGGTCGGAGTCGTACGACGACCTGGTGGCCGTGTGCGTCGACGCCGGTCGCGAGCTGGATCTCGACGTCGACGTCCGGCAGACCGACGACGAGGCCGAGCTGGTGCACTGGCTGCACGAGGCCGCCGACGCGTCGACGCCGGTGGTCCTGAACCCGGCGGCGTTCACGCACTACTCGTACTCACTTCGCGATGCGTGCGCCCAGCTGACCGCACCGCTGGTCGAGGTGCACCTCACCAACCCGTTGTCGCGGGAGTCGTTCCGGCACACCAGCGTGGTCGGCGGCGTCGCCACCGGCACCGTCGCCGGCTTCGGGTTGGACTCCTACCGCCTCGCCCTGCGCGCCCTCACCACCCTCGCCGCGCGGTAGCCCGGCCGTCGGTGGTGCCATTCCTTCGCGCCGAGGTTGCACTTATGCACCACCGTCCGGGCCCGAAGGTGCAGATGCGCAAGCTCGATGCGAGGGTGCGCGGTAAGGGGGCCGAGGGTTGGGATTCGGTGGTGGGGGCGTGCCCCGATAGACTCGTCCGTCGGACTCCACCGGCACATTGGGACCTTGACAACCACACGCGAGGGCAGGACAGCGACGCATGGCCACGACCAACGACCTGAAGAACGGCATGGTGCTCAACCTCGACGGACAGCTGTGGTCCGTCGTGTGGTTCCAGCATCACAAGCCCGGCAAGGGCGGCGCCGTGGTCCGCACCAAGCTGAAGAGCATCTCCTCCGGCAAGATCGTGGACAAGACCTTCAACGCCGACGTCAAGGTCGAGACGGCGAACGTCGACAAGCGCAGCATGACCTACCTGTACGACGACGGGCATTCCTACGTCTTCATGGACGCGACGACGTACGACCAGATCCCCCTCTCGCGCGAGACCGTGGGCGACGCGAAGAACTTCCTGCTGGAGAACCAGGAGGCGACCGTCGCGATGCACGACGGCAACCCGCTCTACCTCGAGCTGCCCGCCTCCGTCGAGCTGCTGATCGAGTACACCGAGCCGGGTCTGCAGGGCGACCGCTCGACCGGTGGCACCAAGCCCGCCCGGCTCGAGACCGGCCACGAGATCAGCGTGCCGCTGTTCATCACCAACGGCGAGAAGGTCAAGGTCGACACCCGGGACTCGTCCTACCTCGGTCGCGTCACCGGCTGATGTCAGCCCGATCCAAGGCCCGCAAGCGCGCGCTCGATATCCTCTTCGAGTGCGAGATCCGCCGGCTCCCGTTCGGCGAGACGATCGAGGAGCGGCAGCGGACGGCGGACGCGCCGCTCAACCCGTACACCGTGACCCTGGTCGAGGGCGTCGCGGCACAGCGCGAGCGCGTCGACACCGTGATCGGCGACTTCTCGCACGGGTGGACGCTGGCGCGGATGCCGGCCGTCGACCGCAACATCTTGCGGATCGGCGTGTTCGAGATCCTGTTCAACGACGACGTCCCCGACGAGGTCGCGATGAGCGAGGCGGTGTCGCTGGCGAC
>WHTB01000242.1 GCA_009379735.1 Propionibacteriales bacterium
GCGGCCGAGTCGGCCCGCTGCGGTCGCGACACGCTGTACGTGTCCGGCGAGGAGTCGGCGGCCCAGGTCCGGCTGCGGGCCGAGCGCACCGGCGCGGTCCACGAGCGGCTGCTGTTCGCCGCCGAGACCGACCTGGCCGCGGTGATCGGGCACATCGAGCAGACCAAGCCGCAGCTGCTGGTCGTCGACTCCGTACAGACCATCGGCGCACCCGATATCGACGGCACCCCCGGCGGTGTGACGCAGGTGCGCGAGGTCTCCGCGGTGCTGACCCGGGTCGCCAAGCAGCTCGGCATCGCGACGCTGCTGGTCGGCCATGTGACGAAGGACGGTTCGATCGCCGGGCCTCGGGTGCTCGAGCATCTGGTCGACGTCGTGCTGCATTTCGAGGGCGAGCGCAACTCCCGGCTGCGCATGGTGCGCGCCGTCAAGAACCGCTTCGGGCCGGTGGACGAGATCGGCTGCTTCGACCTGTCCGACGAAGGCATCGTCGAGGTCACCGACCCGACCGGTCTGTTCGTCTCGCGCCATGTCGAGCCGGTGCCCGGCACCTGTCTCACCGTCACGCTCGACGGACGACGACCATTGCTCGCCGAGGTGCAGGCCCTGGTCGGACCGGCGGTGCCGGGCGTCGCCCCGCGGCGGTCCACGAGCGGCCTCGACGTCGGCCGGGTGGCGATGCTGCTCGCCGTGCTCGAGCGACGGGCGTTGCTGCCACTCGGGGCGCGCGACATCTACACCGCCACGGTCGGCGGGGCCCGGCTGAGCGAGCCGGCGGCCGACCTCGCGACCGCGCTGGCCGTCGCCTCGGCCGCGGCCGACGTGGCCCTGCCCAACATGGTCGCGCTCGGCGAGGTTGGCCTGGCCGGCGAGATCCGCCGCGTGCCCGGGATGCAGCGCCGGCTCGCTGAGGCGGCCCGGCTGGGCGTCACGCACGCCGTTGTGCCCGCCGACCGTGGCCCGAGCCCGACCAACCTGCGAGACCCTGCGGGGATCACGCTGCACCCGGTCGCCGGCCTGCACGCCGCGCTCACGCTGCTCGATCTGGGGGCTGCGACCGATCGCTGATCCACAATGGGGCATGGACTTCGACGCGATCGCCGACGAGCTGTACGGTCTGCCGCCGGGCGAGTTCACCGCCACCCGCAACGCGCTGGTCAAGGAGGCCAAGTCATCCGGCAACCAGGCGCTGGCCACCCGGATCCAAAAGCTGGCCAAGCCGACCGCCTCTGCCTGGCTGGTCAACCAGCTCGTCCGGCAGCATCGCGACGACCTCGAGCCGCTGATCGCGCTGGGCGACGAGCTCCGCGAAGCCGCGTCGATGCTGACCGGTGACGAGCTGCGGGCGCTCACCCGTCAGCGCCGCCAGGTCGTCGCCGGCCTGGTGGTCGCGGCGACCCGGCTGGCAGGAGAGGCCGGTCAGCCTTCGACCGCTGCGGTCCAGCGCGAGGTGCAGCAGAGCCTGGAGGCGAGCCTGGCCGATCCCACGCTGGCCGAGCAGTTGCTGGCGGCCCGCCTCGCGCGGCCGCTCGCGTACGCCGGGTTCGGGGAGCTCGGTGCCGGTCCTGTCCGTACCGCCGACGGATCCTCGGCTCCGGTCGCCGACCTCGACGCGCGCCGACGCAAGCACGCCCAACGTGATCTCGCCGAGGCGTCCCGACAGGTACAGATTGCCGAGCGGGTGCAGGCTCGCGTCCAGCAGGAGGTCGACACGGCACGAGCCGCGTCAGCCGCGGCCGAGGCCCGGGTCGACGAGCGGCGCGCGCAGCTGGCCGACGCCGAGCAGTCCGCCCTGCAGGCCCGCAGCGAGGCCGAGGACGAGCAGCAGCGGCTGGCCGAGGCCGTCGAGGCGGTGGCGGCGGCCAAGCAGGCCGAGCAGGACGCCAGCGCGCGCCTCACCGAACTAGGCGGCGGCTGACCCGATTCGCCCTCTAGACTGGCGAGGACGTCGACAGGTCAACGCGGGGAGCACAGTGGCCAACGAGAAGAGCAGCGCTGAGGCGCGGCTGCGCGCCACGCTGGCCTCGATCGCTCCCGGCACCGACCTTCGGGAGGGACTCGAGCGCATTCTGCGTGGCCGCACCGGCGGGCTGCTCGTGCTCGGTCAGGACAAGACGGTCGAGTCGATCAGCACCGGCGGCTTCAGCCTGGACGTCCCGTTCACACCGACGGCGCTGCGCGAGCTGGCCAAGATGGACGGCGCGATCATCCTCGACCGCGAGGCCACCCGGATCGTGCGGGCCGCCGTCCACCTGATGCCGGACCCGTCCATCCACACCGAGGAAGCCGGCACCCGGCACCGCACCGCTGACCGCGTCTCCCGGCAGACCAACCTGCCGGTGGTCTCGGTGTCGCAGTCGATGCACCTGATCGCGGTCTACGTCGGTGACACCCGCTATGTCCTCGAAGACTCCGGCCAGATCCTGTCCCGCGCCAACCAGGCGCTGGCCACGCTGGAGCGCTACAAGCTCCGTCTCGACGAGGTCTCGGGCACCCTGTCGGCGCTTGAGATCGAGGACTTGGTGACGGTCCGCGACGTCGCCTCGGTGGCGCAGAGGCTGGAGATGGTGCTGCGTATCGCCCGGGAGATCGAGGACTACGTCGTCGAGCTCGGCACCGACGGCCGGCTGCTCTCGCTGCAGCTCGACGAGCTGGTGTCGGGCGTCGACATCGAGCGCGAGCTGGTGGTCCGCGACTACATCCCGAGCGGCCGCAAGGCCCGCGACGTCATGAAGGTCCTGCGTGAGGTGGAGCAGCTGTCCTCCGGCGAGCTGGTCGACGTCGCCGCGGTCGCGCGGGCGATGTCGCTCGGCGCTCCCGAGCACCTCGACACTGCGATCACGCCGCGCGGTTACCGGTTGCTGGCGAAGGTTCCGCGGCTGCCCGCCACCGTGGTCGACCGGCTGGTCGAGCACTTCGGCAACTTGCAGAAGCTGTTGGCCGCCAGCATCGACGACCTGCAGATCGTCGAGGGCGTCGGCGAGCTGCGCGCCCGCAGCGTCCGCGAGGGTCTGTCGCGGCTGGCCGAGTCCAGCATCCTCGAGCGGTACGTCTAGGCGCCCTCCCGATGCCCCCGGGTTCGCAACAGAACTGCAACCTCGGCACGAGTACAGACGAACCTTCGCGGCGAGGTTGCGCGAATGCACGCCCCCACACCAGCCGAGCCCGCACACAACTGCAACCTCGACGCGAGGCTGGCTCGCTAGCCGTCGTGGGAGGAGTCGATCGGGGTCTTCGATGCCGACGGCGTCGGGGCAGCCGGCGTCTTGGCGACTGGCTTCTTCTTCGGCGCCGTGGTGAGCTCGAACTGCGACCGGCTGGGCTCGCCGCCGATCAGCGCGGCCTCGGCCCAGTAGTAGCCCGGCTTCGCGAAGTCGTTGCCGGTCGAGCAGGTGTCGGTCGTACGTCGGCCACTCCAGTTGACGTCGACATAGCTGAGCCATCCCTTGCGGAGCACGACCGACTGCTTGCTCAGGACACCGGTGCAGGCGCTGGACCGCCAGATCAAGTCAGTTCCCGACGTGATCTCGAGGGCGAGGCCGTCCTCGGCCAGGCTCAGCGTGCACGCCTCCACGGTCGCTGTGGACAGGCCGATCCGCAGCGGGACGGCCCGCCGCGCGTACGAGTCCTCGACGTCGGGCACCGCGACTACGTCGGCGACGTCGCAGCGACCGCGCGGCGGGCGCAGCTCGGTGGTCGCCTTCCGGGCCGGCCGCGACGTGGCAGACGGCTTCGCGTTCGGTGACGCGGAGGGTGCGCTGGACGCCCGTGCCGACAGGTCGGAACGCGCCTTCTGGTCGGACGTGCCGGCGGAGGCCTTCTCGCCGTCACCGCCGACCCAGCGCACGAGCAGCAGCACCAGGGCGAGGGCGACCCCGAGCACCACCAGCCGCCGACGCCAATACACCGCCGGTGGTTGCGGCCCGGTTGGCCTCACCACATTGCTCATAACAGCACGGTAAACGGACCAGACCGCCGCCGGGCGGTGCCACACCGGCCGTGCGACGATCGACCACGATGCCCGAGTCCGTGCTGCACCGACCGCTCCTCGCCTGGTACGACGAGGAGGCCCGCGATCTGCCATGGCGGCAGACCGACACGACCCCGTGGGCGGTCATGGTCAGCGAGTTCATGCTGCAGCAGACGCCGGTGTCTCGCGTCCTGCCGGTGTACGAGACCTGGCTGCGGTCCTGGCCGACGCCGTCGGCCCTGGCCGCGGACAGCCCGGGCGAGGCGGTCCGGGCCTGGGGGCGGCTCGGCTACCCGCGACGGGCGCTGCGCCTGCACGGCGCCGCCACCGCGATCCGCGACCGTCACGGCGGAGCGGTCCCGGTGGCCTACGACGACCTGCGGGCGCTCCCCGGAGTAGGTGACTACACCGCAGCCGCGATCGCATCGTTCGGGCACGGGCGGCGCCACGTCGTCCTCGACACCAACGTCCGGCGCGTACTCGCCCGGCTGCTGGAAGGCGCCGAGCTCCCCTCGTCCGCGTCAGTGACCGTCGTCGAGCGGCGGAGGGCCGAGTTTGTGCTGCCCGACGACGACCTGACCGCGGCCCGCTGGGCAGCTGCCACGATGGAGCTGGGCGCTGTCCTGTGCACGGCCCGCGACCCGCACTGCAACGCGTGCCCGGTGCGCGCCCTGTGCACCTGGCAACGTGCTGGGGCACCGCCGCACGCCGGGCCTCCGCGCCGGGGTCAGACGTACGCCGGCACCGACCGGCAGTGCCGGGGACGGCTGCTCGGCGTACTCCGCGACGCCACCGGACCGGTCACGGCCGCGGACCTGGTGCGGGTCTGGGACGACGCGCCGCAGCGGGCCCGCGCCCTGGACAGCCTGGTGGCCGACGGGTTGGCCGAGCCGCTCGACGGCGACCGCTTCCGGCTGCCGACCGGTCGGTGACCCGCCCGATCGCTACGATTTCCCTCACCAACGTCTGGGCGAGCGGGGGAAAGCGCCGATGGAAGTCACGCCGAAGGTGCTGCGCGAGTCGGGTCTCGCGCTGCGCACCTGCTACCAGGAGTTCGAGGCGGCCGGCGACCATGCCCGGCCCGGCTCTGACGTCATCGGCCATGACGACCTGCGCGACAAGCTCGAGGACTTCGCGGACAGCTGGGACGAGAACCGCAAGGAGATGAGCAAGTCGATCGAGGGGATCGGCGACCTCGCGGTCGCGGCCGCGGATGGGTACGAGCAGCTCGACCAAGCACTGCGCGACGGGCTGGAGGGCAAGAAATGAGCCGCCCCGCCGACTGGGCACCACTGGCCGGCTCCGATCCGGTGTCTGGCGACCCCGCGGCGGTCAAGAAGCTGGCCGACCGCTACCGCGACACGGCCACCGCGATCGACAACGCGGTCAAGCGACTCCGGGCGATCCACGACGACTCGTCCGGCGCGTGGGTCAGCCCGGCCGGCACCGCGTTTCGTGAGCGTACCGGCGAGATGGCCGACTCGATCGCACGGGCGTTCGGCCGGTACGACCGCGCGGCCACCGCACTCGCCTCGTACTCGGGCAAGCTCGACAGCGTGCAGGAGCGGGCCGACGACCTGCTGGCCAAGGCCAAGGTGGCGCAGGAAGCCGCCGACGACGCCGAGCGCGACGCCTGTCCTTCAACCCGTCGTCGGTGTTGTTGATCTCGTCGAGCTCGTCACGCGTGTCGTTGCCGATCCTGTTCCACTCGCCCTCGAGGTCGTCGAGGTCGTCGCGGTAGCGGTCCACCTTGCCCTCGGCGTCGTCCTTCGCCTCGTCGAGCCGCTTCACCCGGTCCTCGTCCGGCTCGTCCTTGTCCGACTCGGTTCCGGCGGGGCTCCAGCCGTTCGCGGCACTGTTCGGGACGCTCGCGCTGATCACCGGCCTGCTCTCACTGGCCGGCAACACGGTGCTGTACTTCAACGGGCGAGCCACCCTGAGTGACGTGCTCTGGGACCTCGCCTCGGTGGCCTCGTTCGGTGTCGGCCGGGCCTTCATCGCGTCGGGGCGGGCGGTCATGACCGGTGCGCGTGGGCTTGTACGGCGGGCGACCATCAACGCGCTGCGTTCCCGCACCCTTTCGAGCACCGCCCGCAACATCAACAAGCACGCGGGCAAGATCGCCACCCGGATGGGTGCGACCGGCGGCGGCAAGGCCGCCAAGGCGCTCAAAGGGCGCGCCGCCTCGCCCACCGGCTGGCTGCCGCGCGGCGCCGACCTCAAGTCGATGTACTCGCCGAAGGGCATCTACGACGACGTCGTCAACGGGATCAACCGCACACCGACCCCCAACCCGCTCAGCGGGGTGCCCGATAACTTGCGCAACCTGCCGCAGGTGCAGTCGGGCGTCCGGCACGCGGCGGCGGCCACCGGCGCCGCCAACCTGGCCGGCGTCGGCGGCAATGTGGCCGACGGCAAGACGCTGACGGACTGGATGAACCTCGGCACCGACCGGACGCCCGTCGAGAGGTGAGGGAGTCGACGGGACCGGATGCGTTCCTGCTCGGGCCGGCAGTCCCGAGCGGCCTCGCGGCGTCCGCGAACCGCTCCCACCTCCGGCTGTCGCCCGGGCGGCTCGAGCTGGTCCGGTCCGCTCGGCGCAGCCGGACCTTCGACGTCGGCGGCGGGAGCCTGCACCAGGCCCGCGGCCGGCGTAGTGCCGAGCTGGTCATCAGTGACCGCGACGGCGGCCCGATCTGCACGTTCGACCCGGTGCAGTGGTGTGTGGCACCACCCCCCAACGAGACCGGCGCCCTCCCCCCGCACGCCCAGCGCTGGAGGGAGCAGCTCGGCAAGCGGATCGCCCGCGCGCTGGACGTCACCTGGTCGGCGGACGCACCGGCCGACGCTCGGGGCGCGACGCGGCTGCTGCCCGGCGCCGGGACCGCGGCCCGTCGGCACGTCGTGACGATGTTCGCCC
>WHTB01000080.1 GCA_009379735.1 Propionibacteriales bacterium
GACCTGGCTGGCCTGGGACGGACAGCCCCGGGTGACCGAGGACGGCGACCGGATCTACACACCGCACAAGGCCGTACGACGGATCGGCGACCACCTCGTCGACCACCTGGCTGAGGTCGAGGCACTGCTGGCCGACGCACCGACGCAGGCGGACGAGTGGCACGCGAGCCTGGTGACCATGGAGTCGGACTGGGCCCGCTTCACCGAGGTCGACCTGCGCGAGGCGGAGCAGCGACTGCGTCGACTGGGTCGGACGTTCGCGCTCCGGTACGCCGCTGCCGGGCCGGCCACGTGGGACACCGCGCGGGGCGACAACTGGAGCCTCCGCACGATCGCCGAGCACCTTACCGGGATCGTCTGGTACGCCGAGCAGGTCGGCGACCTCACCGTGAACCGTCCGGCCGGGGTCGGGTAGGTGCCGGTGGGCGTCAGGCCGCCACGTCGCTCTTGCGTGGGCGACCGCGCGGGCGCTTGCGCGGCACGACGACGCCGAGCTCGACCAGCTCGCCGCCCCACACACCCCACGGTTCCGCGCGCGCGAGCGCACCAGCAAGGCAGGCCAGCCGGAGCGGGCAGTCGGCGCAGAGCGCCTTGGCTCGCTCGACCTGCTCCGGCCGTTCGGCGAAGAACAGCTCTGGCCGGGACTGGCAGGGCAGTGCGTCGATGCGCTGAGGTTTCACGAAGGTCACCGGCATCACGGTAAAACTTCAACTTCACTTCAGGTCAAACTCTGACGGTTCCGCGGCCAGACCGGCGACGGCTCGGGGGTCTCCGAGTCGACGGATCTCGCGGCGGAACATGGGTACGGCGGACGCAGCGAGACCGACCGCTCCCACCGCAACGCCTGCCCGGGCCCCGGCGACTGCGCCGACCAGCCCGCCGAGCGCACTGCCGACCGGGATGACGCCGTAGATCACGGTGCGGTAGGCGCCGAGGCTGCGCGCCATCGACTCCCGGGGCACCAGCAGCTGGCGCACGGTGACCGACAGGACGTTCGCCGCACCGAGACCGACCCCGGCGACGCCCTGGATCAGACCGAGCGCCAGGCCGAAGGCTGCGCCCTCGAAGGGAACAGCCGGGAGGAGCAGGGGCACACCCGTGTACAGGAAGAGAAACGTCGCGAACGCCGGTCCGTAGCCGCGCCGGTCGGCCACCCGCAGCGCGAGCATGGTCCCGACCAGCGCGCCGGCCCCGGCGGCGCTGAGCGCAAGACCGTACCCACCGGCACTCAGGCCACGGTCCTTGACCGCGAGCACGACGAGGTTCACCAGCAGGATCTGGGCCGCGGCGTTGCACAGCGCGGCGTGCGTGGTGAGGGCACGCAGGAACGGGTTGACCCGGAGCTGGTGCAGTCCTTCAAGCAGCCGTGGTCTGGCCTGGTCGGCGGCCACGGGTGCCTCGGGTCGACGTACTGCCGCCACCCCCAACGCGCTGGCCAGGTAGCTGGCGGCGTCGGCCAGCAGCGCCGCGGGCGGACCGAGCAGCTGGACCAGGATGCCACCCACACCCGGCCCCGCCACCTGAGCCGCGGTGGTCGAGCCCTGCATCGCCCGGTTCGCTGCCGGCAGGTCGATGTCGTCGACCAGCTCGGGCAGATAGGCGAACGCCGCGACATCGAAGAACACGCCCGCCAGCCCGACCATGAACGCGGTCGCCGCGAGCAGGGCCAGCGACAGCGCGTCGAGTGCGTACGCGATCGGCACGACACAGATCGCCGCGGCCCGCAGCAGGTCGGTGCCGATCATCACGCCCCGGCGGCGGCGTCGCTCCAGCCACTGGCCGGCGAACAGCGGCAGCACGATGTTGGGCAGGAAGGTCGCCGTCGCCACGACGCTGACGCCGCCGGGTCCGGCGTCGAGGCTCAGCGCCGCCACCAGGGGGAGTGCCACCGCCGTCGTCTGGGTGCCGACCTGCGAGATCGTGTGACCGCCCCACAGCCGGCGGAAGTCGCGGTCGCGGCGGAGCAGCCCGAGCTTGGTTACCATAACCCGCCCCATCTTCGGTAACAGTTACCCTATGATGCGGTGTTTCCGGTAACCTGGCAACCATGCAACCCGGAGCGCGCGCGCCCGCGCCGGCCGCCCTGCTCCCGGCGCAGGACCTGGTCAACACGCTGGACCTCGAGGCCGAGCGCGACCTCCTCGGCAGTCCGGCGGACCTGCGGCGCTGGGCCAAGGAGCACGCCGTGAGCGGGCACTCCTTCGGCGCGGACGACCTGGCCGACACGATCGAGTTCCGCGAGGCACTCCGCGACGTCTGCCTGTCGCACACCGGGGTCGAGATCCCGGCGGCGTCGTCTGCCGCCCTGGACCGCCTGCTCCGACGAGCGCCGCTGCTGCTCAGCGTCGACACCGCGGGGGCGTCGGTGCGTCCCGCCGACGGGCTGGGCGGCGCCGAGGCGGTCGTCGCCATGGTCGCCGCCGGCATCGCCCAAGCCACCGCCGACGGCAGCTGGCCGAGGCTGAAGGCGTGTGCGTCCGACCGTTGCCGGTGGGTGTACTACGACCGCAGCCCGTCGGGGCGCAGCCGATGGTGCACGATGGCGATCTGTGGGAGCCGGGCGAAGATGCGGGCCTACCGAGAGCGGTCCAAGGCCTGACAGCAACCAGGATCTGGGACATACGCGCAACCTCGGCGCGAAGGGTGGTTTCACCCGACCGAGACCTCGTCAGGATGAGGGATGCTGTGCGCGAGGGGGGAGTTGAACCCCCACGTCCTTTCGGACACACGGACCTGAACCGTGCGCGTCTGCCTATTCCGCCACTCGCGCATCACGCCGAGGACCCTGCCTCAGCGCCGAGAAAGGGTAACACCACCGCCGGGGCGCGACGAAACCGAGACGGGCGCCCAGCACCGCCCGGTATGCCCGCCCCGTTACGATCGGGGCAGCCGTCCGCGGAGCGACAGATTGGAGGAGCCGGTGGGTGTGCTGCACAACTTCGAGCAGCGACTCGAGCACCTCGTGACCGGCGCCTTCGCCCGCACGTTCCGTAGTGCCGTCCAGCCGGTCGAGCTGGCGGCTGCCTTGCAGCGTGAGGTCGACAACTCGGCCCAGATCCTGAGCCGCAACCGCCGGCTGATCCCCAACACGTTCACGATCGAGCTGTCCCCGACCGACCACGAGCGGCTGGCGCCGTACACAGACACGCTGTCTTCCGAGCTGATCGAGATGCTGCGCGAGCACGCCAACGAGCAGCACTACGTGTTCGCCGGCGCGGTGAGCGTCCAGTTCGTCGAACGTGACGACCTCACCACGGGCCGGTTCCGGGTCACCAGCAAGGCCCGGGCCAAGGTCACCCCGGTCGAGGGGCAGCCGATGACCGAGACCGCTGTGCGCAGGGCACCCGTCCTGCTCGAGGTCAACGGCGTCAAGCACCCGCTCGAGCCGCCCGGTGTGGTGATCGGCCGCGGCACGGAGGCCGACCTGCAGGTGAGCGATCCTGGTGTCTCCCGCCGCCACGTCGAGATCCGGGTGCGACCCGGGCCCGAGTCGGTGACGGTGTCGATCTACGACCTGGGCTCCACCAACGGCACCAAGGTCGACGGTCGACGGGTGCAGCAAGCCGAGCTGCATGACGGCTCCGAAGTCCAGATAGGCAACACGACCATGGTCTTGCGCAACCCCCGAGCGCACGCCGAAGGACCGGGCGAGGTGGCGGGTGTCTGAGTTCACGCTCACGTTGATCAAGCTGGGGTTCCTGGCGCTGCTCTGGATCTTCGTGCTGTCCGCAGTGTCGGTGATTCGGTCCGACATGTTCGGTGCGCGAGTCGACCTACCGCAGCGGGCCGCCAAGCCGGCCAAGCCCGCCAAGCCGGCGAAGGCAAAGCCGGCGCCCAAGAAGAAGCGTGGGATCCCCAGCCGGCTCGTCGTCACCGAGGGCCCGAACGCCGGCCAGTCGGTCGACCTCGGCCGTGAGACCATCACGCTCGGCCGCGGCACCGACGTCACCATCCGCCTCGACGACGACTACGTGTCCACCCGACATGCCCGCTTTGTCACGAACGGCGACGACTGGTTCGTCGAGGACATGGGCTCGACCAACGGCACCTACTTGGGCCACACTCGCGTGACCCGGGCCGTCGCCGTGTCGGCCGGCACCACCGTGCGCCTGGGCAAGACCGTCGTCGAGCTCAGGAAGTAGGGCACACCGGTGACGCTGGGGTTGCACTACTCCGCTGTGTCCGACGTCGGACGGGTGCGCTCCAACAACCAGGACTCCGGGTACGCGGGGCGGCACTTCCTGATCGTGGCCGACGGGGTCGGCGGTGCCGCCAGCGGAGACCTCGCCTCTGCCGTCACGGTGCAGACCATGCGCCGGCTCGACAACGAGCCGGCCGGGAACATGCTGGAGGCACTGGTCGGTGCCTTCCACCGCGCCAACGTCCGCCTCGGGGAGATCATCGACGACGACCCGAGGGTCGAGGGCATGGGTACGACGGTGACCGCGATGCTGTTCGACGGTGAGCAGGTCGGTCTGGCACACCTCGGCGACTCCCGCGCCTACCTGCTGCGCGACGGCGAGCTCAGCCAGCTCACCCACGACCACACATTCGTACAGACGCTGGTCGACGACGGCCGCATCAGTGCGGAGGAGGCCCGCACCCACCCGCACCGCAACCTGATCATGAAGGTGCTCGACGGTCGCCAGGACAACGAGCCCGACCTGTCCATGCACACCGTGACGGCCGGCGACCGGCTGCTGTTGTGCAGTGACGGCCTGCCCGGCTTCGTCGACGACGACGCGATCAAGCAGATCCTCGCCGACGGCTCGCCCGACTCGGTCAGCATCGCCCTCGTGCAGGCGGCGCTCGACGCGAACAGCTCGGACAACATCACGGTCGTCGTCGCCGACCTGGTGGGCGCCGGCGACCCGGTCGACCCGGAGTCCGCAGCGTCGCTCGGCCCGCTGCTCGTCGGAGCCGCGGCCGAGCAGCAACGCGGCCGGCTCGACGACACCACGTCACAGCCGCGGGTCCGGGGTGACCGGTCCGACGGCGGCCCGGTCGATCATGAGCACCTGCGCTACGCCCCACGCCCGCCGCAGCGGTTCCGCTGGTTCCGCCGCATCTTCTTGTTGTGCGTGCTGGTTGCGCTCGTCGTGGCCGCCGGCATGTTCGTGTACGACTGGTCGCAGGACCAGTACTTCGTCACCGATGATGGCGACACGGTCGCGATCTACCACGGCATCGACGCGGACCTGCCTGGCCTGACCCTGTTCGGGGTGGAGGAGAGCACACAGGTCCGGCTCGAGCAGCTCACGCCGTACTGGCGCGACCAGGTCACCTCCGGCATCGACGTGGGCGACCTCGCCGATGCGCGGCGGATGGTCAGTGACCTCGAAGCCATCGCCGACCAGTGCGAGGCGCTGCAGACCCCACCGCCGAAGCCGAAGCCGACCGCCAGCCGGACCCCCACCCGGCGCCCGACGGCGACCGCGACCCCGACGCGCACACCGACGCCGACCAGCACGCCGACCACTGGCGCACCCAGTGACGCACCCGACGAGGCGGTCGACTGTGAGGAGGGAGCGCCGTGAGCTCAGCCCTCGCCGCCGCGTCCGACGCGTTCGTCCACCGCAAGCGTCGCGGGTCCGAGCTGCTGCTGCTCGCACTCGCGCTGGCCATCGGTATCTCCGCGTACGCGATCATCGGGCTGGCGCGTGACAACGAGGTCCCCGCTGACCTGATCTGGTACGGCGGTGGGCTGACGGTGCTCGCCGTGGTGGCCCACCTGACGGTGCGGTTCCGCGCACCGTACGCCGACCCGGTGCTGCTGCCGGTCGTGGTGGCACTGAACGGCCTCGGACTCGCGATGATCCACCGCATCGACCTCTCGCTCGAGGCCGCCGACTCCCAGTTCGGTCCGTTCGCGCCGTCGCAGCTGATGTGGTCGGCGCTCGGCGTCACGTTGTTCGTCCTGGTGCTCCTGCTGCTCCAGGACCACCGGGTGCTGCAGGCCTACACGTACACCCTCGGCCTGGCCGGTCTCGGGCTGCTGCTGCTCCCGCTGATCCCCGGCGTCGGTGTGGAGATCAACGGCTCTCGGGTCTGGGCCAACATCGCCGGCCTCTCCATCCAGCCCGGTGAGATCGCCAAGGTGTGCCTCGTGGTCGCGTTCTCCGGCTACCTCGTCGTCAACCGGGACGCGCTCGCGCTCGCCGGCCGCCGGGTGCTCGGTGTCGACCTGCCGCGCGGCCGGGACCTCGGGCCGATCCTGGTGGCCTGGGCGGCCAGCATGGCGGTCCTCGTGTTCCAGCGTGACCTCGGCTCGTCGCTGCTCTTCTTCGGCATCTTCGTGGTGCTGCTGTACGTCGCCACCGAGCGGCCCGGGTGGCTTGTCCTGGGCACCCTGCTGTTCTCCAGCGGCGCCTACCTCGGGTACCTCTTCTTCAGCCATGTCCGGCTGCGGGTCGAGGGCTGGCTCGACCCGTTCGGTGACCCGGACCTGTTCGACCAGATCGTCGAGGCGCAGTTCGGGCTCGCCTGGGGAGGTCTGCTCGGCCGTGGGCTCGGCGAGGGCAGCCCGACTCGGGTGCCGTACGCCTGGTCCGACTTCATCGCCACCTCGCTCGGCGAGGAGCTCGGTCTGGCCGGCCTGATGGCCATCGTCTTGCTGTACGGGCTGATCGTCGAGCGTGGTCTCCGGGTGGCCCTGCTGTGCCGTGACAGCTTCGGCAAGCTGCTGTCGGTCGGCCTCGCGGTGTCGTTCGCGCTGCAGGTGTTCGTGGTGGTCGGCGGAGTCACCGGCCTTATCCCGCTGACCGGGCTCACCACGCCGTTCCTGTCGGCCGGAGGGTCGTCGATGGTGGCGAACTGGGCGATCATCGCGCTGCTGCTGCGGATCAGCCACCTGGCCCGGCGCCCCGACCCCGAGGTGTGGACGCCCGGCGCCGACGAGGATACCCAGGTGGTGAAGCTGCGATGAACAAACCGGTCCGGGTGCTGGCGGTCGGCTGCGCCGTGTTGTTCGGCCTGCTGCTCCTCAACGTCAACTACGTGCAGTTCGTCAACGCCGGTGAGCTCAACGACGACCCCGACAACCGGCGAGTGGTCGACGCGGAGTACGCCCGTGAGCGGGGACCCATCTTCGTGGCCGGCGCACCGGTCGCCGAGAGCAAGGCCGCGGACGACCGGTTCGAGTTCCTGCGCACCTACAACCAGCCTCGGCTGTACTCCCATCTGACCGGCTACTACTCCTACCTCTACGGCTCCTCGGGCGTGGAGCGTACGCACAACGACGTGCTCTCGGGCAACGACCCGCGGCTGCTGTTCAACCGGGTGATCGACCTGGTCAGCGACCGGCAGCCCAAGGGCGGCAACGTGTTGCTGACCATCGACCAGCGGGCCCAGGAGACGGCACGCAAGGGACTGAACGATCTTCCCGACGATGCGAAGGGCGCCGTCGTCGCGCTGCGGCCGGAGACCGGAGAGATCCTGTCGATGGTGTCGCTGCCCGACTACGACCCGCGCCGGCTGGCCAGTCACGACTTCGCCAAGACCACGGCGGCGTACAAGGAGCTGAACGACGACTCGGGCAAGCCGCTGCGCAACCGAGCCGTCCAGGAGCGGTACCCGCCGGGCTCGACGTTCAAGCTGGTGACGGCCGCGGCGGCACTGTCGAGCGGGAAGTACAGCCCCGACTCCATGGTGACCGGGCAGGCGACGTACCGGCTGCCCAAGTCCAGCACCGACCTCGGCAACGACGGGCGGGGGAGCTGCGGCGGCGACCAGATCACGCTCACCCGGGCGCTGGCGTTCTCCTGCAACACGGCGTTCGCCAAGCTCGCCGCCGAGGACCTCGGGGCCGAGGCGCTGCGCGAGCAGGCCGAGGCGTTCGGTTTCGGTGACGACGTGATCGACGACCTGCCCGGTGACGCCACGAGCGTGTTCCCGGCCGACCCCGACGAGCCGCAGACCGCGCTGTCGGCGATCGGCCAGTTCGAGGTCGCCTCGACGCCGCTGCAGATGGCGATGGTCGTCGCGGGCATCGCCAACGACGGCACGGTGATGAAGCCGTACCTCGTCAAGGAGGAGCGCTCACCCGACCTCGAATCACTCGACGAGGCCGAGCCGGAGGCGCTCAGCCAGGCGGTCAGCTCCGCCGTCGCCTCCGACCTCCGCCAGATGATGGTCGAGGTGACCGAGACCGGCACCGGTGGTTCCGCGGCCATGAGCGGGATCGAGGTGGGCTCCAAGACCGGCACGGCGCAGTCGTCGGACGAGCGCAATCCGTACGCCTGGTTTGTGAGCTTCGCCCCAGCGGACAACCCGGAGGTGGCGGTAGCCGTCTTCGTCGAGGATGCAAACGTCGAGCGGAGTGACGTCTCGGGGGGACGGCTCGCCGGTCCCATCGCCCGCGCGGTGATGGAAGCAGTGATCAACCAATGAGGTCGAGGACGAGGGCTGACGATGACGACTGAGCCACCGAACGGCGGCGACCAGACGTACGAGCAGGTCGGCGGACGCTACGAGCTGTGGGGGCTGCTGGGCCGTGGCGGCATGGCCGAGGTGCGCGCCGGCAAGGATCTGCGGCTCGGCCGCCGGGTCGCGGTCAAGCTGCTGCGCGCCGACCTCGCCAGCGACCCCACCTTCCAGGCGCGGTTCCGTCGCGAGGCGCAGTCGGCCGCGTCGCTCAACCACCCGGCGATCGTCGCCGTGTACGACACCGGTGACGAGGACTCCGGCGACGGCTCCGGCCTGCGGATCCCGTACATCGTGATGGAGCAGGTGGAGGGGCGCACGCTGCGCGAGATCCTGCGCGAGGGTCGCAAGATCCTGCCTGAGCGGGCCCTCGAGATCACCGCCGGCGTGCTGGCCGCGCTCGACTACAGCCACCGTGCTGGCATCATCCACCGCGACATCAAACCGGCCAACGTCATGCTCACGCCGAACGGCGACGTGAAGGTGATGGACTTCGGCATCGCCCGGGCCATCGCCGACGCCTCGTCGGCCATGACCCAGACCGCGGCCGTCGTCGGCACGGCGCAGTACCTCTCCCCGGAGCAGGCTCGCGGCGAGCAGGTGGACGCCCGCAGTGACATCTACTCCACCGGCTGCCTGCTGTACGAGCTGCTGACCGGTCGGCCACCGTTCGTCGGCGACAGCCCGGTCTCCGTGTTGTACCAGCACGTGCGGGAGGAGGCGCCACCACCGTCGAGCATCGACCCCGAGCTCGCCCCCGAGCTGGACGCGATCGCCGCCAAGTCGCTCGCCAAGTCGACGACCGAGCGCTACCAGAGCGCCGCCGAGATGCGGGCGGACATCGAGCGTGCGCTCGCCGGGCAGCAGGTCAACGCCCCGGCGGTCCTGCCGGCGGCCGACAGCCCGCCGGTGCTGCCGATGACCGACGACCTGATGGACGAGACCGCGATCCGCGACGACGAGCCACGACGGGGACGCGGCTGGCTCTACGCGCTGCTGGTGCTGGCGGTGGTCGCCATCTTCGCGCTGCTCGGGTGGCTGGTACCGAAGTGGCTCGACAACACCGAGGCGACGCCGAAGGCCACCGTGCCGACCTTGACCGGACTCACCGAGGCCGAGGCACGTGACCGGCTCGAGGCGGTCAACCTGGAGATCGGCAAGGTCACCCCGCAGGCCAGTGACGATGTGGAGCAAGGCCTGGTCATCTCGCAGGATCCCGACCCGGAGGTCGCCCTCGACGAGGGTGAGGCCGTCGACATCGTCGTGTCCAGCGGCCGCAAACAGGTGGAGGTGCCCAACGTCGTCGGCGATGACGTCGACGCGGCCACGACGGAGCTGGAGGATCTGGGCCTGAAGGTCGACACCAAGAAGCAGCCCGGTGGCGACGAGAAGGACCAGGTCGTCGAGATGGATCCTGAGGCGGGTTCCCGGCTGCGGGTGGGCCAGACGGTGACGCTCACCATTTCTGAGGGTCCGCTCGAGGTCCCCGACGTCGTCGGCAACACCGAGGGGCTGGCCAAGCGCAAGCTCGAGCGGCTCGACCTCGAGGTGCAGGTCGTCGACGACCCGGGCTCCGACGAGGACGCCGGGATCGTGACGTCGCAGACGCCGGACGGTGGCGAGCAGGTGCAGCCCGGCGACACCGTCATCATCACGGTGTCCACCAAGCCGGAGGAAAGCGAGACCCCGACCGACGAGCCGACCGAGCCCACGGAGACGCCAACCGACGAGCCGACCGACCCCACGGAGACACCGACCGACGGCGGCATCTTCGACCCGACGCCGACCAACCGGCCGTGACACGGCGCCCTAGGTGGTGCGCGCGTACTCCAGGGCGAGTGCTCCGTCGTACGCCGGGAGGGTGACCTCGGACAGCACGTCTTGGCTGTACCCGATGTTGATCGGCGGCTCGGTGTACTGCTTGTAGATCTGGATGTACTGCGACGTGTTGATCGCCGTCACCAGCTCGGTGACGTCACCGACCGCGACGATCCGATACGGCGGTGCGTACGGCACACCTTCCAGCACGACGGTGTTGCCGTGACACTTGATGCCGGTCGTCGACACGATGCGCTGACCCTGCAACGTGACTCCCTCGGCGCCGCCGTCCCAGAGCGCGTTGACCACCGCTTGCAGGTCCTGCTGATGCACGATCAGGTCGTTCGCGGTACGACCCGGAGGGATCGGCTGGTCGTACGGCGCGTCGTCGAGCACGATCTCCACCCCAGGACCCCGCAGCTCGACCAGGCCCGCGTGGGTGCGCAGCTCGGCGAGCTGGTCGTTCAGCTCGTTCAGCTCGGCGTCGTCAACGGACGCGGACAGCTGCTCGATCTCGTCCGACAGCGCCGACGCCCGCGCGCGCATCCGGCCGATGCCGTCGCGTTCGTCCTCGACCAGGCTGGTGAGGCCGGTCTCGCGGTCGGGCCGCAGGTCGTCGCCCTCGGCGCTCTCGGCGCTGGTGACGAAGAGGAAGCCGGCGAACCCGAACACCAGCGGCACCACCACCCGCCACAGCAGCTTCGGCTGGCCCTGAGTGCCCCAGCGCGAGCCGTGGGCCAGCCAGCCGAGGATGCGGGTGCGCCGGTCCGGCTGCTGGTGCGGCTGCTGGTGCGGGGTGTCCTGCATGGCGGGGTGGCTCCGTGCATCGAGGTGGTGGCGACCGCGCGTACGGTCAACGACTACGCTAGCCGACACGCCAACCCAGTTTGATCCGAGGAGCCTGTGCCGTGCCGGAGTCCCGTCTACGCAAGAAGAAGAAGCGCAAGACCTCGTCGTCCGCGGGCGGCAGCACGAGCGCCGACACCCCGGTGAAGCTCGGCTCGGGCCGCTGGGTGGTGCCGACGATGTGCACGCTCCTGCTGGTCGGTCTCGCCTGGATCGTCGTGTACTACCTCGCCGGCGCCGACGTCCCCGTGATGCGCAGGTTCGGCGACTGGAACCTGATGATCGGGATGGGTGCCATCCTGCTCGGCCTGCTGACCGCGATGAAGTGGGAGTAGCCGCCGACCGCTGACCAGGCCCGTTGTCCACAGCTGTGGACGGCGGACCTCGGTGCGTCGAGGGTTGTCCACCGAGCGCTCCACAACTGTGATTACACCGGTGTAGTTCTCCACACTGGGGATAACCCCTGTGGACAACCTCGCCGTCGTCTCCGGATGTCTGGGCGCGCCGCGACCTCGGGCCGTTTGCGCGCACGTGTTCCCCGAATGCATTCGCGGTCGGCCACACGTGGCGACCCCCCAACCCGTACCCGATCATCCCCATCCCTGCAGGAGTGGGGATGGTCGGGAAAGGCACGGAACCGTGCCGTTCAGGTCAGGGGACGTCGAGAACGAGCGTGCGTACGGCGATCAGCGCCAGCGACACCACGGTGATCCCGACGATGGCGCCGGTGTGGACGACGCGGCGGCGCTCGCGCGGGGCGTACGCGAGCGCGGCGGCCACGGCCAACCCGCCGACCAGCCCGCCGATGTGGCCCTGCCACGAGATCGACCCGCGGGTGAAGGTCAGGACCAGGTTGAAGCCGAGCAGGAGCAGCAGCCACTGGGTGTCGTACCCCTGCTTGCGGAAGATCACCAGCGCCGCGGCGAGCAGTCCGAACACGCCGCCGGACGCGCCGTAGGTCATCGCGTCAGGAGGCGACAGCCAGTAGACCGTGACCCCGGCGACGAGGCAGCTCACGAAGTACAGGGCCAGGTAGCGCCAGCGGCCGAGCAACCGCTCCAGGACCGAGCCGATGAAGCCGATGGCGACCATGTTGAACAGCAAGTGGTACGTCTCGATGTGCACGAAGGCCGAGGTCAGGATCCGCCAGTACTCGCCGTGCACGACCCCGGCGTCCGGGGGCAGCCCGAATAGCCGGACCTCACCGCTGACCATCGACAGCGCCTCGCCCAGCGCGCTGGCTGACCCGCCGGTGGCGAGGATCGCCACGAACACGGCGATGTTCGTGGCGATCAGGGAGATCGTGACGACCGTGTCGCGCGCGTGGATCCCGCCGCCGTACGCCGTGCGAACCTTTGGCTGGCCGCGTCGCCCCTCGGCCACACAGTCGGGGCACTGGAAGCCGACGGCCGCCTGGTTCATGCACTCCGGGCAGATCGGCCGGCCGCACCGCTGGCAGGAGATGTAGGTCTCGCGGTCCGGGTGCCGGGTGCAGGTCGGCACCTGTTGCTCTTCGGCTGGCGGACCCCCGCCGACGGACTGCATGCGGTCAGCGCTGCTCGACGTCGACCCGCTCGAGGATGACGGCCTCGACCGGCCGGTCGCCGGGGCCGGTCGGCGTGGTCGCGATGGTGTCGATGACCTTCCGCGAAGCCTCGTCGGCGACCTCACCGAAGATGGTGTGCTTGAAGTTCAGCCAGGTGGTCGCCTGGTGCGTCACGAAGAACTGCGAGCCGTTGGTGCCGGGGCCGGCGTTCGCCATCGCGAGGAGGTACGGCCGGTCGAAGGTGAGCTCAGGGTGCGGCTCGTCCTTGAACTCGTAGCCGGGCCCGCCGGTGCCGGTGCCCAGCGGACAGCCGCCCTGGATCATGAAGCCGTCGATGACCCGATGGAAGGTGAGCCCGTCGTAGAACCGGTCGGTGCGCTTGGCGCCGGTCCCGGGATCGGTCCACTCCTTGCTGCCGTCGGCCAGTCCCACGAAGTTGCGGACGGTCTCCGGAGCATGGTTCGGGAACAGCTGGATCACCACGTCACCCTTGTTGGTCTTCAGGGTCGCGTAGAGGTCGTCCGCCACGTTCTCGCCTTTCGGTTTGAGGTGCCGCCATCCTCGCATGTCGTCCCAACCGACGTTTCCCCGCACGCAGGGCGAGGCACCATCAAGGTAGGGGAGAAAAACCTCATCACGGATACGGTGGACGCAGACATGTACGAAGTTTCGACCAACTGACCTGAAAGGGGACACCATGCTCCGCAGCCGCAGCCGTAGTAGCCGCGTACAGGAGATCGCCGAGCAGGCGATGGAACGTGTTGCGCCTGTGCTCGACGACGCGAAGGAGCGGCTCGCGCCGTACGTTGACGAGGCCCGCACCCAGGCCAACGAGAAGCTCATCCCGGCCGCCGAGTCGGCCGCCGGCAGCGCCCGCAGCACGTTCGACCACACCATCGCACCGCAGGTCGGCGCCGCGCTCGCGGCGGCGTCGGCGGCCAGCGAGCCGTACCGCACGGAGGCCAGGCGCCGGGGTACGGCCACCGTCGCCGCACTCAAGGGCGACGTCGACCGGCCCGCGGAGAAGAAGCACCGGCTCCGCACGCTGGTCATGCTGCTCGGTCTCGGTGCTGCAGTGGCGTTCGTGATCAAGAAGCTCACCGGGGACGGTGGCTCCGCCGAGGCCTGGCAGAGCGACTACTCGGCTCCCCAGGCCGTGCCCGACCCGGCGGCACCGGCGGCACCCGCGGCTCCCGCCGGCGACCAGGCCGGTGACGAGGCCGGTGACGGGGCCGACGGGGCCGACGACGCCGGCGCGGCCGCACCGGACGAGGCGCTGTCGGATGCTGCGGAGGAGCCGCACGCACCGACCGACCCCGACCACCCGTTGGAGCACAAGGACGTCTCCTAAGGCACGCCCTCACGGTGCTCCTCGACCCAGTGGTCGATGTGCTCCCACCAGCCGAACAACCAGTCGATCTGGGCGTTGCGCCCCGAGGGGATCTCCTCTCGGGGCACCCGCCACCACTGCATGATGATGGTCTTGTCCATCGGCAGCTCGCGCCACACGTCGGCGACCGTGAGCATGTGGTCGAGGCCGGTGTGCGCCACCATGAGTACGTCCGCCTCCGGCGCCGCACCCATCGCCGCCAGCACGCCACCGGGCCTGGGTGCCAGCACGTGCCGCAGCCCTTCGGCCCGCCGCGCCATCCGCTCGTGACCCTTCCGACGCAATGACTCGATCGCGCGCAGCCGCCGTCTCGGCGTGAAGTTGCCGCCCTCCGGGAAGATCACGAAACCGTCGTTCTCGTCCAGGTCGGTGGCCAGTGCGGCGACCTGCTGCTCCACCGCGTCACCCTGCTCACCGGGGTGAGGCGAGATGAAGCGCGCCGGGAGCCGGTGCAGGATGATCCCGATGGCGGGGTCCCAGGCCAGCGTGTCCTTGAGGACCACCCGGGGCTCGCGGTGGTACCAGTTCATCAGCGCGTGCATCAAGATCAGCGAGTCACCCGGGCCGGCGTGGCGACAACAGACCAGCAGCGGCTCACCCGGGAACGCGTCCGGTGCAGGTCCACGCACCTCGATCGACAGCTTGAGCACCCGCCGCGCCTCGCGAAACATCAGCCGCAGGTACGTCTCGACGATGTCGTAGTGGATGCGCTCGAAGAACGGTCTGCGGATCGCGTACCCGAAACCCGAAGCCAGCCAGAGCCCGAGCATCTCGACCAGGATCAGGCTCTCCAGCACCAGGTGGACCACGGCGAGCCACAGCACCCGCAGGGGCCGCAGGTGTCCGGGCATGATCGGCGACAAGCAGGCTGCGACGATCAGCCAGACGGGCACCGTCGTGAGCAGTAGGAAAGTGAGCAGGACCACGCCGGGGGCGAGCACCAGGCGGCGCAGGGTGTACGCGACGCCCGACCTCATGAGCGACGCCCGAGGTGCGCGTCGAGATAGGCACCGGAGGCGTCGAAGGCGCGGTCGATCCGGTGGCGCACCCCGGAGAAGTCACGGTGGGCGAGCAGGGAGTCATCCCGGGCGGACCCACCGCCGGTCGGCAGGACGTGCGCCTCGACGTGCGCGGGCAGGGCCGCCATCTCGCGGGTGAACCGGTGCCGGCGAGCAATCTCGAACGACACC
>WHTB01000207.1 GCA_009379735.1 Propionibacteriales bacterium
GGTCGCCTGGAGGGTGGCCACCGACCGAAGCGCCCCGTACACGACCGGCTCCAGCGCCATCCCGAACTCTCGCATCACGCCCACGAAGGCACCGAAGAGCGCGGCGTCCGCGCCTGCGCCCGGCCGGAGGTGCCGGTCGAGCAGGTGGTCCAGCGAGGCCTCGAGCCTGCCCCGGTCCTTGCCTACCGCCGCCACGCTGATCGCGGTGACGGCACGGCCCAGCGCGGCGCCGTCCCGAGCAGCGACCGCGACCAGCACAGCGTGCAGTGCCATGCGCTGACGCAGGTCGAGCTGGCCGATCGCACCGCAATCGAGAAGTGCGATGTCGCCGTTGGGGGTCAGGTACACGTTCCCGGGATGCGGGTCCACATGGAAGGTGCCGACCACGAAGATCTGGTCGAGGAAGCAGCCGAGCAGGGCGCGGGCGAGCCGAGAGCGCTCGGCCGGTCTGAGGGACGCCGACGCCGCCGCCAGCGGTTCGCCGTCGATCCACTCCATGACCAGCACGCGGCGGCGGGTCAGGGTGGGCACGGGCCCGGGGACCACGACCCGGTCGTGCCGCCCGACGACACGACCCAGGGTGGTGAGATTGTCGGCCTCGGCCGCGAAGTCGAGCTCTCCGGTCAAGCTCTCGGCGAATCCTCGCACGGTGCTGACCAGCTGCTGGTCGGCCCCCCCACCGAGTGCGGCGCTCGAGGCGCTCGGCCAGCCGGGTCAGGATGTCGACGTCCCGACGGACGCGCTCGGCGACCTCGGGCCGCTGCACCTTCACCGCGACCCGACGGCCGTCGCGCAGCGTCGCCCGGTGGACCTGGGCGACGGACGCGGCCGCGGCGGGCCTGTCGTCGAAGTCCTTGAACAGACGGTCGGGGCGAGCGCCCAGCTCCTCGGCGACGACCTGGGTCACGAGCCGGGCCGGAACCGGTGCGACGGCGTTCTGCAGGAGGCGCAGCTCGGCCGCCACGCCCGCCGAGACCAGATCGGGCCGGGTGGACAGCAGCTGGCCGAGCTTGACGTACATACCGCCGGCCCGTTCGCACGCCGCCCGCAACGACCGACCGAGGGCCACTTGTCCAGGGGCCGATCCTGTCGTCCAGCGGCGGAGGATCCCGGACCGGACGACGATGGTGCCGATCTCGGCGTAGCGGCGGGCCCGACCGGCCCACGCCCGCACTGTCTGCGGATCAGCCGAACCCCTGCCGCCACCCCACCAGGTTGGCACCGACGGCCGCACGAGGGTCCGGCTCGACCCGCCATCCTGACCGGGCCCGGGGACCACGACCATCCGCTCGAACGTCTGCATAGCCGGACGGTACGAAGCGACCGGCCCCTGCACATCCGCCCGGCGGCTGATCGTCCGCTACGCCGACCGCGGTACCCCGACGAGTCGACGAGCTCAGGTCTACGACCACGGTGGTAGGCGAGCGCGGTCGTGTCGATCGTTGTCGTGTCACGACTCCGGGGTTGCGCTGGCGGGCGAATCGAGGCGATCGGGCAGTGGAAGCCGGGCCGCCGGTCCTGCCCGTTTACAGGTGGACGATCGGGCAGGTGAGCGTGCGGGTTACGCCTGCGACGAGATGGATACGCGACACGACGAGCTTGCCGAGGGCGTCCACGTTCTCGGCCTGCAGGCGGGCGATGACGTCGTAGGGGCCGGTGATGGCCTCGGCCGAGAGCACTCCCTCGAATGCGCCGATCTCGTCGGAGACGTCAGCAGCCGCTCCCACCTCGGTTTGGACCAGTACATATGCTTCCACGTGCGCCTCCCTCCGTGACGCCCAGCTCGCGGATGGTGGCCGCCGAGAGGCTGTTCAGCGGACGAACACGGTGGCATCGCGCTCGACGACCTCCCCCCGACGCAACGGGAAGATCCGTGTCAGAGCGATGTTGGCCGCGCCAAGACCGGGGACCTTCGCGTACACGCCCTGCGGGCCGCGCACCATGCGACTGGTCTCGACGTCGTACCTGGCGCCGTGTCAGGGGCACACGAGACAGCCCTGCTTGTCGATGGACCCGCCGGCGAGGTCGGCGCCGAGGTGACGACACCTGCGGCTCACGGCGAACAGGCGGCCGCTCGCGTTTCCTACGGCGTAGTGGCCTGCGCCCATAACCGCGCCCGGGGTGAGCTCGGAGACCACGCACACTGGCAGCTCGTCCGCCATGCTTCCCTCCTCAGGTGGTGAGGTTGCTGGCGCCGACCAGGCCTATCTGGACTGCCTCGATTTCAACCTACGACCGGCCGGATCCAAGTCAAGAGACAAACTGCCGACGCGGCTGTCGGTGGCCATCGGGATCTGCCCGCTGGCGGCCATCAACCTCCCAATGGTGGCCACTACGCAGGGTGGTTCGGAGCGAAGAAGTCGCAGTGCGGCCTCAGTCACCGAGCCGGCGTTATACGTGTGATCGGAGATCACCAAGCCCTTCGGGACGTATAACGCCTGATCATACGGGTGATCGCGTCACGAGCTTCTGAGCGATAGGCGATGACGATCACACGTATATCAGCCGATCGGGGACAGTCCCGGCGCTCCGGTCAGGTGAACGTTATGGGAGGAGCGTTGCGCTCGTACGTGCCGCTATGCGTGACCGCGATCCGGCGCTGGGTCGTTGACGAGTCGGCTCCACATGACGACGTCGGGCTGCTCATCCTTGATCGGTTCCCATGCCCTCAGGACACCCTCGCGGCTGAAACCGCAGCGCTCGGCGACCCTTTGCGAGCGCTCGTTGTCGAGATGAGTGACGAGTTGAACCCGCACGATTCCATAGTCTCGAAAGGCCCACTCAGTGGCGAGACTGAGCGCGTCCACCGCGATACCACGGCCTCGAACCCGACGATCAAGCCAGTAGAACGCCTCGGCTCGACGCGCGGCGAAGTCGAACTGAATACCAATCTGACCAGCGCATTCGTCTGAAGGCGGCACTGTTACCGCAAAGCGAGCCAGACCGCGAGGCCACCACTCAAGGCCGCGCTCGACCCACTGCCTGGCCTGATCTTCAGTCATCGCCTCCGGCATCATCGTGAACCGGGGTATGTCGGGATCCCGGCAGGACTCGGCAATAGCGGCCGCATCGCTGATCCGGAACGGACGCAGAGCGGCCTGAACTCCGGCGAGGGGCGGATCGGGCGGCACGAGATCACCCATTGGGACAGTGTCGCGGACACAGGGAAAATCCGCCCGGGATTTCGAAGACCGCGGTAGTACCGGCATTCTGCTCACGCCGTCCCATAACACGCAACGGAGGCATCGCCGAGACCGTCACCGACGTGCCGGACGGTGTCACAGTCCCGGCGTTGGAGGACAGTCGCGTCGGCTTTCAGCGGCGAGCGTTAGGCGCGCTTTGTCATGGGCAGTTCGACGGGTCGGGCTGCGATGATGGCACGTGGACTCCGAAGCACGACTTCGGCTCGTGGCCGAGGCAGCGAAGCTGACGATCGACGCCAGGCCGATCCCGCTGCCGAGCGACTCGAACGACGCGTGGAAGATCGACGAGCTCGTGCTGCGGATCTGCTGGCGCGGCGACCGGACCCGTCTCCAACGCGAGGCACTCATCCTCGAGCACCTGCCGGACGACGTGCCTCACGTCAGGCTCGCCGCCACCGGCGTCAACGATGACCTGACCTGGACGCTCACCCACTGGGTGCCCGGCACCATGCTGTCCCACGGCTGGGCCGACCTCGACCGCACCCAGCAACGCACCGCAGCCGAACAACTCGGCCACGCCCTCCGCGCGCTGCACACCTGGGAGCCATCGCCGGAGGTCCGAGCCGCGCTCGCGGCTCGCCCGGCCCAGCCCGACACGGACGACGCCATCGGGGCAGACCTCAACCCGCTCCCCGTCGACCGTGCGCTGCGACTCGTCGAGCCGGCGACGCACCTCGAGAACGTCGACCAGCAGCTCGTCGTGCAGCTCGGCGAGGAGATCAAACGCCTTCGGCCAATCGACCCGTTGAGGAACCCGAGCGACGGCGTCGTCGTTCACGGCGACGCCCATCTCAACAACGTCATCTGGAACGGCTCCCGGGTCGCCGCGGTCCTGGACTTCGAGTGGGGGCGGCTCGGCCCTCCGGATCTCGAGCTCCAACCGCTGCTTCCCTCCGACGACGCCACCGCCCTGATTCCGTCGGTCGTCGACGTCTATCCCGGCATCGCCGCTCACCCACGGTTCGTCGAGCGGCTTTGGCTGTACGACCTGAGCGCGACGCTGCGAGACCTGCTCGTCAAGGCACCGCTGCCGGCAACCGATGACCTCCCCCCGTGGCATCCGAAGCGGCGGCTCCCGATGGTCCTCGCGGGACCTGGCTACATCGAGGCGCTGTTCAGCGAAACCTGACGAACCAGCGCCATTGCTGCGACGCCCCCAGCAGGAGCGCATGCGTGTTCAGTGGCGATTGATCGACCGCGAGCGACCTTCCAGCCCGTCTGGCGTCAGATGCACCTCGGCGCGTGAGTGTGCCGAACGGTGTAACGATCCCGGCGTTATGGGACAGGCGAGCACGTGTCGCGCCAAGATGGGCCGCATGCGCGTGACACGGCTCGAACACATCCAGCTCGCGATGCCGGCTGGCCGCGAGAAGGATGCCGCTGACTTCTATTAGGGCCTGCTCGGGATCCCGCAGGTTCCAAAGCCACGGCACCTCGCGGCGCGTGGTGGGTGCTGGTTCGAGGGTGGAGATCTCAAGGTACATCTGGGCGTCGAAGCCGACTTTCGGCCGGCGACGAAAGCGCATCCGGCGTTCCTCGTCGAGGACGTCCGACCACTGGCCACTGTCATAGCTGATGCCGGTCACCGCGTCGTAGACGACGAACCGCTGGAGGGTTACGAGCGCGTATACGTGTACGACCCGTTCGGGAATCCAGACCTCCCGACATAGAGAGACGGGCGCCGCTTGTGAGCTGGGGGTATCCACCAGGTCATGAGCGTGGGGTGAGATAATGCCTTCGGACTAATGATGGTTCGTGGGAGGTCGTGGGATGGCGCTGGCAGCGAGCACACTGGACGCGATGCCGCCGCTTCCGTTGGCCCCGGGCGGGTCGTTGCAGGTGGCTCCGGGCGTGGCGTTCTTGGAGGAGGCCGACGGGTCGGGGTCGGTGTTCTTGTGGGGGATGGCGGCGTGGAGCTGGGGTAGCTCGGACCCGGTGGCCCGGCGGCTGGCGGCGGTGCAGCTGGTGGAGTCCAAAGCGGCCGGCCAACGCCAGACGGCCGCGGTGTTCGGCGTGAACGAGGACACCGTCATGTTGTGGCGCGCCGCGTACCGGGCGCAGGGCACCGCCGGGCTGGCGGTACGCCGCCGGGGCCCGAAGGGGCCCTCGAAGCTGACCGACGTCAAGCGGGCCGAGATCCGGGCGCTGCGCGACGAGGGCCTGACCTTGGTCGCGGTGGCGGCGCGCACCGGGGTGTCGACCGACACCGTGCGCCGGGCGCTGGCCGGCCCGCCGGTCGTCTCCCCGGGGCCGCCCGGGCCTTCGGTGGGCGGGGGCCTTGAGCCTCTGGCCCGTCCCGCGGACCGCAGCGCGGAGCGCCAAGCGGCCCGCGCCGGGGCGATCACCGAGGCGCCGCCGGTGATCTGTGAAGGCGCGTCGCTGCCCTTGGCCGGCGCGCTCGTGATCCTCCCGGCGCTCGCCGCGACGGGCCTGGTCGACGCGGCCAGCGCCGTGTACGCGACGGGACGGGCCGCGTTCTACGGGCTGCGCTCGCTGGTGTTGGCGGTCGTGTTCGCCTGCTTATGGGGCGAGCCCCGCGCTGAGGGCGCCACCCGGGTCGACCCCACCGACGCCGGCCGGCTACTCGGGCTCGACCGGGCACCGGAGGTCAAGACCCTGCGCCGGCGGATAGCCGGGCTCGCCCGACTGGGCCGCGCCGACCGGCTCATCGACACGCTGGCCCGACGCCACCTCGACACCCATACCGACACGGCCGGGATCTTCTATGTCGATGGCCACGTACGCGCCTACCACGGCGGCGCCGAGGTCCCCAAGGCCCATGTGGCACGCATCCGCCTGGCCATGCGCGCCGAGGAGGACACCTGGGTCTGCGACCGCAACGGTGACGGCCTGCTGGTATGGACCGCCCCGCCAGGCGCGTCGCTCGTGGGCGAGCTGCGCACCGTGGCAGCCAAGATCCGCGCCCTGGTCGGCGCCGACGCCCACCCGACGATCTGTTTCGACCGGGGCGGCTGGTCCCCCAAGCTGTTCGCCGAGCTCCGTCTCGCTGGCTTCCACATCCTCACCTACCGCAAAGGCAAGACCCGGGCCGAGCCCCGCACGGCGTTCCAGGCCCACCAGCTCACCGACCAGGCCGGTCGCCGCCACGACTACCTGCTCGCCGACCGGCGGGTGCGCATCGCCTACAACAACCGCCGCCGCCGCTTCGCGTGCCGCCAGATCACCCGATTGGACCCCGCCACCGGGCACCAGACCCAGATCCTCACCACCCGGACCGACCCCGACCCCGCCCCGATCGCCCACCAGATGTTCAACCGTTGGAGCCAAGAGAACTTCTTTCGCTACATGCGCGCTCACTACGCCCTCGACGCCCTCGACAGCTACGCCACCATCGACGACGACCCAGCCCGCATGACACCGAACCCCGCCCGGCGTCACGCCGATCGGGAACTGCGCGACGCACGGCGCCAACTCGCCGCCGCCGAAGAAACCGAGGGCAAAGCCTCCGTCGAGGGCCGCCGCCCCAACCCCGAGCTCCTCGACGCCTTCACCGCCGCGCGCGCCGAAGTCGACCGCCTCGCCGCCGCGGCCAAAGCCATCCCCGCCAAAGCACCCCTCAGCCAGGTCCGCCCCGACGCGGTGCGCCTCGCCCCCGAACGTAAACGCATCCACGACGCCATCCGCATGGCCACCTACAACGCCGAGTCCGCCCTCGCCCGGCTCCTCGCCCCCCACTACCCCCGCGCCGACGACGAGGCCCGCAGCCTGCTACGCGAAGCGTTCCGCTCACCCGCCGACCTCGAAGTCGTCGGAACCGAACTCCACGTACGTCTCTCGCCCCTCTCCGCGCCTCGGCGCACCCGAGCGATCGCCGGCCTCTGCGACGAGCTCACCGCCACCAACACCATCTACCCGGGCACCGACCTCACCCTCGTCTACACGATCAAGACCGACCCATGACTCCGCACGAAAGATCGCTCCATGTCAGGAGGTCTGGACTCGGCGAAGCTCGACGTGGTCCGACTACCGAGAGTCGTGTTCGTACAGCCACGCCGACACCGAGGCCAAGCACGCGTTCGTGCGCTCCGCTCTTGCTGCAGGCGAAGGGCTGGTGCTCGATCTCGGCGCCAACTACGGAGCCTATTCCCGGTTGGCTGCCGAGCACGCCGACTACGTAGTCGCGGTCGACAGTGACGAGAAGGTGGTCGACGACCTGTACCGGCAGCTTCGTGCCGAGGGGAACGAGAACGTTCTCCCGCTGGTCATGAACATCGTGGACCCCTCGGGCGGTCTCGGCTGGCGGAACCGCGAACGCGCGGCCTTCAGTGAGCGGGTGCTGCCCGACGTGGTGCTCGCGTTGGCGCTCGTCCACCACCTCGTCATCTCGGCCAGCGTGCCTCTTCCCGAGGTCGTGTCTTGGCTCCGGTCGTTCGGTTGCAGGGTTGTCGTGGAGTTCGTGCACGTCGAAGACGTCCAGGTGCAGCGTTTGCTGGCCAACAAGCCGGCCGGACTGTTCGACGACTACCGACGCGAGGGGTTCGAGCGGTTGCTGGCTCAGCAGTTCGTGATCCAGAAACGGCAGCAACTGCCGGGCGAGACCCGCACGCTCTACGTCGCCGACCCTCGTGGTGAAGCTCAACCGGCGGGACATGTCGATCGCTAACCCACGCGCTGAAGGGACCGGATTGTCCCGTCGTCATCCACACCGAACAGTGACAGTTCGCCGCCCGCGCAGGCGGTGTGGTCGACGACCACCTGGACGTTCCAGGCTCCGTCGCCGTTTTGTACCGGCGCGAGCCCGACGCCCCGGAACACCCCACCGCACGCGGCCAGCACCTCGGTCACCCCGGGACCGGCGACCGGCGGGGCGACGCGCACCCCCTGCACGGCCGTCACTGCGTCGCCCGCCCCGCTCCAGCTGCCGCCGGAACCTGCGACGGGCGCTGCCGCCACGGGGCCGCCCATGAGGTCGGCA
>WHTB01000389.1 GCA_009379735.1 Propionibacteriales bacterium
CACGCCATAGGCTGCTCTCACGCACGCCGTTCTCCTGTCACGATTTCTGGTCCTTTGACAGCTCAGAAACCTAGACAGAGAACGGCGTGCCCCCGTTACGACGCGCTCAACCCACCCACACATGGGTCAGGGGAGCCCCAATTGGGCAAAATTCGACGTCGTGCCGCGACCCGCACACCGTCCCGGTGATCGCCGGGAAGGGCGACCGGCTGTTCGACGGGTTCGACCTCACCCATCTTGACCTGGTGCGTACGACGCCGTTCAAGTCCGGGATCGTCGTCCACGCGTACGCCCCGAAGTAGGCCCGTCGGCCGTGGGCCTCAGCAGCCGCCGCGGGCCAGGGCCGTCGTCACCGAGCCGGTCATCGGGGTTGCGGAGGACACACCGGTCGATGGAGAGGCATCCGCACCCGATGCAGTCGGTGAGGCTGTCGCGCAGCTGGATCAGCCCGTCGATGCGTTCGTCGAGCTCAGCGCGCCAGCCGGCCGACAGCTCGGCCCAGTCCTCGCGGGTCGGCGTCCGTCCGTGCGGGAGCCGGTCGAGCGCCTCGGCGATCAACCTCAGCGGGATGCCCACCCGCTGGGCGACCCGGATGAACGACACGCGGCGCAGCGTGTCGCGGGCGAACCGCCGCTGGTTGCCGGTGGTCCGCCGGCTGCGGATGAGTCCCTTGTCCTCATAGAAGTGCAGGGCGCTGACGGCGACGCCCGCACGAGTCGCGACCTCGCCGACGGTGAGCTCGGGCGCATCCGGACGCGGCTTGGGCATGGGACGATGATACGGGCTTTACCTCAAGTAATGTCGAGGTACCAGACTGCGGTCATGCGCCACGCTGAGCGGTCCCACATCGGCATCATCGTGGGCAGCACCCGCCCGGGCCGACGCGCCGAGGCCGTCGCCCGCTGGGTCCACGACGAGGCGACAGCGCACGTCATCGCGGCGCGGTTCGAGGTGCTGGACCTGGCCGACTTCGGGTTGCCACTGCTCGACGAGCCGAGGCCGGCCGCCGAGGGCGACTACCGCAACGCCGCTACTCGTACCTGGGCTCGGGCCGTCAGCCGATGCGACGGCTTCGTCTTCGTGACGCCGGAGTACAACCACTCCACCTCGGCCGCACTGAAGAACGCCATCGACTACCTCTTCACCGAGTGGAACCACAAGGCCGCCGGCTTCGTGAGCTACGGCGTCCACGGCGGCTGGCGTGCCAGTGACCACCTCCGCGCCGTGCTGGCAGAGCTGCATGTCGCCGACGTACGAACGGCCGTCGGCCTCTCCCTGTTCACCGACTTCGCGGGCGACTGTGTCAGACCGGCACCCCACCACGCGGTCGCCGTACGAAAGATGGTGGGCGAGGTGGTCGTGTGGAGTGACGCGCTCGCCTCGGTGCGAGCTCGATGAGCACCCCCGAACACTCGGTCGACCCAGGTCGTACGCACGATCGCAGGCCTGGCGAGGGTACGGACGGGGCGAACCGCTCGGCCCTGACCGTCATGCTGCTGGCATCGACGCTGGCCGTGATGGCCGGCACCGTGCTCGCGCCCGTGGTCGAGCTGCTACGCGACGACCTCGACCTCACCAGGACGGCGGCCGGACTCGTCCTCACCGCGCACGGCCTCTCGCTGGCGGTCGCCGGGCCGTTCGTCGGGTGGACGATCGACCGGTGGGGCGTTCGCTGGACGCTGGCCGCCGGCCTCGCCACCTACGGGATCGCGGGAGGCGCCGGGTTGGTGCTGACCAGCTACCCGTTGCTGGTGGCCTCGCGGGTGGTCTTCGGTGTCGGCGCGGCCGCCGTCTTCGTCGGTACGACCGTCGCCCTCCTCGACCTTGCCGGCCCGGCGGCGAAACAACGCGTCATGGGGTGGCGGACGACGGCCATCAGCCTTGGCGGAGTCGGGTGGCCGCTGGTCGGCGGCGCGCTGGGCGCACTGTCCTGGCACGCGTCGTTCGGGGCGTACCTGGTGGGTCTGCCGTTGGGGGTGGCGGTCCTTCGTGTGCTCCCCGCTCGAGGCGCCCCACGACCCGGAGCCGGGCGCGGCCGTCAGCACCTGGGCGTGCTCCTGCGACGGCGCTCTCGGCTGCTGGTTGTCTACTTCCTGCAGATGGTCGCCACGGTCCTGCTGTACTGCGTCGTGGTGTTCCTCCCCGCGCGGCTGGCCGAGCTCGGCATCACCCACAGCCTGCTGGTGGCGGTGTTCTCCGTTGTCCTGTCGGTCACCATGAGCATCGTCGGGCTCACGTACGCGCACGTGCTGCGACGACTCGGCTACCGCGCTCTGCTGACCGCGGCCTTCGGGTTGTGGCTGGCCGCCTTCCTCTGCCTCGGCCTCGGCCCCGCGCCGGTCTGGATGATCGTCGGCCCCGCGCTCTTCGGCGTCGGTATGGGCCTGGCCGTGCCGGCACTGACCGTCCTCGCGGTCGACCGCGCTCCGGTCCACCTGCGTGCTCAGGCGACCGCGCTGCTCGCCACCACGACCTTCGCCGCGCAGTTCGCCGCGCCCCTCGCCTTCGGGCCACTCGCCGGCGCCACCTCGGTGGCGGGTGCCTACCTGTGCGCCGCGGGCGTGGCGGCCGGTGCGCTGATAGTGGTGCTGACCGATCGCTCCTGGGGCCGGCGCGGCCGGTGCCCCGGGTCGGGCGGGTGAGTTGTCAGTGCCGGACCGGAAGGTCTCACCGCACGACGTACTGACAAGTCGTGCCGATGACTGGCTGCTGGCGAGTGGTCAGTGACATGTGAGGAGTTCGCCGCGAGCGGCTTACTGACACCGGCCTCCATCGACTGGCGGCTGTTCCGACGTGATGGTGCGCACCCGACTAGCCGGCGGTCGGCGCCAGGTCGGGCGCGGCGTCGATGTCGCCGGTCTCCTGCCGGGCGGCCGCTCGGCGACCGAGCACCAGGACGTACGCCAGGAACACCAGCTCGGCCGTGACACCCACGCCGATGCGCGCCCAGGTCGGAAGCCCCGACGGCGTGACGACGGCCTCGATGACTCCCGCCACCAGCAGCACGACGACCAGCCCCAGCGCGATGCTCATCACCGCCCGGCCCTGCTCAGCGAGCACGTCGACGCGGCGGCGTGGCCCCGGGTCGACCGCCAGCCAGCCGAGTCGCAGGCCGGCTCCGGCCGCGAGGAACACCGCGGTGAGCTCGAGCAGCCCGTGCGGGATGAGCAGCCCCCAGAACACCTCAGCCTTGCCGTTCGCGGCCATCAGCCCGCCGATCACACCGGCGTTCGCGGCGTTCTGGAAGAGGATGTACGGGATGGGCAGGCCAAGCAGGATCGC
>WHTB01000081.1 GCA_009379735.1 Propionibacteriales bacterium
CACCGCGTTCGTCGTCGAGGCCGACTCGGCCGGCATCACGGTCGAGAACCGCAACGCCTTCCTGGGCCTGCGCGGCATCGAGAACGGCGTGACCCGCTTCCACCAGGTGCGGGTGCCGGCCGAGAACCGCCTCGGGCGCGAGGGGCAGGGACTCAAGATCGCCCTGACCACGCTCAACACCGGTCGCCTGTCCATCCCGGCCCTGTGCACGGCGGGCGGCAAGTGGTGCCTCAAGATCGCCCGCGAGTGGTCGGCCGCGCGGGTCCAGTGGGGTCGCCCGGTCGGCGAGCACGCGGCGGTGGCGCAGAAGATCTCGTTCATCGCGGCGACCACGTTCGGGCTGGAGGCGGTGCTCGACCTGTCCGCCCAGCTGGCCGACGCCGGCACCAAGGACATCAGGATCGAGGCGGCGCTGGCGAAGCTGTGGGCGAGCGAGATGGCGTGGGTCATCGCGGACGAGCTGGTGCAGATCCGCGGCGGACGCGGCTATGAGACCGCCGACTCGCTGGCTGCTCGCGGCGAGCGTGCGGTGCCCGCCGAGCAGGTGCTCCGCGACCTGCGGATCAACCGGATCTTCGAGGGCTCATCCGAGATCATGCGCCTGCTGATCGCCCGGGAGGCGGTGGACGCCCATCTGGCCGCCGCCGGCGACCTCGCGTCCGCCGACGCCGACCTGCAGCAGAAGGCGAAGGCGGCGGTCAAGGCCAGCGGCTTCTACGCCAAGTGGCTGCCGCACCTGGTCGCGGGCAAGGGTGCGGTGCCGACGTCGTACTCCGAGTTCGGCCCGCTGGCCAAGCATCTGCGCTACGTCGAGCGCTCGTCGCGCAAGCTGGCCCGGCAGACGTTCTACGGGATGAGCCGGTGGCAGGCCAAGCTTGAGTACCGGCAGGGCTTCCTCGGCCGGATCGTCGACATCGGCGCCGAGCTGTTCGCGATGGCGGCCGCGTGCTCGCGAGCCGAGATGCTGCGGTCCGACGACCCCGACCAGGGCGCGGCCGCGTACGAGCTCGCCGAGGTGTTCTGCGCGCAGGCCCGGCTCCGGGTCGACGCGCTGTTCGGGCGGCTCTGGGACAACACCGACGACGTCGACCAACGGCTCGCCGGCCGGGTGCTGTCCGGCGAGCTCAGCTGGCTCGAGGCCGGCGTCGTCGACCCGTCGGAGGACACCGGGCCGTGGATCGCCGAGTGGACTCCGGGCGCAGCGCAGACCGAGAACGTCGCCCGCCGCTACCGCTGACCGGCGCCCGCCGGGACCGGCTGTCAGCACGTCGTGAGGCTCGGCTCGCCGGCAGGGCACTGACAACGCACCCGGTGGCCCACCGATGTGGTTGCCTTGCGGAGTGGACGCTCTCGGGCTGGTCGCCACCTCGACCGTCGTCGCCGCGATCATCGGCGCCATTGCCGGTTATGTCTCACAGCGCGCGTTGGCCGGCCGCCAGGCCCGGCTCAGCTATGAGTACAACGCCCGGCAGCGGCTGTACGAAGCCGTCGGTCCGCTCCGCTTCCAGCTCCTGATGGCCTGCCACGACGTGGTCCGGCGGGTGTCCGGCCACCCGCTCGACCGCACCCGGTCCATCGACCCGATGCAGTATTACGGAAGCAGCACGTTGTTCCGGCTGCTGCGGCCGCTCGCCGTCTGCATCCTGGTCCAGCGGCGGATGAACGCGTCGGACTTCTCCGTCGACCCCAGCAGCGTCAAGCTCCTGCAGTTCGAGGTCGGGGCCTACCGCATGCTGACCAGCAGCGACCCCTCCCGTACCACTCCGCCCTGGACTGGGCGAACGAGACCCAGCACGTGTTCCGTGACAACCTGCGGCGCGCCGCGGTGAGCCTCATCGCGACCGACGGCGACGGCCGCTCCTATGTCATCGACTACGCCGAGTTCCTCACCAGGTTTCCCGACCCATGCGCCGACGCCGCGCTCGCGCCGCTGGCCGACATCATGCGGGAGGCGCACTCGTCGATGACAGCTAACCCGGTGTTCTGGGTACGAGTCGTCGGGTACGCGTACCTCTGTCAGAAGTTCCTCGAGGCCAACGGCGAGGACCTCGGCTTCTCCCACCGCGAGATGGTGGTCCCCGCACTCCTTGCCGCGGCCGACGACGCCGACATCCAGTCCAACGCGGCCGGCCAGCAGCGCATCTTCGACACGATCACCGACGAAGGACTGTAGGCGGCGAGCCGTCGTCGACCCGACCGAGAGGCTCTGTGATGGCTGTCCAGGTGGAACGCCGGACCATCGACGTGATCCCGGACCGTGAGCGGCACGGGTTGCCCCGCAACCAGTTCACCTTGTGGTTCGGCGCGAACATGCAGATCACCGCGATCGTCGACGGTGCGCTCGCCGTCGTGTTCGGCGCGGACGCGCTGTGGGCGATCATCGGGTTGCTGATCGGCAATGTCGCCGGTGGCGTCGTGATGGCTCTGCACTCCGCGCAGGGCCCACGGATGGGCATCCCGCAGATGATCTCCAGCCGGGCGCAGTTCGGCGTGTACGGGGCGTGCATCCCGCTGGTGCTCACAGTCTTGATGTACCTCGGGTTCGCCGCCACCGGCACCGTGCTCTCCGGGCAGGCGATCAACGAGATCGTCAACGCCGACGCACCGGTGGTCGGCATCGTGATCTTCGGTGTGCTGACCCTGCTGGTCGCTACCGTCGGTTACCGGCTGATCCACCTGCTGGGGCGGGTCGCCACGGTGGTCGGCGCCGTCGGCTTCACGTACCTCGCGATCCAGCTGTTCGCGGAGTACGACGTCGGCGCCCTGCTCGGCGCCAAGCCCTTCGACATCGTGACGTTCCTGCTGGCGATCTCGCTCGGCGCCGGGTGGCAGCTGACGTTCGGGCCGTACGTCGCGGACTACTCGCGCTACCTGCCCCGGGACACGACCGAGACCAGCACCTTCGTCGGGACGTTCCTCGGCAGCGTGATCGGGTCGCAGTGGTCGATGACGATGGGCGCGCTCGTCGCGGCGGCCGTCGGTGACGAGTTCCTCGCGTCCCAGGTCACCTTCATCGGTGACCTGGCCGGTGGCGGCGTGGTCGCGGTGCTGATCTACCTGGTCATCGTCACCGGCAAGCTGGCAGTGAACTGCCTCAACGCGTATGGCGGCTTCATGACCATGCTGACGACGGCGACCGCGTTCACCCGCAGCTACCGGGTCTCGTCGGCCGTGCGGGTGGCCTTCATCTTCGGCTTCATCCTGGTGTCGGTGCTGATCGCCCTGCTCGCGTCCGCGGACTTCCTGAACCGGTTCCGGGACTTCGTACTGCTGATCCTGATGGCGTTCACGCCGTGGAGCGCGATCAACCTGACCGACTACTACCTGATCTCCAAGGAGCGCGTCGACGTACCCGCGCTGTATGACCCGGACGCACGGTATGGCCGGTGGAATGTCACCGCACTCACCTGCTACGCGGTCGGCATCGCGGTCCAGATTCCGTTCCTCGCCCAGAGCCTCTACACCGGCCCGCTGACCGAGGCGCTCGGTGGCGCCGACATCTCCTGGATGGTCGGCCTGGTGGTGACCGGGGTCCTCTACTACGTGTGGGCGAAGCGGACCTCCCACCCGCCGGACCGCATCATCTACCCTGCCGAGGCACACGGTGTCTGACCAGCCGCGACGCCGTCGGTCGCTCGGTCTGAATCCTTCACTCTCCGTGCAATGCTGGACATGTGGTAACGCAGGAGAAGCGTTCAACCGCGCATGGTGAGGGCACCACCGACTCGACGGTTGACGACTCCGGCCTGAACGACGGAGGGATGCCGCGACAGTGGCGGTGGCTGCTGCCGCTGGCCGTTGGCGCCTCGACCGCGGCGTGGGTGGCCGGCGTGACCTCCGGGCTGACCCACGGCCCGACCCGGATCCTGCTGATGGTGGCCGGGGCCGTCTTCACCGCGACCGCGGCCGGAGTGCCGTTGTGGCAGCAGGGGCGGGCGGCACGCGCCCGGGCCGACGCAGTCGCTGCGGCGCAGAGCGCCCGCGCCGCCATGCGGATCGCGATCGAGGACGCCCTCGACCCATTCAGCGGTCTGCTGCTGCAGCTCGCGACCGCCAGGGCCGCCGACAAGGCCCGGCTGCGCGGCGAGGCGATCCAGCTCGCCCTGACCACGGTCGCGCAGCTGAGCGGTCTCGGCGCGCCGGGCGGCCCATCTCGGCGGCTACGGGTGTGCTATTTCGCGCTCGACCCCGGCCCGCCGCGCCGACTGGTGCCGCAGTCGTACGCCGGCCGTTCCGGCGCCCCGACCACGACGTTCGACGACAGCAGTCGCGCGGGGCAGTTCCTCCTGCGGGTCGCCGATGACGGGTGGCTGGTCGTTGTCGATGTCGACCGTCGTCCCACCAGGGTCTGGTGGGACGAGCAGCACGCCTACCGGACCTTTGCGGCCGGCCCGGTGCCGGGGCCTGACGGTGGCGCGGTCGGCCTGCTCACCGTCGACGGACTCGTTCCCGGCGATCTCGACGCTCTCGACCTGCCCCTCGTCCACTTGCTGGCACGGTTGCTCTCGCTCGCCCTCCGGCTCTGATTCCCACCCAGCCGTTGACCCACCCGCTCAGCGTTGGTTCACTGGCAGTCTGAGCGGTGGGGTACGCCGGTGCCGGAGGTGAGCGGACCAGATGGACAGCACGCAGGTCAGCGCCCACGACCCACGGGTCGTCGCCATCCTCACCAACCCCGACGACTACTTCAGCAAGGCGAGCAGACGGGCTTGGGCCAAGGCGCGGGCTGACATCGCCGCCGAGGTCAACCGCCGCGCGCGCCAGCGCAGCAACAACAACCGGCACGAGGACAAGCCACCCAGCGTCGAGACGTGGTGACATCACCACCTCGCGATGGGGGCGTCCACTCTTCCCATCCCGAATGGCTCTTCCCGTCTCGAACGCCGCCCGCAAACCGGATATGTCCGGCATCTGGGGGGGCACTCACGACGGGAGGTGCCCCCACGGGCCGCGGCGGGTCGACCTGTCCCGGGTATGAGGGGCGCCCACCTGACGCGAAGATCCCCACCAGAGCACGAGCCGCACCGGCACCCGAACCTTCGCGCTCCACCTAGCGCCGCCAGCCCCGATGCTCGGCGCGAGCAGTGGCGATACGGCAGGGTGGGTGTATGTCTTCTGGCACGGTCGCGCTCAAGGTTGCCGCGGTGGTCCTTGCGATCAGCTCCGCGCTGCACAACGCCGACCACTTCCGCCGGGGTACGGACAGCGTGTCGACCGAGCTGCTGTGGGCGGGGTACGCCGGGATGGGTTGGACGATCGTCACCGTCGTGCTGATCTTGATCGGGCACCGGTGGGCACCGGTCGTCGCCGTGTCGGCGGGGCTCGCCCTGGCCGTCGGGTTCGCCGCCGCCCATTGGTTGCCGACCTGGAGCGTGTTCAGCGACTCGTTCGTCGAGGGCGGTGCCAGCGTCGTCTCGCAGGCGGCATCCCTGGCCGAGATCGTCGGCGCCCTCGGCGTCGCGGCAGCCGGCGTCTACGCCCTGCGCACCGAACGGGCACCGTTACCGGATCACTGAACCGTCGGGGGAAGCCAGCAGGTCGAGCTCGTCGCGGGTGGGCAGGCCTTCCCAGTCACCGACACCGGCGACCGCGAACGCGCCGACGGCCACGCCCCGCGCCAGCCGCTCGGCCGGCGCCAGACCGTCCAGGGTCGCGGAGAGGTAGCCGGCCACGAACGCGTCGCCCGCGCCGACCGGGTCGACGGCCTCGACCGGACGCGCCGGCTGTGCCGTCGTGCCGTCCGACCGATAGAGCGTCGCGCCGTCGGCGCCTTGCTTGACGACCACCTCCGCGACTCCCTGGGAGAGTAGCTCACGTGCCTGCGCGTCGACCGGGGCCGAGGGATCTGCGGCGACCAGGGCGATCTCCTCCTCGGAGCCGACGAGGATGTCGACATCGTCGACCAGCGGCTGGAGCACTGCTCGGGCACGGTCGGCCGGCCACAGCCGACGACGGTGGTTGATGTCGAGGCAGACGGTCGTGCCCGCGGCGCGCGCCGTCCGGACTGCGTGCAGGACCGCCTCCCGGCAGCTGTCGCTCAGCGCTGTCGTGATGCCGGTGACGTGCAGGATCCTCGGAGCCGGGTCCCAGGCACGGTCGACGTCGGTGGCGGAGAGCTCCGTACCCGCCGATGATTTTCGGTGGTAGTCGACCCGGGACACTCCGGGCAGACGACGCTCGAAGAGCACGATCCCGGTGGCCGATCCGGACCGGCGAAGCGCGGAGATATCCACGCCTTCGGCCTGCAGCGTACGGACCGCGAGCGCACCGAGCTGGTCGTCGCCGACGACGCCGACGTACCGGGCCAGATGCCCCAGGCGGGCGAGTCCGATGGAGACGTTGGCCTCGGCACCGGCGACGGAGAGGCCGAGTCGGCCGGCCGTCCGGACCGGCCCGTCGGCCCGCAATGACGCCAGCACCTCGCCCAGCGTGAGGAGGTCAACCACCGCCGTGGCCTTCCTCCCAGGCAGTGACCAGCGACCGGGCGCGGTCCGCGACGACGGCCCAGTCGCCCGCCTCGACGACCGCCTCCTCGACCAGACTGCTGCCGACGCCGACCCCCACACACCCCAGTGCGGCGTACGCGCGCGCGTCGTCTGCGCCCACTCCGCCCGTCGGCACCAGCGGGATGTCGGGCAACGGCTCGCGCAGCGCCGCGATGTAGGCCGGGCCGCCGACCGGACCGACCGGGAACACCTTCACGGCGGTCGCGCCCTCGGCGTACGCCCGCTCGATCTCGGTCGGCGTCAGGGCACCGCAGATGACCGGCACGGCGGTCTCGCGAGCGACCGTCAGCACCTCGGTGCAGACGGCCGGGGTGACCAGGAACGTCGCGCCTGCCTCGACGGCGCGGCGGGCGCCCTCGGCATCCCGGACGGTGCCGACGCCGACCTCGACACCCGTGCCGACGAGGTCACGCCACCGGGCCACGGCGTCCAGGGAGCCCGGGGTCGGCAGCGTGACCTCGAGGCTGCGCACGCCGCCGTCGAGCAGGCTGCCGAGCAGCTCGTCGCTCGGTCGGAGGGAGCGCAGCCGGATGATCGCGACGACGCCGGGTCCCGCCAGGTCGATCCCCTGCACGCGCCCTCCCTACACTCGACGGCTCGCCGGGACTCTACCGCTGAGGGCGGCCGGGCCGTCCGGTCAGGCTCAGGGCGCGGACGCCGCCAGCCTGGAGCTCAGGCGCTCCCGAACGGCCGGCCACTCGTCGGCCAGGATCGAGAACACGGCCGAGTCGCGGAACGTGCCGTCGGCGCGTCGCTTGTGCCGGCGCAGCACACCCTCCCGGGAGGCGCCCATCTTTTCGATCGCCGCCTGCATCCGGGTGTTGAGCAGGTCGGTCTGCAGCATCACCCGGCCGAACTCGCAGTCTTCGAAGGCATGTCCGAGCAGCGCCAGGTTGGTGGCGGCGTTCACCGGCGTGCCCCACACCGACGGTGAGTACGCCGCGCCGCCGAGCATGCACCGCTCGTTGGTCAGGTCGACGTCGAGCAGGCTCGCGGTGCCGACCAGGTCGCCGCTGCCGGCGGCACGGACCGCGTAGGCGACACCGGCGGCGATCAGGCCGTCGACCACGGCTCGCATGCCTGCCGGCTGGTCGGGTCGGGCTGCCGGCCCGCCGCCCCAGCCGCCGTCCCAGACCCGCTCGTCGTCGAAGGCCGCGAAGAGTCCGGCGGAGTCGTCGGGCTGCAGCGGCTCGAGCCAGACCGCGTCATTGCTGAGGCTGCGCTTGTCGGGCGTCGTCGTCATCGCGAGATTGTACACCGTATACCAGGTGGCCTTCCTGAACGGCGCGGGTCCGTGCCCTCAGACCGTCCGTGCATTCTGGGAACACGTGTTCCCAGAATGCAGAGACCCGGGCCGTGTCCCATGCAATCTGGGAACACGTGCGCGCAAACGGCCCGGGGGCTCACCCCACGACCGGCGCCAGTCACTGCGGCACGATGGCAGCGTGCCGACCTGGTGGAAGCTGCTGCTCGTCGCCGCCGCGCTCATGGTGGCCGGCTGGGCGGCCCTCACCATCCTCGCCCGGCGACTGCCGCCCGGACTGCTGCGCGACCTGGTGGAGTTCCTGCCCGCGTGCGTGACGACCGCGCGTCGACTGCGCAAGGAACCGTCGGTGCCGCGCCGCGCCAAGGTGGCACTCGCGATCGCCGTCGTGTGGACGGTGTCGCCGATCGACCTGCTGCCGGAGTTCCTGCCGGTGATCGGACCGCTGGACGACATCGTGGTCATCGCGCTGGCGCTGAGGTACGCCGCGCGTGCCGTACCCCGCGACGTGCTGTTCGAAGCCTGGCCGGCCGAGGACCGCCTGCTCGAGCGGCTGGTCGGAGGCCGGGCCTAACCGTCCCGTCAGGCCGTCCCGTCCGGAGCGAGCAGCGCGGCGAACCCGTCGCCCATCCGGCGCAGCTCGTCACGGTGCAGTGCACTGAGCCGGCCGAGGACTCGCTCCCCCTCCGGAGTCAGCAGCACGCGGACGGAGCGGGCATCGGTCGGGTGCGCTGCTCGCTCGACCAGGTCCTGCGTCTGGGCCCGGTTGACCAGCTCGACCACGCTGTGATGGCGCAGCTGGAGCAGCTCGGCGAGCTCGCTCACGGTCGCCCATTCGCGGCCCGGGAAACCCTTGAGCGCCAGCAGGAGCTGGTAGTGCTGCGGGGTGACGCCGTGGCCACGTACGGTCTCCTCGCTGAAGCGGAGATAGCGGCGGATGCCGAAGCGGAACCGGGCCAGCGCTTCGAAGTCCAGCTTGGTCAGGGGCTCCGGCTTCCCCTGGTCGCTCCGAACCGCCATCGTCGATGACACCGCCCTCCGTCGTCTCGCCGGACCCTAGCAATCGTCAATGTATCGCGTTACGATACAAATGCCCAGCACGGCACAGAACGCTGACCACCGAGACCCTTCGGCCGCCAGGCAGGGCTGACGGCTCCGGGTCGGGGATCGAGGAAGAGATGGAAATTGTCCTTGCACTGCTGGCCGGAGCCGGTGCCATCGGTGCGGCCTGGCTGGTCGTGAGCGTTCGCGTGGTCAAGCAGTACGAGCGCGGCGTCGTCTTCCGGTTCGGCCGGGTACGCACCGAGGCCCGGCGCCCCGGTCTGGCCGTGCTGATGCCGGTCGCCGACCGGCTGCAGAAGGTGAACATGCAGATCATCACGATGCCGGTGCCGGCGCAGGAGGGCATCACCCGTGACAACGTGACCGTCCGCGTGGACGCGGTCGTCTACTTCCGGGTGATCGACCCGGTGCGCGTCGCGGTCGACGTCCAGGACTACGGCGCCGCCATCGGCCAGGTGGCGCAGACCTCGCTGCGGTCGATCATCGGCAAGAGCGAGCTCGACGACCTGCTCTCCGATCGCGAGCGGCTCAACCAGGGCCTCGAGCTGATGATCGACAGCCGGCCGCCGACTGGGGCGTCCACATCGACCGGGTCGAGATCAAGGACGTCGCGTTGCCCGAGTCGATGAAGCGGTCGATGTCGCGCCAGGCGGAGGCCGAGCGGGAGCGGCGGGCCCGCGTCATCACCGCCGAGGGCGAGCTGCAGGCGTCGGCCAAGCTCGCCGAGGCCGCCGCGGCGATGGCACAGACCCCGGCCGCCCTGCAGCTGCGGCTGCTGCAGACCGTCGTCGAGGTCGCCGCCGAGAAGAACTCCACCCTCGTGCTGCCGTTCCCGGTCGAGCTGCTGCGGTTCCTCGAGCACGCCACCGACCGGCCGGCCGCCGCGACGGCGCCGTCGCCGGACCCGGACCCGGAGCTGCAGGTCCCGCCCGGCTGGTCGGTCCCGCCGCGACCGCGTGAGCCGGCCGACGCGCAGCCAGTGGACGACCCCGCGTAGGCCCGCCGCGAGACCAGGTGCGGGCTAGGACTCGTCGGTCGGCACTGAGGCCAGCCGGCGAACGAGGAACTCACGTTCGGCGTCGTTGTCGACCAGGTCGAGAGCAGCTCGGTAGGCGGCCGCGGCCTCCTGGTGCCGGCCGAGGCGGCGCAGCAGGTCGGCCTTGACCGCCGGGAGGTACGGGTAGCCACCCAGCCGGCCGTCGTCTTCTACTCCCCCGACCAGGGACAGCGCGGCGGTCGGCCCCTCCACCATCGCCACCGCCACCGCGCGGTTCAGCGACACGACGGGCGTCGGCCAGACCGCCAGCAGGGCGTCGTACAACGCGAGCACCTCCGGCCAGTCCGTCTCCGCGTAGCTCGGTGCGCGCGCGTGCACCGAGGCGATGGCTGCCTGCAGCGTGAACCGGCCCGGCCGCCCGCGCCGGAGCACGTCCACGATCAGCCGGTGGCCCTCCGCGATCGCCGCCCGGTCCCACGCCGACCGGTCCTGGTCCTCGAGCAGGACCAGCCGGCCCTGGTCGTCGGTCCGAGTCGCCCGGCGAGCGTCGGTGACGAGCAGCAGGGCGAGCAGCCCGCGTACCTCGGTCTCGTCCGGCATCAGATCGCGCAGCATGCCGGTGAGGTGCAGCGCCCGCTCGACCAGGTCGGCACGGACGAGATGCTCGCCGGTCGGGGTGGTGTGACCGGCGCTGTAGAGCAGGTGGATGACGCTCAGGACGGCGTCGAGCCGGTCCGGGAGCTCGTTGGCCTCGGGCACGCGGTACGGGATGCGGGCGGCGGCGATCTTCTTCTTGGCCCGGGTGATCCGGGCCGCCATCGTGGTCTCGGAGATCAGGAAGGACCGGGCGATGTCGGGTGTCGTCATCCCGCAGATCAGCCGCAGGGTGAGGGCGATCTGCGCCTCCCGGGCCAGCGCCGGGTGGCAGCAGGTGAAGACGAGCCGCAGCCGGTCGTCCGGCACTGCGTCGTAGCCGGTCTCGTCCATGGTGGTCTCCTCCGGTTCCACGAGGAGCGGGAGCTTCGACCGGAGTACGACCTGGCGCTCGATGGCGTTGATGGCCTTACGTTTCGCGGCCGTGGTGAGCCAGGCACCAGGCTTCCTCGGGATGCCCGTGCGTTCCCACGCGTCGAGTGCCGCCACGTACGCGTCCTGCACACACTCCTCGGCGAGGTCGATGTCGCGGGTGACGCGCACCGTCGCGGCGAGGACGAAGGTCCACTCACGACGGTGCGCGTCCGCGACCGCCTGTTCTACCGCCGTACTCACCCGAGGATCGGCCTCACCTCGACGGCGCCGCGCCAGGTGGCCGGGTTGAGCTTGGCGGCCTCGAGGGCGTGGTCGAGGTCGGCCGCCTCGATGATGCAGAACCCGGCCAGGACCTCCTTGGACTCCAGGAACGGGCCGTCGGTGACGAGCTCGCCGCGGACGGTCGTCGCGGTCTCGCTGGACTGGAGGGCGTGGCCCGCAAGGATCTGGGTGCCCTTCTCCTGGAGCAGGTCGCTATATCTGAGGAACGCATCCATCTCCTCGGTCGGGATGTCCTGCGCGTCACCGGGGGTCGGTGCGTACTGGAGGATCGCGTACTGGGGCATCAGGGTCTCCAATTCTGTGTGGTCAAGCGTGGACAAGGATCAGGATGACGGGTCGTCGGTCAGTCCTTCTTACTCCGATCGGCTCCCTGCGGCCGGTAGCAGAGGAGGACCAACCCGGAGTCGTACGTCGTGACGTCGACCAGGTCCAGCGTCGCGACCGCGGTGTCACGTCGCAGCAGGTCGTCCGGGTCGCTGCCGCCGACGAGGACGGGATGGAGCCAGATCCGCAGCTCGTCGAGGAGGTCGTGCTGCATCAGCGTCTCGGTGAGAGCGCCGTACCCATAGACCAAGATGTCCTTCCCGGGCTGCTGCTTGAGCTTCGCGACCTCGGCCGCCACGTCGCCGCCGATCACCGTGGCGTTCCACTCGGCCGTCGCCAGGGTGGTCGACACGACGTACTTCGGCAGGCTGTTCATCCGGTCCGCGAAGCCCATGTCGTCGGTCCTGCTGGGCCACGCGTCGGCGAAGATCTCGTACGTCCCCCGCCCCATCAGCAACGCGTCGCTGGCGAACAGCTGGTCGTGCGCGAACGCGGTGGCCTCGTCCGTGCGGAACGGGAACGTCCAGTTCTCCGGGTGGGTGATGACGCCGTCCAGCGTCATGTAGGTCGATGCGATGACTCGTCTCATGTCGGTCTCCTTGTGGTGGGTGGTCGGTCAGATGTCGCCGTGCGAGCGGACGTACGCGGATGTCACCGCGACCCAGGCCCAGCCGATGACGACGGCGACCGCGAACCCCACGGTGAACGCCGGTCGGCCGGCTCCGGCGGCGATCCCGACGAAGGCGGCGCCGAACAGCACGCCCGACGTCGTGGAGTACGCCGCGAGGCCGCGACGGCCGCGACTCCTGAACCGGCGGGCGACGATCAGGCAGGCCGCGATCAGGCCGATGAACCCCACCGCGCCCACCACCAGGTGCAGCATCCCGTGCCAGCTGACCTCGTTGTAGTCCGCCGGCGTGCCCACCGGGAAGCCGAGCGCGGGGTCGGCGCGGAAGACGGCGGCGCCGAGCAGCCCGACGCCGAACAGCCCGAGCATCCGGGGTCCCCAGGTCCGGCCGGTGCCCTCACCGAGGGCACGTCGAAGGCCGACGGCGGCGGCTATGGTCAGCGCGCCGGCGACCAGGAAGTTGCTGATCTGGATCCATCCCTGGTCGCCGTTGGCGAGGATGCTGGCCGAGTGGCGGGTCAGGTCGAAGCCGTCGCGGGTGAGCACTTGGCCCAGCACCACGGCGATGTAGAGGGGCCCGGCGGCGATGCCGCAGGCGAGCAGCCGGTCGGTGGTCCTCTGGGTGCTGACGGTGGTCTGGCTCATGAGCTTTCCTTACGTGTGTGGGCTTCTTGGGTGGTCAGTCGGCGAAGTGGTCGATCAGGACCGGGGCGAGCGCCTTCGGCTTCACGAGGTGCGTCTGGCCGTCCAGCGTGTGGTGCTTCGCTCCCGGCACGACCGAGGCCAGGGCGTCCATCGCGTTGCGCATCCAGGCCGGGCTCTTGCCGCCCGCGACCACGAGTGTCTGCGCGGCGACCGACGACCAGCGGGTGGCCGGCAGCGGATGGCCCTGTTGGCGGTCGATGACGAAGGCCAGGTCGTACGGCAGCGTGTGGGCGACCGCCTTCAGCTTCGGCCAAGCCGGCATCAGGCCCATCAACGCGACGATGGCGCCCGGGACCCGTACGCCATCACGCATGAAGAGCTTGACGGCCTTGGCTCGGCGGCCGGCTGCGACCGCGTCGCTGATCTGGGCGACCAGGTCGGCCGGGGTCGGAGGACGGGTGTCGTCGACGACGTACGGCACCTCGTAGAGCGCCAGCTTGTCGATCCTCAGCCCGTGGCTCGCCGCCTCGAGGGCGAGCGCGCCGCCGGACGAGATGCCGTACACATGCGCGTGTCCGCCGGCCTCCTCGATGACCGCCTCGAGGTCCTCGATCTCCCGCTCGACCGCGTACGGCGCGGTGTCCCCACTGTCGCCACGGCCGCGGCGGTCGTAGGTGTAGACGGTGAAGTGGTCGGCGAGCAGCGGGACCAGGTCCGGCATCGGGCCTTGGGCCCGGGTGCAGAGAGCGCCGTCGACCAGGACGACGGCGGGCCCTTGCCCCGCCCGATCAACGGCGATCGATGTTCCGTCCTTTGACGTCACGGTGTGCACGGTGTCTCCTCGTGGTGGTGGGTCCTACGCGTTACCGTCAAGCGGGCCGAGCTGAAATCGACAGCCGGCCTGAAAAGTTCTCGCGGCGACTCGGCTAGGTTGTGCCGCATGGCAGCCAGAGGGGGCAAGACGCCCGCGGTGGAGCTGGACGTGGGGCATCGAACGGTGCGGATCTCCAACCCCGACCGCGTCTACTTCCCGGCCCGCGGCGAGACCAAGCTCGACCTGGCGCAGTACTACCTCGACGTCGGCGACGGCATCGTCCGGGCCCTTCGGGAGCGGCCGTGCATGATGCACCGGTTCCCCGAGGGCATCAGCGGCGAGAAGGTGCACCAGAAGCGGCTGCCGCGTGGCGCGCCGCCCTGGGTCGAGACGGTGCGCGTCGACTTCCCGTCCGGCCGGCACGCCTACGAGCTGTGCGTCACCGAGCTCGCCAGCGTGATCTGGTCGGTGCAGATGTCGACGGTGGAGTTCCATCCCTGGAACTCCCGTCGCGCCGACACCGAGGTGCCCGACGAGTGGAGGATCGACCTGGATCCGATGCCGCACTGCGAGTTCGCCACGGTCCGCCGCGTCGCGCAGGTCGCCCACGAGGTGCTCGACGAGCCGGGGGCGGTCGGCTGGCCGAAGACCTCGGGCGGGTCCGGCCTGCACATCTACGTCCGGATCGAGCCACGGTGGGGTTTCGCGGACGTACGCCGGGCGGCGCTGGCCTTCGCTCGTGAGGTCGAACGCCGTGCACCCCAGGACGTGACGACCACCTGGTGGCGGAAGGACCGCGACCCCGAGGTGGTCTTCGTGGACTACAACCAGAACGCCCGCGACCACACCATCGCGAGCGCGTACTCGGTGCGGGGCGTGCCCGAGGGCCGGGTGTCGACCCCGATCCGCTGGGACGAGATCGACGACGTGTTGCCGGGCGACTGCACGATCGCGACGGTGCCCGCACGGTTCGCCGAGCTCGGTGACCTGCACGACGGGATCGACGAAGCGGTGTTCTCACTCGAGCCGTTGCTCGCGTGGGCGGACCGCGACGCGCGAGACGGGGCCGCCGACCCGCCGGACCCGGAGTCGTAACCTCGCGGCCCGATCGTCGCTCGCTGGTGATGTTCGGGGAAACCTGTCGAGGTCAGAGGCACGACGAAGCTCCCCAAACCGCAGCCGCCGGTGACTAGTCGGTCGCGTCGATCGCCTGCACGGCCCACCGGTTGCCGTCCGGGTCGCTGAAGAAGACGAACGAGCCCCAGGCCTGGACGTCCACCTCGCTGACGTCGACTCCCCGGTCGCCCCCCGGCGAAGACCCCGAGTCAGGTCGAGGCCCCCAAGGCCGCCCGGCCGACCACGATGAGCATCCCGTCGATCGGCGTCAAGGGGGTACGCGTCGTCGCGTACACGGGCACGGCCGACGATCTCCCGGGCACGCGGA
>WHTB01000454.1 GCA_009379735.1 Propionibacteriales bacterium
GCGACCATGGTGCCGACGCGTACGGCTCGGGAGAAGCCGATCCGGGCCTCGAACGGTGAACCAAAGCTGATCAGCTGATGCGTCATGTCGCCATGGTGCCGTACGGGTCGGTCTCGCGGCAGACTGCACAAGCGAACCTCACATCCTGGCGAGTTGGGACGTTTACCTGACGTGAAACCGTTCGAGCAGATCGTCGCCGAGTACGGATCGACCGTGCTGCGCGTGTGCCGGGCCGTGCTCGGCCCGGTGGACGCCGAAGACGCCTGGTCCGAGACCTTCCTGTCCGCCCTCAAGGCGTACCCCGACCTCGAGCCAGGGTCCAACGTCGAGGCCTGGCTGGTGACGATCGCGCACCGTAAGGCGATCGACGTCAAACGCGCCGAGTCCCGACGTGCGTTGCCGGTCGAAGACGTACCCGAGGCTGTGCCCCACCGCGATCCCGACGCCCGCGACGACGACCTGTGGACCGCCCTGAAGGAGCTGCCCACCAAGCAGCGTCAGACCGTTGCTTACCACTACCTCGCCGGCCTTCCGCACCGACAGGTCGCCGAGATCGTGGGAGGCACCGAGGCCGCCGCCCGGCGAGCCGCTGCGGACGGCATCGCCGCCCTGAGAAGGACCTACGCCACCGCGCACCAAGGAGACAACCGATGAACGCCACCACCGAGCCGACGGCCGACGAGATGTTCTCCGCCCTTCCGGCGATCGACGACGAGACGCAGCACCGTCTCCACGCCCGGCTGGTCGAGGCCGCCGCTGCCGACGGTGTCCTCGACGTCGCCTACCGCACCATCGACAGCCCGGTCGGCGTCTTGCTGCTGGCCGCGACCGAGCAGGGCCTGGTCCGGGTCGCGTACGCCAGCGAGGACCTCGACGCGGTCCTCACCACGCTGGCCGGCAAGGTCAGCCCGCGCATCCTCGAGTCGCCCGCCCGGCTGGACGTTGTCGCGCGTGAGCTCGACGAGTACTTCGCCGGCGAGCGCCGGAGGTTCGACGTACCGCTGGATCTCCAGCTGGCCAGGGGATTCCGGCTCGGTGTGCTCGGGCACCTACCGCAGATCGCGTACGGGCAGACCGAGAGCTACGCCCAGGTCGCCGCGGCCACCGGCAACCCGAAGGCGGTCCGCGCGGTCGGGTCCGCCTGTGCGACCAACCCGTTGCCGGTCGTCGTGCCCTGCCACCGGGTCGTCCGCGCCGACGGCACCTTCGGCGGGTACGTCGGTGGGCCGGAGGCCAAGCGCACCCTGCTCACCCTGGAGACGGCGGCCGCGTGACCGTGCTGTTCCCCTCCGGCCGGCAGCAGGTCGCGCCCGGCGCGGTGCACGTACCCGGATGGCTGACGACGGAGCAGCAGCGTGACCTGGTCGAGGCCTGCCGTCGCTGGGCGCAGGGCCCGGTGCCGATGCGCGCGGCGACGTTGCCCGGCGGGCACCAGATGTCGGTGCAGACCGTCTGTCTGGGCTGGCACTGGCAGCCGTACAAGTACACCCGCACGGCCGCCGACGCCGGCGGTGACCGGGTGGCCGACCTCCCGGGATGGCTGGCCGAATGGGGCCGGCAGGCGCTGGTCGACGCGTACGAGGACCCGCACGCCGGTGACGGGTACGCGCCGGACACCGCCCTGGTGAACTTCTACGACGCGGACGCCAGGATGGGCATGCATCAGGACAAAGACGAGAAGGTGTCCGACCCGGTGGTGTCGTTGAGCGTCGGCGACACCTGTCAGTTCCGGTTCGGCAACACCGAGAACCGCGGCCGGCCGTACACGGACCTCGACCTCGCCTCCGGCGACCTGCTGGTGTTCGGCGGGCCGTCGCGGTTCGCGTTCCACGGCGTGCCGAAGGTCTACCCGGGCACCGCCGACCCGGCGACCGGTCTGTCAACGGGCCGACTCAA
>WHTB01000449.1 GCA_009379735.1 Propionibacteriales bacterium
CTCGTTGGGGGTACGCGGCCGCTCCTCGACCAGGGTGCGAGCGTCGCGGGCCAGGTCGTCCAGGTCGGCACCGCCCAGCCGGGTGCCGTACGTCGACGCGAGCCCGCGGTCCAGGACGATCTGCACGGCCGGACGAAGCGCCAGCCCGTCGGCGGCACTGACCAGGTGCAGGGTGCCGCGCATCAGCAGGATGCGGACCAGGTCGCGCGACGTGATGAGCTCGACCAGCTCGTCCGGCTGGAAGCCCTCGATCCGCGACCACAACCCGACGTACGGTGCGGTCGGCGACTGCGCCTGCAGGCCGAGCAAATGCTCGACCACCTCGACGACCGGGCGGCGCTGCGGAGCGACGAGCAGCTGCCGGGTCAGCAGGGCGCGGTTGAGGGCGCGGCGGTCCAGTACGTCAGGCATGCGCTCGACCGTATCGGCCCACGCCGGCGGGCGGGCACCAGGTTAAGCCCGCGCCAGGAGCAGGGTCAGCGCGAGCAGCGGCAGCGCTAGGCACAGCAGCCGCAGGGTCTGCTCCAGCGGGGCGAGCAGGGACTCCCGGGGCAGTGGCACCCGGGTGCCGTCGGTCAGCAACAGCTCCGCGTCGACCTGGCGAACCCGACGCCGCAGCCGTCGGGCGGGCGTGCTCAGCCGGCGCTGGGCCGCAGCCAGCACGGTGCCGAGCAGCACACCCGCCGCACCCCGTGCCCACGTCGCGACGTCGCCGATGGGCGGGTCCTGGGCGAGAAACCCAACCAGGACAGGGAATCCGCCCCATGACAGTGCAAACATCGCGTCGGAGTGGAGACGGCCGGAGAACAGCTCGAGGTTGTACGCCAACACCAGCACGATGCCGATCGGCACCCAGACGACAAGCGCCACCGAACCGACGTACCACGCTCCGAGCACCCCGAGCCCGGAGGCGAGCAGCAAGGCCACCGACGACGTCGCCAGCAGGGTGCGGTCGCCGATCCGGGTGCGCAACGGCCGGTCCTTCAGCTCGTCGAGGGCATGCGCCGCGATCCCCACGGCCAGGAAGAACGCTGCGACGCACCCCACCAGGGCGACCCAGTCGAGGTCGTCGCCGGGAGGCGGTCCCAGGGCCGCGCCGATGACGACGTTGCTCAGGTGCCACGTCGTGTACGGCGGGTGCAGCACCGTCCACCAGTCGGAGATCCGGCCCCCGGCGCGAGCGTAGAAGGCCGGCGTCGGAGCGGCCGGCGGCTCAGCCATCGCCGCGACGACCCGAGAACACGATGCCGCCGCCGAGGCTCATCGGCCGGGCCACGACGTCCTCGAGGCCCGCGTCCCGCCAGGCCCGGACCGTCCAGTCGACCGGGTAGTCGCGGTAGTGGTTCCGGATCGACGGGCCGAGGAACCGGCCGACGCGCCACCAGGCCGCGCCGCCAGTGGCGGCGCCCGCCGCCGGCAGGCCGAGGCGTACGTAGACCTCCCAGGCGGCTCGCCACCACGGCGCGGTGGGGACCGCGAACTCCATGCTGGCGACCCGGCCTCCCGGCCGTACGACCCGGACCAGCTCGTGGATCGTCGCCGCCGGGTCGGTGACGTAGCGCAGCAGGTAGGTGACGGACAGGGCGTCGAACGTCGCGTCGGCGAACGGCAGCCGCTCGGCACTCCCGGTCACCAGCCGGACCGCGCGACCGCGGCTGACGAGCCGCCGCCGGGCTTCGTGCAGCATCTGCTCGGTCAGGTCGAGCCCGACCACCTGCGCGGCGGGACAACGCTGCGTGAGCCGCGTCGCCACAGCGCCGGTGCCGGTGGCCACGTCGAGCACTGTCCCCGGCGGGGAGGCGCCCGGCGGGACGAGGGCGTCCACCAGGCCGGCCTGCCAGCGGCCGTTCTGTCCGAACGACAGCACCTCGGCGAGCCGCTCGTAGCGGGCCGGCAGCGGCGCGAACAGGTCCTGGGCCACCCGGCTCGACCGGTCGTTCGGCCGGTGGTCGTCGTCACCCATGCGGGTAAACGTACCCGCGGCGCCGCCGGGTGGGTCACCCGACGGCGCCGCGCGGCC
>WHTB01000165.1 GCA_009379735.1 Propionibacteriales bacterium
AGTCCCCCACGGTGATCAACGTCGGCGCGGCGATCCCTTCGATCTCGGCGTCGGACCAGCCGGTGAAGCCCTGGTCGAACGTCCCCAGCTTGTCGAGCAAATCCTGCAGCTTGTCCGGGTTCGGCGACTTGGCGAGGTAGTCCTGCTCCATCGGGGTGCCGGCGATCATGTCGACCGTCATCTCGCCGACCGCCTCTGCGTTCTCGGACCGGTCACCGTCCGGGTGGAACGACACCGACGACACGATCAGCTTGCGGACCAGCTCCGGATGCTTGATCGCGAGGTACTGCGCCACGCCGCCACCCACACTGAACCCGAACACGTCGACCTGGGTGAGCCCCAGGTGCTGGAGCAGTCCCACCACGTCAGACGCCAGGTCGGCGCTGGTCAGCGGCCGGTCGATGTCGCCGGTCCGACCGTGTGCCTGGAAGTCAGCGGCGATGACCTGCCGCGTCCGGGCCAGGCCGGGCAGAACCGCACCGAACTGCAGGTCGATGTTGAACAGCCCGCCGTGCAGCAGGAGCAGCGGCGTCCCACCCGAGCCGTGGACCTCGTAGTACATCTGCAGGCCGTTCACCGTTGCGTACCCCGTCTCGGGTGGCGGGTTCGTGAACGGCGTTTCGCTCGACTGCTCGGTCATTGCCGACTCCTCGTGTGCGGCCACGCTTCATGCTGTCACCCCCCTCGCCACGCCTCGAGCAGCAGCAGCTGGTCGGACCATATGCAGAGCCACCTGCCTGGCCTAGCGTCGCATCCACCAAGAAGGAGTGACAGATGAAGGACACTGAACGTCAGACCGCCGCGGGCAAGGTGCTCTGGCACTTCACGATGTCGCTGGACGGGTACGTGGCGGGGCCGGGCCATGCGATGGACTGGATGACCGGGACGTCGTCTCGCCCGGCTTGATCGAGGAGTACGCCGAGACGACCGGCGCCGTGCTGGGAGGTCGCGATGGCTGGAATGCCTACCCCGATCCCAGTGGCATCTACGGCGGCGCGTGGCAGGGTTCAGCCACGTACCCGAGCGCGAGCGCCCAGGCGTTGACGGGGTCGAGCCGTCCTCAGGACGTCTGCTTGCCCGCCCGCCACTCGGGTGCGAGCACCGACCAGACCTCCATGTCGTGTCGCTTCCCCCGGTACAGGTAGCTCTCCCGCAGTGCGCCGTCTTTGCTCATCCCGAGCCGCCGGGCCATCGCGATGCTCGCGTGGTTGGCCGCCGACCAGGGTGCCGTGCTGCCAGATGCCGTAGATCCGCCCGGCGTCGGCCGCGGTTCTCACGTGCGTGTCACGGTGACCGCGTACGTGCTGTCGCTGGTGGGTTGATGTGCGGCCCCGCGACGTCAAATCCCGAGGCTAGGTACGAAGTGAACGATAGTGTCGCTGCGGCCGACGAAGGACAACCATTTCGTTCACTTCGCGGGCCAGAAGTGGCTGCGCACGACGTGGGCAAGGTGATCGGGGTCGATGACGCCGGTGTCGACCACCAGGTCGTAGGTGATCCCATGGTGTACGGGTTCCGCCTGGCTCGCCGCCATCCCGGCGATCCGGTCTCCCCGGCCAGCCTCGCGGGCGGTCACGACGTCGGGCGCGCAGTGCACCCCCACCCAGCCGACGATGAGGCCGCGCAGTGCCTCGTGCCAGCGCCGCTGCGCGGCCGGACCGCTTACGAAGTTGTCCTCCACCAGGAGGTGCGCACCGGCGGCCGCCATCGCGGCGACACCGGACATCCACTGACGCTCCACCTCGACGAAGTCCGCTCCCACGTTGACGCTGCCGTCCTCGGCCAGGTCCAGGCCGCCGACCCGGAAGAGCTTGCGAGGCGCGGCGTCGATAAGGGTGTCCACACCCAGCCGCAGCCAGTACCCGTCGAGCACCTCCTGCAGGCTGCGCGCGAGCGTGGTCTTTCCCGAGCTCGACCCTCCGTTGAGCAGGAGGACCTGGGGACCGTTGTCGTTCATCCGTCCGATGCCGGTACGGGCAACGGTTCGACGACCGCACCCTCGTTCGGAAGGCCGGACTCCTTGACCTGGGCCTGCTTCACGCCGCGGGGCCATTCGCGGAAGCGCCGAAACGCCATCGGAACGCCGTGAGCAACCGACAGGTCCAGGCTGTCCATGACCTGGAGGTGCACATGCGGCTGGGTCGAGTTGCCGGAGTTGCCACAGTCCGCGACCGGCTGCCCCGCCGTCACCTCCTCGCCGATCGCCACCCGAATGGAGCCGGTCCGCAGATGGGCGAGCGCAACGAGTACCCCGCCGTGCGGCAGCGCGATGACCAGATGGTTGCCGGCGATGTCAGCCACTCCCCGGCGGAGCCGCGCCGGCTGTCCTAACGCGTACGGCACGAGGGCCAACTGTGACCGCCGCCCGACGTGATCGATCTCGCCATCGTGCACCTGGACGACGGTGCCGTCGGCGGGTGCCAGGATCGGTCGACCGAACGCGAAGAACCGCTCCACCGGCTCGGTCGAGAGAAGTGTCCGCCAGTCACGGCGGTGCGCCGTCCGGTGGCGATCGTCCACACCGATGAAGTCGATGGCATACCGCCCACCCCACAGGTCCGTTCCATGGCTGGGAACCCGCCGGGCCGGACTGTTTCTCGCCAACCATCGGCCCGCGAACGGCAACGAGAGCACGCATTCCCGAGGCGCCGAGCTCCGCGAAGGCTGTCGCTCAGTCATGGACTGAGGCTAGGCGAGTCCCTCATCGGCTCCACCAGCGGAGCACGCGCAGCACGCGGTGGGTGTTCCACCGGCTCGGCCCTGGCTCCTCCAGCTGGAACCATCGGCGGCCCGGGTTCGGGGAGTAGGTGGGCCATCGGCCGTCTTTGCGGCGGGCATCTCGTACGACCTGCACGGCGTCGCGCAACCGCTCGTCACGCTCGGCCCCTACGTACGCGAAGTGCTCCAGGCTGCGGAGTACGTCGAAGTGCCACTCGGGAAACGCGGGAAACCGAGTGCTGCCGCGGATGGCAACCGCTCCGGTGCGGTGTGACTGGTACAGCCGATGCCTGAGGAAGAACTCACGGCCGTCCCGGACAGACTCGGTCACATCCGACCGTCCGCCCGTGCCAGCGTACGCATCGAGGGCTTCCAGCGCCTGGATGGTGGTGTGGAACGAGCTGTGTTTGCCCTTGTCCGTGCGGGTGGCGCAGTTCCACCCGCCGTCGGCCAGCTGCTGGTCGAGCAGGTAGTCGACCTGGCCGTCGAGCCTGGCCGAGTCGTACCCATGAGCACACGTGAGTCGCACCAGAATCCCGACGATGCAGGTCTCGGGGACGCGCCACCGCGCTTGCCAGTCCCAGAGCCGCTCGCAGCCGCGCAGCGCGGCGGGCTCACCGGGGAGGAGACCCAGCCACAGCAGGTGCAGCAGGGTGTACGTCGTCGACGTCCACTTGGGTGAGTAGATCCCGCCGCCCCAGGTGCCGTCGCTGTCTTGAGCCTCGAGGAGGCGGGCTCCCCACCCGTCGGTGGCGACCCGGGCGCGCTCTCGCGTTACCTCTTGCTCGGGCGCGTCGACCAGGTTCTGGAGGACCCGCCACCGAATCGCCGGGTCACCTTGGAGCAGCCACGGGATGAGCTCCTCGTCCGGGTGCATAGAGCAATCGTCGGGCGACGCGACCCCGAAGTCGAGCGCCCTCAGTGACGTACGCGGTAGTCGATGTGGGTGACGAGCGACGCGGATCGGGTGGCGAGGAGCTCGAGGTCCAGGGACGGCACGCCGTCGAAGAGGCGTTCGCCGGCGCCGAGGGTGACCGGTGCGATGTGCGTACGCAGCTCGTCGACAAGGCCGGCGGCGAGGTACTGGTTGATGGTGGCGGCTCCGCCGGCGATGGCGATGTCGCGATCACCGGCCGCGGCGCGCGCCTGGTCGAGAGCGGAGCCGATGCCGTCGACGAACGTGAACGTCGTACCGCCCTGCATCGTGAGCGGGTCGCGTGGATGGTGGGTGAGCACGAACACCGGGGCGTGGTAGGGCGGGTCTTCGCCCCACCAACCCGTCCAGTCGAGGTCCCACTCACCCCGGACGGGTCCGAACATGTTGCGACCCATCACGTACGCACCCGCCGAAGTGATGCGGTCCACCTCGGCCTGGTTCTCTGCTGGCGTGTCGAACATCCAGGCGTGCAACCGGTCAACCGGTCCGTCGCCGAACGGTTTGTCTGCCGTCTGGCCCGGACCGGCGACGTAGCCGTCGGCGGAGATCGAGAGGTCGCACACGACCTTGTTGGACATGGACCCTCCCCTGTCGTCACTTGCGCTCGCGAGGTGAACCCTAACCAACTGCTCGGCTCGGCTAGGGTGGCGAACGAAGGAGCGAACCATGGACTCAGCCACGCAGCAGTCAATCGACGTACTCTCCCGTGCCCTCGACCAGACCGCGGAGGTGCTGTCGGCGGTTCCTGCCGACAGGCTGTCCGACGACACGCCGTGCAACGACTGGGACGTCGCCGGTTTGGTGGCACACGTCGTCGCTGGACCCCGGAACTTCGTCACGATGGCGAGCGGCGGGGAACCGGACTGGTCGGCCAAGCCGCCGCTGCCTGCCGACTGGACGGCCGAGTTCCGCTCGGCGGCCGACGACTTGATGCGGATGTGGAACGACGCCGGCGAGTCGGCGTCCCCTGGGGCCGTGGACTCGCAGATCGCCGAGTTTGCGATCCACACGTGGGACCTGACGCGTGCGACCGGGCAGTCGATCGACCTTGACCCCCAGATCGCCCAACGAAGCCTCGACTTCATGAGTGGAGCCTTGACGCCCGACAACCGGGGTGATGTCTTCGCTCCTGCGGTGGCGCTCCCCGAGGATGCCCCGGTCTACGACCGGCTGGTGGCGTTCGCCGGCCGCGACCCACACGCCCACGGCCCCAGCTGAACGGCCTGTCAATGAGGTGGTGCGCATGGCCGCCACCACGAATGGTGACAAGGATCTGACCGACGCCGTCCTGACGATGGTGTCGATCATCCGCTGAACCGGGAGGACCCATGAGCCGCGCGACCTCACCGGATGGCACGTCGATCGCGTTTGACCGGCAGGGAACTGGACCGGCGGTGATTCTCGTCGGCGGCGGCCTCACCGACCGAAGCGAGAATGCGCCGTTGGCGCCGGAGCTTGCCGACCAATTCACCGTCTACAACTACGACCGGCGCGGCCGGGGTGACAGCGGCGACACCCTTCCGTACACCGTGCAACGCGAGATCGAGGACCTCGACGCGCTCATCGCTCACGCTGGCGGATCAGCCCATCTGTACGGCGTCTCGAGTGGAGGTGCGCTCGCGCTGGAGGCAACCGCAGCAGGGCTCGCGGTGGACAAGCTCGCGGTGTACGAGGTGCCCTACTCGATCGCCGGCGGCATGCTGCAGCGATGGGGGGAGTACGTCGAGCAGCTCGGGCCGGCGCTCGCCAGCGGGCGACGCGGCGACGCGCTCGCGCTGTTCATGCGACTGGCAGGCTCCACCGATGACGATGTCGCCGCGGCCAGGAACCACCCGATGTGGGCTCAGTCGGAGGCCATCGAGCACACCCTCGCCTACGACGCAGCATGTCTGGGCAACGGGGAGCCGCCCACCGACCGCCTCTCGACGATCACGCGGCCGGCGCTGGTGGTCACCGGCGAGGCGGGCATCAACCCCTATACACCCGCGTTCCCGCCCGACTTCTACCAGCAAGCCGCGGACGCGATTGTCGCGACCATCCCGCACGCCGAGCGTCACACCCTCGAGGGCCAGACACATGTGGCCGACCCGAAGGTGGTCAGCGCGACGCTCGAACGCTTCCTCAGAAGCTGATCGCGCCGTCACGTCGTCCGGATGTTCACGAGCGACGGGCCCGAGATCTGGGTGCACAGGTTCGGTCTAGCGACGCGAATACCGTCGGAGCATACTGCGGATGAAGGGGACGGGTCCGCGGCTGGTACGACGTCGCGGCGGGTCACGCGGCTCTCGGGTGGGACAGAGGAGTCGGCATGAAGATTCAGCCGGTCATTGACCGCGCACTTCAGGATCCAGTCTTTGCCGCCGAGCTTGCATCGGCGGCGGGCAAGGTGTCCCAACAGGCCAGCCCGGACGCGGAGTCGGTTGCCGACGGCACGCCCTGGCGGGAGCTGATGACGTACTTCGCCGACGGACCGGAGGAGCTTGCCAAGCTCGCCCCGACGCGCGAGGGCGGCGGCGAGGAGTGGGCACCGACCACGACGACGACCACGACGATCACGACGACCACCTCGTTGCCGTGTGGCATCACCACGACCACCACCACCACGACAACGCTGACCACGGCAACCGCAGTCGTTCGCCCCGAGTAGGTTGAGCCGGCGGCGCAGATGGCGTCAGATCGCTCGTCGGGGACACGCTTCCGCCAGCTGGAGGACGCGTGGCAGGCAGCGGCCGACAGGTTGTTGCCGGTGGTGCAACCGGGTGCGCCGTGGCGCAGTAGCGGTGCCGTGCCCCTCGACCTGCCGTACCAAGGATGGAAGCTGCACGTCTCGGCGACGGTGATGACCGCCGTCGACGTGCTCCAGGCCGTCGGTCCGGTTCTCCACCGCCGCGGCGTGCTATTCAAGGGACCAGCCACTCTCCTCCAGCTGAAGCAGCTGAACTGTGGCCTCTTCCACGGCTTCTCCCAGGTAGGCAAGTTCCTCACCGTCTATCCACCGACGGAGGAGCTTGCCTGCACCTTGGCGCTCGAGCTCGACACGGCTACGCGCGGAGCTGCGGCGCCGGCGGTGCCCTTCGAGCGGGCTGTCTCTTCCGGCAGCTCGGTGTTCACGAGGTACGGCGCGTTCCGAGACGACTCGGAGGGTCGGACCGGCCACCTCCGAACGCCGGACGGTGACCTCGTCGAGGATCGACGGGACCACGATCCGCCCTGGGCGGCTCTGCCGGAGGGCCTCATCCGAGCCACTCCGTCCGAGGACACGTCACCGGGTCCGCTGAGTACGACGTTCCGGGCCTTCTCGGCACTCGGCCAACGCGGCAAGGGCGGTGTCTACCAGGCCGTTGACCTGTCAGCCAGTCCGGCCCGGCCGTGTGTCGTGAAGGAGGGACGCGCCCTCGGTGAGGTCGACTGGGACGGCTCGGACGGACGCAGTCGGATCCGCCACGAGGGCGACGTGCTGACCGACTTGAGCTCCCGCGGTGTTGACGTACCCGAGCTGTACGCGAGGTTCGAGCAGGGGGGCCACGCGTACCTCGTTCTGGAATGGGTCGATGGACGGCCGCTGTCGGACGTGGTGTCGCCGGCCGCCGAGCTTCTGCCGCTGGACACCGCCTTGGACCTCGGGCGTCAGTGTGCCGCGCTCGTCCGGCGGATTCACGAGTGCGGCTGGATCTGGCGCGACCTCAAGACGGCGAACCTCGTCCTCACACCGGGAAACGTCCTTCGCCCACTCGACTTCGAGGGTGCAGCGCGACCTGGCGTACGGGCCAGCCCATGGGGCACGGCGGGCTACCTCCCGAAGGGTTGGACGCAGAGCTCGGAAGTCTCGGCGAGTCAGGATCTCTATGCACTCGGCGTGGTGCTGTCCCAGCTCCTCACGAATGCGGCGCCGGTCGCCGACGAGGCTCCACCTCCGGTTCGTTCGCGCCGGGCCGACGTGCCGGAGCGGGTGGCAGCCGTGGTCGACGAGCTGACCCGACCGGCCGCAGCTCCGGCGCGGACGCCTGACCGGAGCGCAAAGATCGTCCAGCGTGAGCTCGCGGCGGCCCTGCGCCGGTCGTGAACGCTGCCTCGAGTTCCTCCGGGTCGTTGGCGGGACCTCCCTTCTCGAATGGCTGCACAAACCGGGCAAGTCGGACGGAGAAGGGACCACTCACGAGGGGAAGACGGCTCAGGCGCGGCCACCGGCGGACTTACAGCGTCGTGACGCCGTGATCCGTCAGGCGTGATGATGGTGGCATGCAGTACGGCGTACCTCGGGGGGGCCTTACCAGGCAGCCGGCGCGATGACCGCGAGGGGGATCGCGGTCGCCGCCCCGAACGACGGCGCGGCCCAGGCCGGGGTGCGCGTGGCGGCCGACGGGGGCAACGCGGTCGACGCGGCGACCGCCGCGGCCCTGGTGACGATGACCACCGAGCCGGGAGTGGTCTCCCTCGCCTCCGGCGCCTACGTCACCGTGCTGCCGCCCGACGGCTCGCCGCCGGTGACCGTGGACGGCTGGGTCGAGATGCCGGGCCGGGGCCTGCCCCCCGAGCGGTTCGGGCAGGGCGTCTGGGACATCACCACCGAGTACGGCGGCGGCACGACGATGACCATCGGTCACGGGTCGGTGGCCACGCCAGGGTCGCTGAAGGCCCTCGACCTCGCCCATCGGGCCCATGGTCTGCTCCCGTGGGCCCGGGTCGTCGAGCCGGCCGTCGAGGCCGCCGAGGGCTTCCCGCACGGCGATGCGTCACACCGCTACCTCAGCCACGTGCACGAGCTGGTCTTCGGCTGGCACCCGGACAGCCACGCCGCTCTGCACGACGATGCCGGCGAGCTGATCGGGCCTGGCGACACCGTCGTCGTACCCCATCTCGCCGCCACCCTCCGCCAGATCGCCGACCAGGGCGCCGAGACCCTGTACACCGGCGACCTGGCGGGCTTGATCGCCGACGACATGGCGGCCAACGGCGGCATCCTCACCCGCGCCGACCTGGCGGCTTACGACGCGGTGGTGCGGCCCGCCCTGGAGGTCAGGACCGGCGACTGGCGGTTCGCGACCAACCCCTCCCCGGCCGTCGGCGGCGTGGTCACCGCCGCGATGCTCACGTTGCTCGACGGGGTGCCGGCCCGGGGGGCATGGTCGCCGCTCGAGGTGGGTCAGCTGGTCCGCGTCGAGGCCGCCGTACTCGGGGCGCGGCTCGCCGAGCTCGACCTAGAGGACACCCGGGTCGCCCGCGCCGAGCAGCTGCTCGCGACCGTCGCCGCCGACGGGCTGCGCGGGCTCGGCTCGCCGAGCACGGCGCACGTCTCCGCGGTCGACGACCACGGCGCGGCGTGCGCGGTCACGATGTCGGCCGGGTACAGCTCGGGGGCCGTCACGCCCGGCACCGGCCTGTGGCTCAACAACGCGCTGGGCGAGCAGGAGCTCAACCACGCCGGTGTGCACAGCCTGCCTCCCGGCACCCGGCTGACGTCCAACATGGCGCCCACGGTCGGGCGTCGTGACTCCGACGGAGCGGTCCTCGCGATCGGGTCACCGGGCTCGGACCGGATCAGCACCGCCCTGGCCCAGGTGCTCGCGCTGTTTGTCAACGGCGGTCTCGACCTGCACTCGGCGATCGCGCATCCGCGGGCGCATGTGCGGGTACGCAACGACATGCTGGTCGACCACGAGGACGACCTGGAGCTGCCCGCCGACCTGCCGCTGCTGTCCCGGACGATGCCCGCGCACTCGATGTACTTCGGCGGTGTCGGCGCGGCGATGTGGACCCCGAGCATCGGGCTGCTGGCCGCCGGCGACCCGCGCCGGACCGGAGCGGTCGCCGTACACACGCTCGGCACGTAGTCTTCGCATCAGGTGACCGCCGCGACTGCCTGGGAGGGTGTCCATGGCGTTTCCGTCCGACCTGCAGATCGCCCAGCAGGCCAGCCCCAAGCCGCTGGCCGACGTCGCCGCGGCGATGGGCATCGGGGACCATCTCCTGGAGCCGCACGGCGACGGCGTGTCGAAGATCCGGCTGGAGGCGAT
>WHTB01000406.1 GCA_009379735.1 Propionibacteriales bacterium
CGGTACGCCAACGGGATGCCGGTCGGGATGTTGAGACCGACCACGTCGTCCTTGGACAGGTCGTCGAGGTGCATGACCAGCGCCCGCAGCGAGTTGCCGTGCGCCGCCACGAGCACGGTCTGGCCGGCCCGCAGGTCGGGCACGATCGCGTCGTACCAGTAGGGCAGCATCCGATCGACGACGTCGGCGAGGCACTCGGTGCGGGGCTGCACCTCCGGCGGCAGCGCGGCGTACTGCGGGTCACCCACCTGGCTGAACTCGTCGTCGTCGGCGAGCACCGGCGGCGGGGTGTCGTACGACCGGCGCCACAGCATGAACTGCTCCTCGCCGTACTCCTCCATGGTGGCCTTCTTGTCCTTGCCCTGCAGCGCGCCGTAGTGCCGCTCGTTGAGCCGCCACGACCGCCGGACCGGGATCCACTGCCGGTCACAGGCCTCCAGCCCGACCTGCGCGGTCTGGATGGCGCGGAGCAGCACCGAGGTGTGGAGTACGTCGGGCAGCAGGTCGTTCTCGGCGAGCAGCCGGCCGCCCCGGACCGCCTCGTCGCGGCCCTTCGCGGTCAGCGCGACGTCGACCCAGCCGGTGAAGAGGTTCTTGGCGTTCCACTCGCTCTCGCCATGGCGCAGCAGGACCAGGGTGTACGCGTTCTCGGCCATGCCCGGACTCTATCGAGCGGCCGACCTCAGCTGACGGCTGCGGGGTGCTCTCCGGTGACGAGGTAGATGACGCGGCGGGCCATCGACACCGAGTGGTCGGCGATCCGCTCGTAGTAGCGGCCGAGCAGGGCCACGTCGATGGCCGGCTCGACCCCGTGCTCCCAGCTGTCCGACAGCAGCGTCCGGAAACCGGCTCGCCGCAGCCGGTCCATGACCTCGTCCTCGCGCTCGAGGTCGGCGGCGGCCGCGACGTCCTGGTTGGCCACGATCTGGGACACGGAGGTGACCATGATCTCGGCCACCTCCGCCATCTCCCGGATGATCGGCTCCGCGGTGCTCGGCAGGGCGTGGTCGGGGTAGCGCAGCCGCGCCACCTTGGCGATGTGGACGGCGAGGTCGCCCATCCGCTCGAGGTCCGCGACCATGCGCAGCGCGGCCACCAGCATCCGCAGGTCGCCGGCCACCGGCTGCTGGCGGGCCAGCAGCCCGAAGCTGCGGTCCTCGATGGAGGTACGCCAGTCGTCGATCTTCACGTCGTCGGAGATGACCGACTCGGCGACCTCGGCGTTGGCCGTCAGCAGGGCCTCCGTCGCCCGCCGGGTCGCGTCGCGGACGCTGTGGGTCATCGTGACGAGGTCGGCGATCACGGAGTCGAGCTGGTCGTGGTACAGGTCGCGCATGCCGGTGAGCGTAGACCGCTCAGGTGTCCAGTCGGCGACGCTCCATGAACGCTGGGTGAACAGTCGTCGAAAGCCCAGGTCAGAGGGGGTCCGGCGGACGAAACCGAGGTGGCGACCTGCGTACCATCGGTGGTGTGAACGAGTCGGCTGCGCTCGCCCTGGGCGGCATCATCGGCCTCGCCCTCGGGGTGTTGGCGATGTTCGCGTTCCGGCTGAGCGAACGCAGCCAGCGCACCGTGCCGGAGCACCGCGAGCCAGTCGTGCCGCCCGGCGTCAGTGCCGTCCTTTCCGTACTCCGTTCGTCGGCCGTCGTGCTCGACTCCGACGACACCGTGCTCAAGGCGAGCGCGCCCGCGCACGCCCTCGGGCTGGTGCGCGGCAACCGGCTCGCCGTTGACGAGCTGCTGGAGATCGTGCGTCAGGTACGGCGCGACGGGCAGATCCGCGAACGGGACCTGAGCATCGGCCGAGGCCGCCCCGGGCCGGTCACGCATGTCGCGGCGCGGGTCGCACCTCTCGGCAGCCGGCTCGTGTTGGCCCTGGTCGAGGACCAGACCCGGGAGCGCCGGGTCGAGGCGATCCGCCGCGACTTCGTCGGCAACGTCAGCCATGAGCTGAAGACGCCGGTCGGCGCGCTGACCCTGCTGGCGGAGGCGGTCGGCGAGGCTGCGGACGACCCGGAGGCGGTGACCCGGTTCGCCGGCCGGATGCAGACCGAGTCGGAGCGACTGTCCCGCCTGGTCCAGCAGATCATCGAGCTGAGCCGGCTGCAGGGCGACGACCCGATCGACTCGGCCGTACCCGTCACCCTCGACTCCGTCATCGAGTCGGCGATCGACCGGTGCCGGGTCGACGCCGAGGAGAAGCGGATCGAGGTCGTACGCGACGGGGAGCGCGGGGTGCAGGTCCTGGGCAACGCCGGGCAGATCGCGTTGGCGCTCGGCAACCTCGTCGAGAACGCCGTCGCCTACAGCGTCGACCGGTCCACCGTCGTGGTGGCCGCCCGCACCGCCGACGAGGGCGGAGTCGAGCTGTCCGTCACCGACCAGGGGATCGGCATCCCGCAGCACGAGATCGACCGGATCTTCGAGCGCTTCTACCGGGTCGACCCGGCCCGGGCCAGGTCCACCGGAGGCACCGGTCTCGGCCTGTCCATCGTCAAGCACGTCGCAGCGAGCCACGGCGGCGAGGTCCGGGTCTGGAGCGTCGAGGGCGAGGGTTCGACGTTCACGCTGTTCCTCCCGGGGACCGTCCTCGGGCCGACCGCCGGCGATCCCGGCCTGCCTCCGGCGCAACCCGCCACGTCGTCCGACCGTGCGTCGACCGGCGTACGCCGCACCCTGCCTGAGGAGGCCACCTCGTGACCCGAGTGCTTGTCGTGGAGGACGAGGAGAGCTACAGCGACGCGCTGGCGTACGTGCTGCGCAAGGAGGGCTTCGAGGTGTCGATCGCCACCACCGGGCCCGATGCGCTGAGCGAGTTCGAGCGGACCGGTGCCGACATCGTGCTGCTCGACCTGATGCTCCCC
>WHTB01000024.1 GCA_009379735.1 Propionibacteriales bacterium
GTCGAACTCCCCGCGTTCCTGAGCCTCGCGGATCTGGCGGTCAACCGATGACTCGTACTCACCGACCATGCGCTCAGCCTACGAGGTGCTCGTCCGTCGGAACCACGGCGTCGTCGCCCGCGTCTCAGCCATGAGGTGGGGGTGATGACATGAGTCCGACGCGGCGAGGGTTGGCCGCTGCGACGCTCGCCCTAGTCGGTGCTACGGCCTGCGCGACCGGCGCCGGCGACGCGGCCGGATCGTCAGCCGCCGACCGCTCTCCACCGGCGTCGCCCGCCGTCGTCATCGGCACGGTCGAGTCGGCCCACCGAGCCGAGACCTTGGGTCCGGCCGAGGATCCGACGACGCACCGGATCATGCGGGTCACGGTGGAGCAGTCGTTCAAGGGTGAGGAGACGCAGCTCGACGAGGCGCGCGGCTGACCGACTGACGCGGCGGTGGGCCAGCCTCATCGACTGGCGCGTTGCGTAGGCCCGACGTCCGGTTTGTCCCTACGGAACGCGCCGGTCGATGACAGCGACGCACGATGTCGGACCCGGCCGGTACGGTGCGCAGATGGGACTTCGAGTGCCGTTCACCGGCGGCGAGAAGGAAAGTCTCCAGGTCAGCCTGGACCGACATCGCGACGCGGTGTTGTGGAAGCTCGAAGGACTCGACGACGCCCAGCTGCGTCGGCCGATGACCCCGACCGGCACGAGCCTGCTGGGCCTGGTCAAGCACCTGGCATCCGTCGAGTACGGGTGGTTCTGCGAAACCTTCGTGCGCCCGGCCGACACGGTCCCGATCGACCCCGACGACCCGGATGCCGACATGCGCGCAGCGCCGGACGAGACCACCGCGGACATCGTCGCCTACTACGGTCGGGCTCGGGCCGCGGCCGACGAGGCGATCGCCGACCTCGATGTCGAGGATCTCGGCACCGCGTGGTTCGGCGATCCCGTGTCGATGCGCTGGGTGCTCATCCACATGATCGAGGACACCGCCCGGCACGCCGGCCAGATGGACATCCTGCGCGAGCTCATCGACGGTGCCACCGGCGACCATCGACCGAGCTGACGTCCTGCCCGCAGCGGGTCGGTGCCCGCGGCTACACCCCGTCGAGCTGGTCGAGCTGGGTGAACCCTTCCTCGACGAGGCCGGACCGGTGGGTATGGGCCGGCGTGACAAACGGGTACGCCGGGTCGCACCTCCCGCCCTATCCTGGCCGCGCCATGCCTGTCGACACCCATGAGCTGCGCCACCGGCTCTCCACCGTGATGCTGAGGGACGAGCACCGGCTCCGTCGGCGCCTCGACGGCACACGCAAGACCTGGGATCCCGAGAAGCGCCAACGGGCCCTCGAGCAGGTCGCCGTCGAGGTGGAGCGCGCCGAGAGCAGGGTCGCCGCCCGGGTCGCCGCCAGTCCCGAGGTCACGTTCCCCGAGGAGCTGCCGATCAGCCAGCGGCGTGACGACATCGCCGCCGCCATCCGCGACCACCAGGTGGTGATCGTGGCCGGCGAGACCGGGTCCGGCAAGACCACCCAGCTGCCCAAGATCTGTCTCGAGCTCGGTCGTGGGGTACGGGGTCTGGTCGGTCACACCCAGCCCCGCCGGCTCGCGGCGCGCACCGTGGCGGACCGGATCGCGGAGGAGCTCGATGTACCCCTGGGCGGGGCGGTCGGGTTCCAGGTGCGATTCACCGACCAGGTCGGCGACGACACGCTGGTGAAGCTGATGACCGACGGCATCCTGCTCGCCGAGATACAGCGCGACCCGATGCTGCGCCGCTACGACACGCTGATCATCGACGAGGCGCACGAGCGCAGCCTCAACGTCGACTTCCTGCTCGGCTACCTCAGGCGGCTGCTTCCCCGCCGACGCGACCTCAAGGTCGTCATCACCTCGGCGACGATCGACCCGCAGCGGTTCGCGGCACACTTCGACGACGCGCCGGTGGTGGAGGTGTCGGGCCGCACGTACCCGGTCGAGGTCCGGTACCGACCACCCGAGCGGGACGCCGACCAGACTCAGGCCATCATCGACGCCGTGCACGAGCTCGGCGCCGCCGGGCGGGGCGACATCTTGGTGTTCCTGTCGGGCGAGCGCGAGATCCGCGACACCGCCGACGCGCTCACCGCCCTCAGCCTGCGCGACACCGAGGTGCTGCCGCTGTATGCCCGGCTCTCCGCGGCCGACCAGCACCGAGTTTTCCGGAGCCATCGCGGCCGGCGCATCGTGCTGGCCACCAACGTCGCCGAGACGTCGCTGACCGTGCCCGGCATCCGCTACGTCATCGACCCGGGTACGGCGCGGATCTCCCGCTTCAGCAACCGGACGAAGGTGCAGCGGTTGCCGATCGAGCCGGTCTCGCAGGCATCCGCCAACCAGCGCAAGGGCAGGTGCGGGCGCACGTCGGACGGGATCTGCATCCGGCTCTACTCCGAGGAGGACTTCCTCGGCCGCCCGGAGTTCACCGAGCCCGAGATCCTGCGTACCAGCCTGGCGTCAGTCATCTTGCAGATGGCGGCGCTCGGCCTCGGCGACCTGGCGGAGTTCCCGTTCGTCGACCCACCCGACCAGCGTCAGGTCAAGGACGGTCTCCAGCTGCTGCACGAGCTCGGCGCGATGGACCCGGAGGCCACGGACCCGGGCAAGCGGCTCACTCCGGTGGGCCGCCAGCTCGCCCAGCTGCCGGTCGACCCCAGGTTGGCGCGGATGCTGGTCGAGGCCGACCGGCTCGGCTGCCTGCGCGAGGTGATGGTGATCGTGGCGGGCATGTCGATCCAGGACCCGCGCGAGCGCCCGCTCGAGCAGCAGCAGGCAGCGGACCAGAAGCACCGGCGGTTCGCCGAGCCGGACTCCGACTTCCTGGCCCTGCTCAACCTCTGGCGTTTCCTTCGTACACAGCAAAAAGAGCTCTCGTCCAACCAGTTCCGCAAGCTGTGCCGCGCCGACTTCCTCAGCTACCTGCGGGTGCGGGAGTGGCAGGACGTGCATGCCCAGCTGCGCCAGCTGATCCGGCCGCTCGGGCTGACCCTCAACTCCAGCGACGCGGAGCCGCAGCGGATCGCGACCGCACTGCTGTCGGGCCTGCTGTCGCACGTCGGCATGTACGAGCCCGCCCGCCGGGAGTACGTCGGCGCACGCAACGCACGGTTCGCCATCTTCCCCGGGTCGGCACTGGCCAGGAAGCCCCCGGCCTGGGTGATGGCGGCCGAGCTGGTCGAGACGTCCCGGCTGTTCGCCCGCACCGTCGCCCGCATCGACCCCGCCTGGGTCGAGGGCCAGGCCGAGCACCTGCTGCGCCGGACCTACAGCGAGCCGCACTGGGAGAAGAAGCGGGCCGCGGTGATGGCCTACGAGCGGGTCACGCTGTACGGCCTCCCGGTGGTGGCGCAGCGCAGTGTCACATACGGCCGGGTCGACCCAGCAGTGTCGCGCGAGCTGTTCATCCGGCACGCGCTGGTCGAGGGCGACTGGGACACGCAGCACCGGTTCTTCCACGACAACAGGGAGCTGTTGGCCGAGGTCGACGAGCTTGAGGAACGCTCACGCCGTCGCGACATCCGGGTCGACGACGAGGACCTGGTCGCGTTCTACGACGAGCGGCTGCCACCCGACGTCGTGTCGGGCGCGCACTTCGACGCCTGGTGGAAGCAGGCGCGCCGCGACCAGCCGGACCTCCTCACCCTCGACCGGGCCGCCCTGGTGCGGCCGACCTCCGGCGAGGTGGACGCGGAGGCATTCCCCGACGAGTGGCGCTCCGGCGACCTGACGTTCCCGCTGTCGTACGTGTTCGACCCGGGCGCCAGCGTCGACGGCATCACTGTCGACGTACCCCTGGCCCGGCTCGCCGACCTCGACCCGGCCGGCTTCGAGTGGCAGGTGCCCGGGCACCGGCAGGAGCTGGTGACCGAGCTGATCCGCTCGCTGCCCAAACAACTGCGACGGCACTTCATCCCCGCTCCGGACCATGCCCGCGAGGTGCTGTCTCGGCTCGACCCCGGCGAGGCGTCGCTGTTGGACGGGGTCAGCCGCGAGCTGCGGGCGATGACCGGGGTCGCGGTCGCCCGTGATGCATGGCGCCTCGACAAGCTCCCGCCACACCTGCGGCTGACGTTCCGGGTGGTCGACGACGGCGACACGGTGCTCGGTGAGGGAGGTGACCTGGCCGAGCTCACGACCCGGCTGCTGCCCAAGACCCAGGCGCGGATCTCGCAGGCGGCGTCCGGGCTCGAACGCACCGGTCTCACCAACTGGACCGTCGGCACGCTGCCGACGACGTTCGAGAGCTCGCACGAGGGGCAGCCGGTCGTCGGTTACCCGTCGCTATTCGACGAGGGCCGCAGCGTCGGCGTCAGGGTGCTGCCGAGCCCGGACGACCAGGCGCAGGCGATGCGCTTGGGCACCCGGCGGCTGTTGCTGCTCGCGGTGGCGTCGCCACTGCCGGCCGTGGTCAAGCGGCTCGACAACCGGGCCAAGCTGGCTCTCAGCGCCTACCCCCACGGCGGGATCGGACCGTTGCTGGACGACTGCCTGACCGCGTCGGTCGACCAGCTCGTCGAGCAGCACGGCGGCCCGGCCTGGGACGAGGCCGGCTTCGTGCGACTGCGTGACGACGTGCGCGCCGACCTGCACGACACCTTCGACGGGGTGCTCGCCCAGGTGCAGCAGATCCTGGCCCTCGCGGTGCGTCTCGAGTCGTCGGTCGGCGACCGCACCGACCCCTTGCACGACGACGTCGGCGCCCAGCTCGACGCGCTGGTCGGCCCGGGGTTCGTCGCCTCGGCCGGTGTCGCCCGGCTCGCCCACGTCCGGCGTTACCTGCGGGCGGCCGAGCACCGGCTCGACAAGGCGCCGTACGACCTGGCCCGTGACAGCGCCTCGATGGCAATCGTGCATGGGCTCGAGGACCGGCTGGTCGAGCTGCGGGAGCAGGCGGCCCGCTCCGCCGAACGGCAGCGGCTGGACGAGCCGCGGTGGATGATCGAGGAGCTGCGGGTCAGCCTGTTCGCGCAGCGGCTCGGCACCGCCCACCCGGTGTCGGAGAAGCGCGTCCAGCGTGCCCTCGACGCCGTTGCGCAGCCCTGAGGTCACTGCGGAAGGCGCAGCCCTGAGTCGCGGAGCTCGACGGCCGCGAGGGCTCGTACGACGGTCTCGTCGCGGCTCCGCCACGCCCCGGCCGGGTCGTCACTGATCCGCGCGAGCACGTGCATCGGCTGCGTCGCCAACGCCCGCAGGGCGAACAGGTCGATGTCCGCGTCGGCGTCGATGAGCCCGCGCGCCGCCGTCGCCCGCCGGACGAAGCGCACCCGTCCGGGTAGCCAGACCGCGACCAGCAGCAGGATCGGAACCGCGGCGACGACGACGCCGAGCAGCAGCGCGAGGTCCAGCACCGCCTCCTGCTGGTCGCGACCAGCCTCCGCCAGCCGGCGCGACGCCGAGCCCGCACCGTCGAACGGCGAGCGCAGGCTGTCGCCCACCACCGGGATGTCGGCAGCCCGCTCCCCCGCCTCGGTCATGTACCCGGACAGCCCGTCGCCGGCGTCGGCGAGCTTCCGGCCCGGAACCGCCAGCGCCGCCGTCGTGTCGTACACCACCCGACCCGCCCAGATCCAGACCACCGTCCACGCAACCAGCAACAGGTCGCTGAGGAGCTGCGCTGACCGACGTGCCGGCGTGTCCGCGTAGAGCTTCACGCTTGCCTCCTGCGGGATAGATGGTTTAATTCTCAATAACTGTCCGTACGACCGATCCGGAGACGCTGTGAACCGCATGCCGGTGCTCTACCTGAGCCACGGTGCTCCCCCGCTGGCCGACGACACGCTCTGGACCGCCGAGCTCGCGTCCTGGTCGACCAGCCTCCCGCGCCCGGCGGCGATCCTGGTCATCTCGGCACACTGGGAGGAGGCTCCGCTGACGATCGGCGCCACCTCCACCGTGCCGCTGGTCTACGACTTCTGGGGGTTCCCGGACAGGTACTACGCCGTGACCTACCCCGCGCCCGGTGCTCCCGAACTCGCCGGCCAGGTACGCGCCCTCCTCCGCTCACCGGAGCACGGCGTCCACGACGCACCCCACCGCGGGCTCGACCACGGTGCGTACGTCCCGCTGGTCGAGATGTACCCTGACGCCGACGTTCCCACGTTGCAGATCTCGATGCCGACGCTCGACCCGCGGGTGCTGTTCGAGGTCGGTCGCCGGCTGGCGCCACTGCGCGACCAGGGCGTGCTGATCATGGGCAGCGGCTTCACGACGCACAACCTGCGCGGCCTCGCCGGGCCCGGCCAGCCGGCGCCGTCCTGGTCGACGGAGTTCGACGACTGGGCCCAGCGCACCGTCGAGGCCGGCGACGTCGACGGCCTGCTCGACTTCGCCCGGAAGGCCCCGGCCGCCCGGCTCGCGCACCCCCGCACTGAGCACTGGGCTCCGTTGTTCGTGTCACTCGGCGCCAGCAGTGCCGAGGCACACCAGGGCACGTCCGTGGTCGACGGGTTCTGGATGGGGCTGTCCAAGCGCTCCTGGCAGTTCGGCTGATCCTAGACTCCAGGTGTGACCCTGGAGATCCGGCTGGCACAGCCACACGAGTACGCCGAGATCGGCGCAATCACCGAGGACGCCTACGTCGCCGACGACCTGGTGCCCGACGGCTCCGGGTACGGACCCGTGCTACGCGACGCCGCTCGACGGGCGCGCGAGGCCGAGCTGTGGGTCGCGGCCGACGGCGACGGGCTGCTCGGCACTGTGACCACCTGCCCGCCCGGGTCGTCGTACCGGGAGCTGGCGGTCGAGCTGGAGGGCGAGTTCCGGATGCTCGCCGTCGCACCGCGGGCCCGGCGCCGGGGTGCCGCCCGCGCGCTGGTGCAGCACTGCCTCGACCTGAGCCGGAATGCCGGTGACAAGCGGGTGGTTCTCTCCAGCGAAGCGAGGATGCACGGCGCCCACCGGCTGTACTCCACGTTCGGGTTCAGCCGGCTGCCCGAGCGGGACTGGTCACCCGTACCCGGCGTCAACCTGCTGGCCTTCGTCGTCGAGCTGTAGGAGGAGCCCATGGTCACGGAGCAGCGCAGCACCGGATCTGCCCTTGCCGTCGAGCAGAACGGCATCAACGTCATCGACGAGTCCGAGCGCAAGGGCACGCCGCGCGACCTGTTCTGGCCGTGGTGCGCCGCGAACATCTCGGTGCTCGGCATCGGGTACGGGTCGTTCCTGCTCTACACCGGTGCGAACTTCTGGCAGGCGTTGGTGTTCGGCACGCTCGGGACGGTCTTCTCGTTCGTCCTGGTCGGTCTCGTGTCACTCGCGGGCACCCGAGGCTCGGCGCCGACCATGGTGCTGTCGCGGGCCGGATTCGGGGTACGGGGGAACGGCCTCCCGGCGTTCATCTCCTGGCTCCTGCTGGTCGGCTGGGAGACGGTGCTCGTCTCGCTCGCGACCCTCGCCACGTCGACCGTCTTCCGCGAGCTCGGCTGGTCCGACGGCAATGCGACCAAGGGCGTCGCGTTCCTCGTCGTCGTGGTGGTCATCATCGGCGCCGGCGTCCTCGGCTTCGACGCGATCATGCGGTTGCAGACCTGGCTGACGGTCGTGCTCGCCGTGATGACGGTGGGCTACGTCGCGTTGACCATCGACGACGTCGACTGGTCGACGGTGAGCGCGCTCCCGGCCGCGGGTGTCGCACCGGTGGTCGGCGCCCTGGTCCTGGCCATGACGGGCTTCGGCATCGGCTGGGTCAACGCCGGTGCCGACTACTCGCGCTACCTGCCGCGTACGGCCGGTGCCGGCGGCGTGGTGGGCTGGACCATCGTCGGCGCAGCGGTCGCGCCGGTGCTGCTCGTGCTCTACGGACTGCTGCTCGCCGGCTCCGACCCCGGCCTCCGCGACGCGATCGCGCTCGACCCGATCGGGGCGCTGACCGCGCTGCTCCCGACCTGGTACCTGGTGCCGTTCGCCGTGGTCGCGATCGGTGGCCTGATCGGTGGCGCCGTCCTCGACATCTACTCGTCCGGGCTGAACCTGCTCACCCTGGGGCTGCGGGTGCCGCGCTGGACCGCCGCCCTGCTCGATGGGATCCTGATGGTGCTCGGCACCATCTACATCGTCTGGGTCGCCGACAACTTCCTCGGGCCGTTCCAGGGCTTCCTGATCACGCTCGGCGTGCCGATCGCGGCGTGGTGCGGCATCTTCCTCGCCGACCTGTCCACCCGGCGCGCGCCGTACGCCGAGCCCGACCTCTATGACGCCGGCGGCCGCTACGGCGCGGTCAACCCGGTCGCCGTGGGCGCCCTCGTGGTGGCGACCGCGGTCGGTTGGGGCCTGGTGATCAACACCTTCTCCGTCGCCTTCGCGTGGGAGGGCTACCTGCTCGGACCGATCGGGCTCGGCGGCCGTGACGGCACCTGGGGTGCCGCCAACCTCGGCGTGCTGGTGGCGCTGGTGCTCGGGTTCGTCCTGCAGCGCTGGCTGGGCGCTCCCGCCGTACACCGGCAGGAGCGCGTCGCGGTCGCTACCTGAGCTCCGCGGAGCTCTTACCCAGGATGCGCCGGGCGACGATCAGCTGCTGGATCTGCTGGGTGCCCTCGAAGATGTCGAGGATCTTCGAGTCGCGCGCCCACTTCTCCAGCAGCTCGTGCTCGCTGTAGCCGACGCTGCCGGCCAGCTCGACGCAGCGCAGCGTGATGTCGTTGCCGACCCGGCCAGCCTTGGCCTTCGCCATCGAGGCCTCCAGCGAGTTCGGCTTGCCGTTGTCGGCCATCCAGGCAGCCTGCAGGGTGAGCAGGTACGCGGCCTCCCAGTCGGCCTCCATCGCGAGGTACGTCGCCGCGGCCGACGACTGCAGCGCCGCCGGGCGGTCGTAGTCGACCTCGACGCCCGCATCTTTGAGCAGGTCACGGGTCAGCTCCAGCGACGCCCGCGCGCAGCCGACCGCCATCGCGGCAACCAGCGGGCGGGTGTTGTCGAACGTCTGCATGACGCCGGCGAACCCCTTGCCGGTGTCGATGTCCGGGCTGCCGAGCAGGTTGGCCGCGGGGACCCGACAGCTCTCGAACCTGATCGTCGCGGTGTCCGACGCCCGGATGCCGAGCTTGTGCTCCAGCCGCTCGACCGTCATGCCCGGCGTGCCCTTGGTGACCACGAACGACTTGATCGCCTCCCGGCCGAGGCTCTTGTCGAGGGTCGCCCACACCACGACGGCGTCGCAGCGGTCCCCCGCGGTGACGAAGATCTTCTCGCCGTTGAGCACGTAGTCGTCGCCGTCGCGCACGGCCGTGGTCTCGATGTTGGCCGAGTCGGAGCCGGTGCCGGGCTCGGTGATCGCCATCCCGGCCCACAGACCGTCGAACCGCTTGTGCTGCTCGGCGTCGGCGACCGAGGCGATCGCGGAGTTGCCGAGACCCTGCCGGGGCATCGACAGCAACAGCCCGACGTCACCCCAGCACATCTCCATGATCGACAGCACCGACGACAGGTGCGAGCCGTTGCGTACCTTGCCGTCGTCGCCGTTGTCCTCCGCCTGCCGTACACCGGTCGCGCCCGCACCGCTGCCGGCGCCGGAGGCGCTCAGCCCGTCCACCATGGCGGCGAGCATGTCGAGCTCCTTGGGGTAGGCGTGCTCGGCCAGGTCGTACTTGCGGGAGTTCGGGCGCAGCATCTCGGCCGCGACCTGGTGCGCCTGGTTGACGAACCCGCGGAACTTTCTCGGGACCTCGAGGTTGATCATCAGACCAGCACCCCACCTTCCATCAGGCCGATCGCCCGGAGGTCGCGGTACCACCGCTCGACCGGGTGCTCCTTGACGAACCCGTGGCCGCCGAGCAGCTGGACACCGTCGGTGCCGATCTGCATGCCGCGCTCGGCGCACAGCCGGCGGGCCAGCGCGGTCTCGCGCGCGAAGGGCTTGCCGCGCTCGGCCCGGGCCGCGGCGCGGTAGGTCACCAGGCGCATGCCCTCGAGCTCGATCGCGATGTTGGCGACCATGAAGGCCACCGACTGGCGGTGGCTCACCGGCTCGCCGAAAGCCTGTCGCTCGTTGACGTACGGCGTGACGTAGTCGAGGACGGCCTTCGACGTACCCAGGGACAGCGCGCACCAGCCGAGCCGGGACAGCCGCACGCACTCGGCATACTGCTGGGCGTCCGTCTCGGCGTCGTCGCCGCCGAGCAGCGCGGTCGCGGGTAGCTGGACGCCGGTGAGCAGGAGGCGGCTCATGCTCGCTGCGCGCAGGCCCATCGCCGGCTCCGCCTCGATCTCCAGCCCGGCGGTGTCCGACTCGACGACGAACAGCGCCGGACTGCCGTCGAGGTCGGCGGCCACCACGAAGAGCTCGGCGTCGGCGCCGCGCGGGACCATCGACTTCACGCCGTCGAGCACGAAGCCGTCGGTCGTCCGGCGGGCCGAGGTCTGCAGCACGAACGGGTCGAACAGCGGCCGCGGCTCCATCACCGTCAGGGCCGCCGCCGGGATCTCGTCGCCGGTGAATGCGGGGAGGTACGTCGCCTGCTGCTGCTCGTCGCCCCACAGCGAGATCGCCGTACTCACGGCCGAGGGGGCGAGGCAGGCCACCGCGAGACCCATGTCGCCGTGCGCCATCGCCTCGGCCACCAGAACCCCGGTCGTCGTCGACCGCTCGGTAACGATGCCGCCGAGCTCCTCGGGCACCTCGATCAGGGTCAGCCCGAGATCGCTGGTCTGCTTGAGGATCGGCTCCGGCGTGGCACAGGCGTCGTTGGCCTCGGCCGCCGCCGGGCGCAGCACCTCCTCGGCGAACTCCGTCACCACGCCGACGATCATCTGCTGGTCCTCAGTCGGCGTCAGGTCAAACCGGCCGTCCGACGACGCCGCGGGCAGCCGGGCCGGTTTGGCCAGCCGGGACCCGGCGCGGAACGTGCGGTTCAGCGCCCCCAGCGTGCGGAACCCGGTGCGGGTGCCCTGGAAGACGGCCCGCTCGGTGGGCTTGCGGAGGCCGAAGCGGTCGAGGACCTTGGCGCCGGCCAGCCGATTGAGCACGGCGACGCCGACCCCGAGCGGGTCGCGTTTGGCGGATGTCATGGGGCTAACCGTAACTGGCGTTTACAGGTAGCGCCACGTGGCCGCACTCACACCGAGCCCTACGCTGGCACCGCGCCACCCTGAGACCCCGCCGTACGAGGAGAACTCGCATGACGACGCTGCCCACCGGGGGAACGCCGCGCCCGATCACGCGGTGGGGCGACCCGGTGATGCATCGCGAGCTCAAGACCGTCGAGGTGTTCGACGACGAGCTCGCCACCCTGGTCGCCGACCTGGTCGCCACCATGCACGCGGCCGAAGGGGTCGGGTTGGCCGCCAACCAGGTCGGCGTCGACCTCAAGGTGTTCGTGTTCGCCTGCCCCGACGACGACGGCGTGATCCACCGCGGCGTCGTGTGCAACCCGGTGCTGGAGCTGCCCGAAGGCAAGGACCGCATCCTCGACGAGGACGACGAGGGCTGCCTGTCGCTGCCCGGCGCCTTCGTGCCCTGCGCCCGCCCCGACTTCGCCCGGGTGACCGGGGTGGACCACACCGGTGCGCCCGTCTCGTACACCGGCAGCGGGCTCCTCGCGCGCTGTCTGCAGCACGAGACCGACCACTTGTTCGGCACGGTGTTCGGCGACCGGATCAGCAAGCGGGCCAGGAAAAAGCTCTACCAGGAGTCCGAGGACCGGTCCGCCGACTTCCCGCCCGGCTGGCCCGCCGAGTCGCAGCCGTCGTCATGACCAGAGGGCGTAGCAGGCGACCGCGGCGGCCGAGGCGACGTTGAGCGAGTCGATGCCGGCCCGCATCGGGATCCGGGCGCGTACGTCGGCCGTCGCCTGCCACCGCCGGCTGAGTCCCGGGCCTTCCGAGCCGAGCACCAGGGCGGTCCGCGCCGCGGCGGGCACATCAGCGAGGTCGACGGCGTCGGCGGCGAGGGTGAGCGCGACGGTGCGGAAGCCGGCCGCTCGCAGCCGCGGCAGCGCTTCGTACCAGTCCTCCACGCGGGTCCACGGCAGCGCGAACACCGCACCCATCGACACCTTCACCGAGCGGCGGTACAGCGGGTCGGCACACCGCGGCGACAGGAGTACGGCGTCCGCGCCGAGCCCGGCGGCCGCCCGCATGATCGCCCCGACGTTGGTGTGGTCGACGACATCTTCGAGCACCACGACACGCGAGGCATCGGCGAGCACGTCGTCGAGCGACGGCAGCGGCCGGCGCAGCATCGAGGCCAGCGCGCCGCGGTGCACATGGAACCCGGTGACGCGTTCCGCGACGTCGTCGCTCACCACGTAGCACGGCACGTCGTCGGCCGCCGCGAGCACGTCGGACAGGCCGTCGAGCCAGCGTTCGGCCATCAGCAGGGACCGCACCTCGTACCCCGCGTCGACGGCGCGCCGGACCACCTTCTCCCCCTCGGCGATGAACATGCCGTGCGCGGCCTCGAGGCTCTTGCGCAGCGCGGTGTCGCGCAGGTCGACGTAGTCGGCGAGCCGGGGGTCGGCCGGGTCCTCGACCGGGACGAGTCGGGCCACCTCAGTCGCCGGTGAGGTCCTGCGCCACCGCCACCACGTCGCCGACCACGACGACCGCCGGTGCGCGGATGCCGGCGGCGGCCACGTCGGCGCCGACCTGGTCGAGGGTGGAGTACAGCGTGCGCTCGGTCGGCATCGTGCCCTCCTGGATGACCGCGGCCGGGGTCGCCGCCGCCCGGCCCTCGGCGAGCAGCGCGGCAGCGATCGCCGACAGGTTGTCGACCGCCATCATCAGCACCAGCGTGCCGCGCAGCCGGGCCAGCGCGGCCCAGTCCACCAGCGAGTCCGGGTGCCCGGGTGGGAGATGGCCCGAGACCACGGTGAACTCGTGCGCCACGCCGCGATGGGTCACCGGTATCCCCGCCCGGGCCGGCACCGAGATCGCACTCGTGACGCCGGGCACGACCCGCCACGGGACGTCGGCCGCGGCGCAGGCCAGCGCCTCCTCGAAGCCCCGTCCGAACACGAACGAGTCGCCGCCCTTGAACCGCACCACCCGTTGACCGGCCTTGGCCCGCTCGACCAGCACCCGGTTGATCTCGGACTGCGCGGCGGCCCGGCCGCGCGGCAGCTTCGCCGCGTCGATCACCTCGACGTCGGGTGGCAGCTCGTCCAGGACCTCGCGCGGCGCCAGCCGATCGGCCACCACCACGTCCGCCTCGTGCAGCGCCCGCCGGGCCGCGGCGGTGAGCAGCTCCGGGTCGCCCGGGCCACCGCCGACCAGCGTCACGCCGGGTGCGGCGCCCCAGTGGTCGATGGCCGTGATGGTGCCGTCGTTGAGCGCGTCCATCACAGCGTCGCGGAGGGCGGCCGAGCGTCGCGGCGTACGGTTGCCGAGCACCGCGATCGTGACCTCGCCGTGCCGGCCGACCGCCGGAGTCCAGGCGGTCGCCTGGGTGCCGTCGTCACTGCGCACGCAGAAGATCCGACGCTTCTCCGCCGCCAGCGAGATGGCGGCGTTGACCTCGGGATCGTCGGTCGCGGCGATGACGTACCACGTGTCGTCGAGGTCGTCGTCGACGAAGCCACGCGGCAGCCAGGTCAGCTCACCCGCACTCGACATGCCTTCGAGCGCGGGCGTGATGACCGGCGAGACCACGACCACGTCGGCGTCGGCCGCGAGCAGGCCGGGCGCCCGCCGCTGGGCGACGTGCCCGCCGCCGACCACCACGACCCGACGCCCGGAGAGGAAGAGCCCGGCGGGGTACGGCGGGTGGTCGGGTGCACTCACGCAGGTGCCTCCTTCTCGGTCACTCCGGCGGAGTCGAACGTCGCCATCTCTCGCAGGATGCGTGCCGAAGCCTGGACCAACGGTAGTGCGAGGACGGCCCCGCTCCCCTCGCCCAACCGCAGGTCGAGATCGACCAGGGGTCGCAGGCCCAGCGCCGCCAGCGCGAGGGTGTGCCCCGGCTCGGCGCTGCGGTGGCCCGCCACGCAGTAGCCGACCGCCTCCGGGCAGAGCGCCTGGACGACCAGTGCGGCCGCGCCGGCGATCACCCCGTCGAGCACCACCGGCACCCCGCGGGCCGCGGCGCCCAGGACGTACCCGGCGATCGCCGCATGCTCGAGCCCGCCGACCGACGCCAGTGTCTCCAGCGGGTCGTCGCCGACGGGTCGGGACGCGAGCGCGGCCTCGACCACGTCGACCTTGCGGCGCAGCGTCGCGTCGTCGACACCGGTGCCGCGGCCGGTCGTCTCGGCCGGAGACGCGCCGGTGAACGCTGCGACCAACGCCGACGACGCCGTCGTGTTGGCGATGCCCATGTCGCCCGTGAGCAGGCAGCGGTGACCGGCTGTGACCAGGTCGCGCGCGACCGCGATCCCGGTCTCGACCGCCGCGACCGCCTCGTCGCGGGTCATCGCGGGCTCGACCGCCAGGTCGCGGGTCCCCCGGCGGACCTTGCGCGACAGCAGCGCCGGCGCCGGCTCGAGGTCGGCGGCCACGCCCACGTCGACGACCATCACCTCGACGTGCTGCTGGCGGGCCAAGACGTTGACCGCCGCGCCACCGGCGACGAAGTTGGCGACCATCTGCGCCGTGACCTCCTGCGGCCACGGCGTCACCCCTTGGGCGTGTACGCCGTGATCTGCGGCGAAGATCGCCAGCGCAGCCGGCTCCGGGACCGGCGGCGGGCACACCGCCGCGATGCCGCTCAGGCGTACCGACAGGTCCTCGAGCACGCCGAGCGAGCCGCGAGGTTTTGTCAGCTGGCCCTGCCTTTGCTCGGCGTCGCGGGTGGCGTCGACGTCGAGCATCGCGACGGCATCGATGGTCTGCTGCAGCAGGTGCACGGATCCTCCTCCTCGGCCCGGACGGTTCCGGGCCCAAGTTCTCACGATGGAGTGACCGGGTCGACGCCGGGTAGGTTCGCACCAGTGCTCCGCACACACCGACCCGGATGGAGGATCGATGAGTCTCGACCGCCCGGTAGCCCCGGACCCGTACGAGCTGCTCCCCGCCCTGCCGTCGTTCACGCTGACCAGTGACGACGTGACCGACGGACAGCCGCTCGGCGACGGCCAGGTGGCAAGCAAGGGCAACACGTCGCCCCAGCTCAGCTGGGAGGGCGCACCGGAGGGCACCAAGAGCTACGTCGTGACGTGCTACGACCCGGATGCCCCCACGCCGTCGGGCTTCTGGCACTGGACGGTGGTGGACCTCCCGGCGTCCGAGACGTCGCTGCCGAGCGGTGCGGGCGCGGCCGGCGGATCGCTGCCAGGAGGCGCGTTCCATATCCGCAACGACGCCAGCACTAAGGACTTCATGGGTGCCGCGCCGCCTGAGGGCGACCAGGTTCACCGGTACTACTTCGTCGTCCACGCGGTCGGCGAGGACACGCTCGGCGTCGACGACGAGGCCAGCGCCGCGGTGGTCTCGTTCAACCTCGCCTTCAAGGCGGTCGGCCGCGCCATCCTCACCGGCACCTACCAGCACTGACGCCGGCGTGGACGCGACGCCAGGCTGGTACCAGGACCCGCAGTCCCACCCGGACCGGCCGACGATCCGCTGGTGGGACGGGCGGGCCTGGACGGAACACGTCGCGACCCGCCTGGCCCCCATGGCGCGCACCCCGGACGGCGCCCAGCTGGCCAGTCAGTGGGTACGGCTGGGCGCCCGGCTCATCGACGGGCTGATCCTCTCGGTCGTCCAGCTGGTCTTCCTGATCCCGCTGCTGCCGCGGGTGGCGGCGGCGTACGGCGACTTCCTGGACGACGCGGACGCCGCGATGCGGACCGGCCAGCCGGTCGACCCGTTCGGGCTCTACACCGACCCGAGGTTCTGGCAGAGCTACCTCATCATGATCGGCTTCGGCCTCGTCGCCGGCGCGGTCTACGTGATCGGCTTCCTCCGGGCCAGGTCGGCGACGCCGGGCAAGCTGCTGCTGGGCCTGCGGGTACGCGGGTGGGAGCAGGCTGGTCGGCTGAGCTGGCGGACCTGCTTCTTGCGGTTCGGCGGCGAGATCCTCCCGGCCGTCGTCAGCTGCGGTCTCTACTTCTGGGTCGACGCGTTGTGGTGCCTGTTCGACGGTCGGCGGCAGACGTTGCACGACAAGATCGCGTCCACCGTCGTCGTCGAGAAGGGGTCTGACCCGCCGGCCGTCGCACCGGGCCGATAACCAGGCGACGTCGTCCCGCCGATGTCGTAGGGTCGACGGCTGTGTCCGGACCGGGGTTGTACGCCGCCGTCGCGGTCCGGTCCTTCCGTCGCTACTCGACGTACCGCGCGGCCACCCTGGCCGGTGCGTTCACGAACTCCGTGTTCGGCGTGATTCTGGCCTACACGTTCATCGCGCTGTGGTCCGAACGGCCCGACCTCGGCGGGTACGACGTGACCACCGCGGTGACGTTCGTGTGGATCGGTCAGGCGTTGCTGACCCCGGTGGCGATCTTCGCCTCCGGCGCCGAGGCGGACCTGGTCGAGCGGGTCCGCACCGGCGACGTGGCGATCGACCTCTACCGGCCCACCGACCTCCAGCTGTGGTGGCTGGCCGCCGACCTCGGCCGGGCGGCGTTCCAGCTGCTGGCCCGTGGGCTGCCGCCGACCCTCATCGGGTTGCTGATCTTCGACCTGCGGTTCCCGTCGAACCCAGTGACCTGGCTGGTGTTCCTGCTGTCGGTCGTGCTGGCCGTGACCGTCAGCTTCAGCATCCGGTATCTGCTGGCCCTGAGCGGCTTCTGGCTGCTGGACGTACGCGGCGCCCAGACGCTGACCATCGTGCTGTCGACGTTCTTCTCCGGGCTGTTCCTGCCGCTGGTCATCTTCCCCGGGTGGCTGAAGGACGTGGCGTTCGCGCTGCCGTGGGCCTCGCTCCTCCAGCTGCCGGCCGACGTACTCCTGGAAGAGCGGACCGGGTGGTCCGTGGTCCAGGCGCTGGCCTTCCAGGCGGCTTGGGCGACCGCGCTGCTGCTGCTGGGGCGGCTCGTGCTGCGGGTCGCGACGCGACGGGTGGTGGTGCAGGGTGGCTGACGCCCCGGCGCTCGGGCGGGCCCGCGCGTACGGACTGTTGTCGTGGATGTGGATCCGGTCGTCGATGGCCTACCGGACGTCGTTCGTCATCTTGCTGACCTCGTCGTTCGCGATCACGTTCCTGGACTTCGCGGCGATCCTGATCATGTTCGCCAGTGTCGACCGGCTCGGCGGGTTCTCCGTCTCGGAGGTGGCCTTCCTGTATGGCTCGACGTCGCTGGCGCTCGGCTTCGCCGACCTGTTCGGTGGCAGCCTCGACCGGGTCGGGGCACGGGTTCGGGACGGCTCGCTGGACGCGATGCTGCTGCGTCCGGTCCCGACGCTGGTGCAGATCATGGCCGACCAGTTCGCGATCCGGCGGCTCGGCCGGGTGCTGCAGGCGGTGCTGGTGTTCGGGTGGGCGCTGGCGACCGCCGACATCGGCTGGACCTGGGACCGGGTGCTGCTGGTCCCGGCGATGCTGGTCTGCGGCACGGCGATCTTCCTGGCGATCCTCGTCCTCGCCGGGGCGTTCCAGGTGCTCGCTTCCGATGCCGCCGACGTCGGGAACGCGTTCACGTACGGCGGCAACACGATGTTGCAGTACCCGCTGACGATCTACCCGACCGAGGTGGTGCGGGCCGTGACGTTCGTCGTGCCGGTGGCGTTCGTGAACTGGTACCCCGCGCTGCACATCCTGGACCGAGCCGACCCGCTCAACCTGCCGACGTGGTGGCAGTTCGCGTCGCCGCTCGCCGCCGCGGTGATGTGCGGGGTGGCCGCGATGTGCTGGCGCGCCGCCCTCCGCCACTACCGCAGCACCGGAAGCTGAGAGGAGCACTCCGGATGAGCCTGATCGAGGTCGACCGGGTGAGCCGCACATTCGTGGTGCGCCGTAAGACGTCGACCCTGCGGCGAGCGCGGCAGGTCGTACGCGCGGTCGACGACCTGTCGTTCACCGTGACGGCCGGCGAGATGGTGGGCTACATCGGGCCGAACGGCGCCGGGAAGTCCACCACGATCAAGATGCTGACCGGCATCCTCGTACCGTCGTCGGGACGCCTCCGGGTGGCCGGGCTGGACCCGTCGGCGGCGCGGGTGGAGCTGGCGCGCCGGATCGGGGTGGTCTTCGGGCAGCGCACCACGCTGTGGTGGGACCTGCCGCTGCGTGACTCGTTCGCCCTGCTGCGGCGGATCTACCGGGTGCCCCTCACGCGGTTCCGACAGAACCTCGACACGTTCGTCGAGCTGCTCGACCTCGGCGACCTGCTGCACCGGCCGGTGCGGCAACTGTCGCTCGGGCAGCGGATGCGCGGCGACATCGCGGCGGCGCTGCTGCACGACCCCGACATTCTGTACCTCGACGAGCCGACCATCGGGCTCGACGTCGTGAGCAAGTCGGCGCTGCGCGGGTTCCTCCGCGAGGTCAACGCCGAGCGGAACGTCACCGTACTCCTCACGACCCACGACCTGGTCGACATCGAGCAGCTGTGCCGGCGAGTGATGGTGATCGACCACGGGCACCTGGTGTACGACGGCGAGCTCGCCGGACTGCACGCCTTCGGCAACGCGCGCCGTACCCTCGTCGTCGACCTGTCCGACCCGGCCCCGCCGGTCGACGTGCGGGGAGCCACTGTGACCCGCGTGGACGGCCCGCGGCAGTGGCTGGAGTTCCCGGCCCAGGCGAGCGCGGCGCCGATCGTGGCCGCGGTCGCGGCCGGCTACGACGTCGCCGACCTGTCGATCCAGGAGCCCGCTATCGAGGACGTCATCCGCCAGCTCTACCTCGACCGCCGGTGACGCTGCCAACAGTCGGGACATGGCCCGAACAGAACTGCGATCAGACCGAATGCTCCGCCCTGTCCGAATCGCAACCATCTCTACAGATGATCGCCCTCGCGTTGATACACGCTGGTGCTGAGGTACTTCAGGCCGGAGTCCACCAGCAGGGTGGCGACCCTGGCTGTCGGCCCCAGTCGCTGCCCGACCTGGATTGCTGCGAGGACGTTCGCGCCGGACGATGTTCCCGCGAACAGTCCCTCCTCGCGCGCCAGCCGTCTAGCCATCTCCTCGGCGTCTGCGGTGGCGATGGGAATGATCTCGTCCACCACGGCGGGGTCCCACATCGGCGGGGTGTAGCCGATTCCGATGCCTTCGATCAAGTGGGCACCGGGCGACCCGCCGGACAGCACCGCGGATTCCGCTGGCTCGACTGCGACGACCCGCAGCCCCGGATGATGCCGCTTGAGTGCTGTTGATGCTCCGCGCAGCGAGGCCGTTGTGCCGATGGACTGGACGAATGCGTCCGCGTGCCCGCCGGTCTGATCCCAGATCTCCTCGCCCATCGGGTGGTAGCCGGCGATGCTGTCGGTGTTGTTGAGCTGATCGGTCCAGTAGGTATGCGGCTGGCCGCTGAACTCGCGGGCTTTCTCGATCATGTCCAGGATGAGCTTCTTGGTGATCAGACCTGTCTCGCTCGGGATGAGGGTGAGCTCGGCGCCGAAGGCCGCCATCTGAATCAGTTTGTCCTCGCTGAACGCATCGGAGCTGACGATCCGCAGACGGTAGTCCTTCGCCGCGCAGACCAGGGCAAGGGCAGCACCGGTACTGCCGCCGGTGTACTCCACGACTGTGTCGCCGGGCTTCAGCCGCCCATCACCCTCAGCCCGGCCAATCATCGCCTGCGCCATGCGGTCCTTCATGCTGCCGGTCGGGTTCACGCCCTCAACCTTGACCACAATCTCTGCACACCCCGGCGGCACGACCCGGCGCAGCCGCACCAGCGGCGTGTTCCCGATCGTCTGCAGTACGGTGTCGCTCACATCCATGATCGAACCTGTCGTCTCGGCATTCTGTCCCACAGCCTTGATCGTCGATCAGGTCATCCCGCTTCACTAGTTCAATGTTTGAACCTCCGCAGCCGTGGTTGGCGGCTTACCATGCATTGGTGAGCGGATACGGGCAGTTCTGCGCGGTGGCACGGGCACTGGATGTCCTGGGCGAACGATGGACCCTGCTGATCGTGCGGGAGCTACTGCTTGGCGCGACGACCTTCACCGACATCCGGCGGGGCCTGCCCCGCATCCCCCGGGCAACTCTGTCATCACGGCTGCGCGGGCTGCGTACCGCCGGAATCGCCGAGGCCACCGGAAGCGACTACCGGCTCACCGAGGCCGGCCTCGCCCTGGCCCCGGTGATGCGGGAACTCGCACGATGGTCAATGGCCACCGACAGCGCCGCGCTAACCGAGGACGACCTCGATACCGCCGCGCTGACCTGGGACATGCAACGCCGCGTCGACACCAGCGCCCTGCCGGAGCGCACCGTCGTGCTCGCGATCGAATTCACTGACCGTCCGGCAACCGATCGCAACTTCTGGCTACATCTGTCGCGCACGAGCATCACCCTCTGCCGGCAAGACACCGGAGCACCCGTCGACGTCTGGCTCGCCACGCCGACCACGGCGGCCACCCGATGGTGGCTCGGTCACCTCTCATGGGCGCAGCTGCTGCGCCAGCCAGGAGTTCGGGTGCATGGTGACCGAGACCTGCAACGCCAGATGCACCGCTGGTTCCTGCGCTACATGTTCACCCCGCAAGCCCTCAGCGAGACCGCCGGGAGCCATCCGAAGCCGAGGGTAATCCAAGAGCTGACCTTTGACATGTGAGCATCGCCGGCAGCGTAAAGGTAGCGTCCAGGCCAACTCGGGGCGCGTGTCCGTTTGGGGAATCCCTCAACGGACACCACTCGACCTGCGTCGAGTTGCCGTCCCCCAAGCGCATCAGGCTGTCTCACATAGGTGTCCGGTCATTTGTCCGGTGAGCGGGGCTATTCGTTACGATCGCGGATTGGCCGCAACTCTCATCGGGTACGCCCGCTGCTCCACCAACAAATCCTGGCCACCTTCGCCGAATTCGACTTCGACCTGCTGCGGATGCGAACCCGGGAAGGAGTGGCGATCGCCAAAGCCAAGGGAAAGCTCAAAGGCCGGGGACCGAAGCCGTCGCCTGCCCGGCAGGCACACCTACTCAAACTCCACGCCGCCGAGGAACACACCATCGCCGACCTGGCTGAGTTGTTCGAGGTGTCACGCCCCACGGTGTACCGCGTCCTCGAACGCCACCGCGAGAGCGCGACTGTGCATCAGGAGTCGTCGTCCCCGGCGGTGTCGGGATCTCGCAGCGGGCGGCGGCCGCCGCGCAGCTCGGGCAAGTGGAAGGAGTAGTGGCCGTGGACGTTGAGGTGGCGACGGACGAACGGCGAGAACCGTGCCACGTCGTCCACCAGGACCGGGTAGCCCTGTGCACGTACGGTTTCCAGGGCGGCGTTCAGGTGACGGTGTTCCACAGCGTGATGCAGTTCAGGACCAGGCCGAGCGCGCCGAGCTGGTCTTCCATGCCGGTGTGGTATTTCTGCCGCAGCTCACCTTTCTGACCGTGGAAGACGTGCCGGCCCAGATCGTGGCGGGTTTCTTGCAGGTTCCGGATCGCTTTGATGTCGCGCCGGTACGGCTCGTCGTCAATGTAGGACAAGACGTGCAGGGACTTGAAGATCCGCCCGTATGCCGCGATCGCGGCACCGAGCGGGGTGGGGTGCCCGTCGCGGGACAGGACCCGTAGCGCGTCGTGGGCGGTGACGGTGCCGGTGTGGATCGAGGCGACCACTCGCAGGATGTCGGGCCAGTGGCGGCGGATCGCGCCGAGGTCGACCTTGCCGCGGGCGGCTGTGTTCAGCGGCCCGTAGTCGGCCCCGGGGTCGATGCGCCACAGCTTCTGATCGGCCAGGGACAGCGTCTCAGCCATGGTCGTCAGTATGACTACCTCGCCTCTCCTACTCCGGGCGTCCTACCACCTGGGTATGCCACGGTGAGGGCGTGAGTCCGAACTTTGGGACCGGGCCTGGAGCGATCACGGCGGACGGTTGTGCCGTCGAGGTCTACGCTCGCCTCGCTCCCGCCGGCGTGCCCGAGCTCATCCACGAACACACGGCCGCCGGGGCGTCCGTCCTGGACCTTGGTGCAGGTGTCGGCCGGATCGCCGATCCGCTGACCGACATGGGTCACCGGGTCGTCGCCGTCGACGACTCACGCGACATGCTTGCCCGTGTCCGCAGCGCTACCACCGTGCACTGCAGCATCGAGCACCTGCGCCTGCCGGACCGTTTCGACGTCGCCCTCCTGGTCAGCTTCTTGGTCAACACCCCCGACGCTGACCGACGCCGGGCCTTCCTTGCCACGGCCCGGCACCACCTGGCGCCCGCCGGTGCCGTCCTCATGCAGTGGCACCCGCCCGAGTGGTTCGACGCCCTGGCCGCCGGCGGCAGCTACTCCGGCGGAGCCCGCTATCTGCCCGGACGACCGTACGCACACGAGGAAGGGCAGCTGGCCGCCACGCTTGAGGTCGAAAGCATCACCGATGGCGTGCTGAGCGCGGTGGTTACCTACGATCTCGATGACCAACACTGGACCCACGGGTGGCAGACACGACGGCTGACGGTGGAGGACCTCGACACCGACCTGCAGGCAAGCGGCCTTCAGTTCGACCGGTTCCTCACGCAGGACCGTACGTGGGTCCGAGCGGCCATGGCAGCACGCGAGCCAGCGTGAACGGTTCCGTCGTCTTGTTGTGAGAGTGTGGAGTATGCGCCTTGGAGATGCCGAGGTAGTCGCTCTCGGCGGCTGGAACGACCAGCACGCGAGAGTCCTCGTCACAGCGGCCATTGCGGACGTCGGAATGGCAATGGTCGACACGAACGGCGATGGCAGGAACATCGAGTTCGAACAGTTCTGGCGCGACGATTCGGGACGGTGGGCGCCAGGCGGATCCTCAGGTCCGGAGCCTGCGCACGAGGGTTTCGAGACTCGCGTCACCGTGCCCGGAGCCGAGTTCGCGTGTGGCCGCACCTATCCCAACGGCGAAGTGACGATCCGGTTGACGGGGCGGGATGTCACGGCAGGTGCAACGCCGGCAGGCTGGTGGGCTGTCGTCGTTTCGGACCGAGGCTGACAGCCGTGCGGGTGCGTATCATGCGGCTCCTTGTCGCCGCCCTGGCCGGCGCGATCGGCGCCTTCACTTTCGTACTTGCAGCAGCCGTCACGTACACCGAGTTCTGGCCAGTCCCCTTATGTAAGGACGTCTTCCTGAACGGCGTGATGCCGGCCTGTCTCGCTCCCGCCGCGCCGTGGTGGGTCCTCCTTCTCGCTGGCCTGCTCGGATGCCTGGTCTTCTCCGTTGCGGCCAATGTCGCCAGTCGGAAGTGGGCACGTGGCTGATGCCCGTGTCGTCAGGCTAGATCGGCGAGGACCTCACCGATGCCGCGGCGGGCTGTCTCGACCATCGACGGGTTGGAGTGGAGGTAGTACGGCAGCGCGATGACGCCGCCGGAGACGACGAGCCCGCGGGCGCGGCGCCACGTCGCCTCGTCCGCCCCGACGATCTCGCGGAACGCGGACCGGCTGTCCCGATCGAGCAGATGCCAGGCCGGGGTGACGTCGTAGGCCGGATCGCCGGTCGCCATCGTGCCGAAGTCGAGCACCCCCACCAGACGACCGTCGCGCAAAAGGACGTTGCCGGGAATCAGATCGGCATGCAGCCAGACCGGCGGGCCTTCCCAGTCCGCTGCCGCGAGGGCGTCGTCCCAGACCGCCTCGACGCGCTCAACGTCTACCAGACCGTCGCATTGCGCCAGAGCGGTGCGAAAACCCGAGTCGCGCTCGACCAACGGAAGCCCGCGGTGGAACCCCTCGGCGCCGGGCCACGGCGCGTCGGTCATGTCGATGCCTTGCAGCTCGGCGACGAACTGGCCAAGGGTGCGCGCCGCGTCACGGATCGAGTCGAAGCGGCTCGTCAGCGCGTCCTCGCCCGCGAGCCATCTCACGACCGCCCAGGGAAAGGGGTACCCCGCCCCTGGCTCGCCGGTCGAGACGACCTCGGGCACCTCCAACGACAGGTGGGCGGCGACCACGGACAGCCAACGCACCTCCTTGAGCAGGCTCTCGACCGCGTCGGGGCGCAGCGGCATCCTGAGTGCGAGGTCGTCACCCAGCCGGAACACCGCATTCTCGGTGCCGCCCGAGGCGACTCGGCGCAGCGGCAACGTGCTGTACTCGGGCATCTGCTCTGTGAGCAGCCGACGAGCCAGCGAGGCGTCGATGTCGACTTCGTCGTCGTGCAGGCGGGTCGGCATGCAGCCATCCTCGATGGTGGCCGAGCCGCAATGCCAGCGGTTATTGGGCTCGTCGGAAGTGTGGGTCGGTTTCGCGACCACGACACTGCCGGGCGGCTCACAACGTCCGAACGACAGAGCGGTGGCGGGCAGGGCAGTGGCGGGCTCCACGCTTCGGACGTTGTGTCGGGATACGGCACCGGGCTCGGCCGGTTCGGTGCCAGAGCCGTGTTCCCTTCGCGAGTGGCCCCCTCTTTGTCCGGCTTGCCTGGGATGCGGGGGCCGTTCGGGAGGGGAAGTCCCCGGCCGGGCGATATCCGGATGCCGAAAGGCGGGAAGGGCCGCTTCGGTGGGCTCGGGAACCGGACCTTCCGCACTCTCGCCGGACACCCCACCTCGGTTCCACGCCCGGAGCGCAAGATGCCCCGATGAGCAGTCCGTTGGATCGTTGACGACGAGCCATAGGCTTGCGTCATGTCGTCGGGGTCGGGCCGAGAGGAACGAGAGTCGCTGCGCCGCACGTTCGATACGGCGGCCGATCGTTACCACGATGCCCGGCCCGACTATCCGCCGGACCTGTTCGATGAGCTGGTGCGGCTGGCCCGGTTGGAGCCGGGGGCACGGCTGTTGGAGATCGGGGCCGGCACCGGCAAGGCGACCGTACCGATGGCGCGGCGGGGCTTCCAGATCGTCTGCTTGGAGCTGGGTACGAGTCTCGCCGAGGTGGCCGTGCGGAACCTTTCCGGATTCCCCGACGTCGAGGTCATCGCCGCCTCGTTCGACGACTGGGAGCCCAGAAACCGACCGCCGTTCGATCTGGTCTTCGCCGCCACCGCCTGGCACTGGCTGGATCCAAAGACCCGATACGCGCGGGCCTGGGAGGCGCTGCGACCCGGCGGGCGGGTGGCCTTCTGGAGTGCCAGCCATGTGTTCCCGGATGGTGGAGACCCGTTCTTTCACGACATCCAGGCGGTGTACGAGGAGATCGGCGAGGGCGTACCCCCGGACGCGACTTGGCCTCGACCCGGTGAGCTACCCGACCAGCGGGACGAGATCGAGGCGACCGGTCTGTTCACCGACGTGCAGGTTCGCCATTATGACTGGGAGGTCAGGTACGACGCCGAGTCCTACGTCGCGTTGCTGCGCACCTTCTCCGGGCACCTGGCGATGGCCGAGTGGAAGGAGAGACGGCTGTACGACGCGGTACGCACCCGGCTCGCGGCACGCGAGGACGGAGTGCTGCGCCGTCATTGGGGTGCCGCCCTGCACGTGGCGACCCGCACAGATCTCGGCGAGCCCGTGACCTTCGCTGAGAGTCCGAGCCGGCGCTCAATGGCGTAGGAGGCCCGCTCACGGGCACTGGTGCGACATGACCATCGGCGGGACGAGTTCGTTCCAGCTCGAGCGCGATGTCGATGATGACCGCACGTTCCAGGTCCGGCACGTCGCGGACCGGCACCCATGCGGCAAGGTCGGTGGACCCGTCGATCTCGTGGCGCAGCGCACCCCCGACCACCCGGGCTCGGTAGAAGACGCCAACACTGTGCAGCTCGCGGTCAGCCGGACTCGTCGGGGTCGAGGTAGAGGCAGAAGGGGTGTCCGGCGGGATCGAGCATCACGCGCACCGTCTTCTGGGGCTGGTATGACGCTTCTTCCGCGCCGACGCCGACGGCGTACGCCACCGCTTCCGCGAGATCTTCGACCTGGATGTCGAGGTGCATGGACATCTGCTGCTTGTCGTCCTGGCTCGGCCAGACCGGACGGACGTACTTTGCCTCTGTCTCGAACGCGAGGTTGTATCCGGCGTCCTCCGACGGGGCGAGGGCGGCCCCTTCCGCGTCCTCGTTGAAGATCTGCCAGCCCAGCAGGCGCTGGTAGAACCGCGCCAGCTCTGGTCCGTCCGGAGCGTCGAGTACGACACCCCACCACCGACTCTTCGTCCGCAGCGCCATCAGCACACCCTCCCACGCGGGACCGCCTTCCGGCATTGTCAGCTCGAGGCGCTCTCCACGGGGGCACCGGAGGCGAGGCTCGGCCTGCTGGCTGTTCTTCCTTGCTTGGTGGGGAAAGCGGGTTGTCCACAGGTGGTTGTGGCTGCGTTGGTGGTTGTCGGTGGCCACCGGTAGTGTTCGAACATGGTTTCGATGTCGGTGTCGCCGGACGCGGACGGCCTGCTCGGTCGGCTCGAGCAGGCGATGTCCGCGTTCGCGGCGGTGCCGGTCGGGCTCCGTCCGGGTGATGCCGGGGACCGGATCCGCCGGCTGCATCGGCTCCGGGCCCGGATCGACGCGGAGCTGTTGGCCGAGTTGGCGGCGTTCGAGACCTCCGGCGGCCATCAGCAGGCCGGCTGTGCGACGGTGGGGTCGTGGGTACGGCTACACCTGCGGCACACGACGACCGGGGCGGGTGGGCTGGTCGGTGTCGCCCGCGCCCTGGGCGGGCTGCCGCTGGTGGCCGACGCCCTGAGCGGCGGCAGGATCAGCCGCGAGCATGTCGACGCGGTGGTGGCCGGGGTGAAACGGATCGGGCCGGACCGGATGGCACGGCACGAGCAGACCCTGGTCGACCTCGCCACCGTCGCCAGCGCCGGCGAGGTGCGGGCCGCGGTGGCCGAGATCGTCCGGCTGGCCGAGGCCGACACCGAGTCCGGCGACACCGCGGAGGCAAAGCGAGCCAAGGCGGAGGGGTCGCGCAGCTTCGAGTCAC
>WHTB01000369.1 GCA_009379735.1 Propionibacteriales bacterium
ACGACGCGAACGGATCCGGCACGGACCGGCGGCGCTGTCCCGGCGCCCGTGCCCCGGTCAAGTAGCCGCGGATCGTCTTCGGATCACGACCCAGATGCCGGGCGATCACCGCGATCGTCCAGCCACGCTTACGGAGAGCCTACGCTTCCAACGATTCCTCCCACGTGAGCATCGATACGGCGTCCCTTCGAGGACTCGACCAGTGATGAACCGAGCCTCGAAGGGACCCGCCGACGCGGCCGGACGCCACGCCGAACGGGGTGCTCCGGGTAGAGAATTTCAGTGAGCAGGTCCAGGGAAGTTCAGGTGAGCGCCGTCAGTCGCTGCATGCTCGACTGTCTCGGTGGTGCGATGTTGAGTGCATACCCGTGTTGCTCGGATCTCGTCTGCGTGGCCGATGAGACAAAGCCGTAGAAGATCGACGATTCGTGCCGCGGCGCTGCCGTCTCCATACGAGCATGGCTGGTGAGCCAGGCGCACCTGGATCCGGGGTAGGTCGGCGATCCATGCCTTCAGGGTGCGAGCGATACCAGGTCCCGGGATTCGTCGTGCCCCGAAGGCCTCTTCAGCTTCGGCCCGCTCGTTGCTGCGTCGAATGACCAGGAGGGGGCGTTTGAGGACGGTGGCTTCTTCTTGGATTCCGCCAGTCGGTGACGACGATGGCGGCCTGTCGTGTCAGGGCCAGTAGGGTCGCGTAGTCGAGCGGGCCGGTGACGCGGAGTCGACGTGTTTCGTGGGCGAGTCCGGCGGCGGTGATCTTCCGCTGAGTACGGGGATGCAGCGGCAGGACGACCGGCACGGGCAGGCTAGCGAACTCGCGCAGGATGGCGGCGAGAGCGTGGGGGTTGTCTGTGTTCTCGGGACGGTGGATGGTCGCCAGGACGTAGCCGTTGTCGCTGAGCCCGAGCTGTTCCAGGACCACGTCTTGGGCTGCGGGGTCGGGCAGGTGGGCGGTGACGGCTTCAATGATGGTGTTGCCAGTCAGCCAGATCCGCTCGGGCGGGATGCGTTCGGCGAGGAGATGATCGCGGGCCAGCGTGGTGGGGGCGCAGCAGTAGTCGGCGAGATGGTCGATCAAGACGCGGTGGTGTTCTTCGGGCATGGCCCGGTCGAAGCTGCGGAGCCCGGCCTCGACATGCAGCAAGGGCAAGCCGGTCGTGTTGGCGGCCAGTGCGCCAGCGAGGGCGGAGGTGGTGTCACCTTGCACGATCACCGCGTCGGGTCGGTACTGGCGCAGCGTTTCGTCAAGGGCCGCGGTCATTTCGGCGAGCTGAGCGCCGCGGCTGGCGTCGGGACGGAGGGTGAGTGCCCGGTGGACGGGGATACCTCCGGTCAATCCGGCGGTGTGGTGCTGCCCGGTGTGGATGACGAACGCGTCCTCGCCGAGCAGTGCGACGACGGGGGCGAGTTTGATGGCTTCGGGGCGGGTGCCAACGACGACAGCGACGCGCATGTGGGTGGCTACCAGAACAGGTGGGTGCGTTCGCCGCTGCAGTAGCGGCGGGCGGTGGCGAACAGGCGGAGGTAGAGCTGGTCGACGGCGAGGTAGCCGGGGATGAGGTCGTCGCGGGTGAGCTGGTCGTCGGTGTAGGTGAGGCCGGTGTCGGTGCGGGTGGCGTACCGGGCCGGTATCGTGTGCCTGTCGCCGTCGGCGAGCCGGATTGCGTCGTCGAGGTCGATCTCGACGACGCCGGTGACTTCGGCGTCGGCGAGCGGGATGGCGTCGAGGTCGACGTCGAGCGGCAGTAGGTGCCAGTGCTGGAACTCGCGTTCGACGTAGTCGGGGGCGAGGGTGACGGCGGCTTGCCGGATCCCGATCGGGTGCAGGTCCGCGTAGGTTACGGGCAGGCCGAGTTCTTCGTGGACTTCGCGGATGCCGTCGGGGATGTCTTCGCCGGCCTCGTAGTGGCCGCCGACGGTGATGTCGGCGTAGTCGGGGCGGTCGAAGCCGTACCGGCCGGGCGCCTTCTTCTGCATCAGGACGCGGTGTGTAGTGGGGTTGACGGCGAGGGCAGAGAAGGTGCGGTGCCACATGCCCTGGCGGTGCGCGGTGGTCTTGTCGTCGGTGCCAACGTGTTGGTACCGGTCGTCGAAGATGTCGATCAGCGTCACGAGGTCGTCCTCACCGGTGTCGTCGTAGGTGCTGCCTGCCGGAGTTGCCAGTAGGTTGCCAGCGCGTCGCGGTAGCGGTCGGGGTCGCCGACGGTCACCCAGTGTCCCGCGATCCGGTGCGCGCCGACGGCCGCCTCGGCCGCGAGGTCGCCGACGGCGACGCCGAGGTCGACTTCCCCGCCGGCGCGGTCGGTGGGGGTGAGCCGGTCCAGGATCGACGGGCGGAGGATCAACCGGGACACCACCGCCAACGGTTCGCGCACCGTGGCGGGATCGGGCCTTTGCCGGATCCTGCGGACGCGTTCCAGACCTGAGGGCGCGATGTCGATGATCCCGAACGACCGGGTCTCCTGCCGCGGGATCGGCTGTGCCGCGACGACGGCGTCGAGCCCTCCGCAGGCCGTGGCGTGCATGGCAGCGAGCGTCGCGCCGCGGACAAGTTCGCCGAGCAGGATGTCATCCCCAAAGGCGACTGCGAACACGCTGCAGTCGGCCAGCCGTTCGGCGACGGTGAGCAGCGGGGTGGCGTTGCCGTAGCCGTGCGCCAGGTCCTCGACGACGGTCATGACCGGGAGCCCTTGCGCACGCAGATGCTGCACATAGGCGGGCACCGTGGCATCGCCGGGACGGGTGACCACGAGCACCTCAGAGGCGCCACCGGCCAGGCATTCACCGATCACATGGCCGACGGCGGGTGTGTCGCCGAGCGGCAGCATCTCCTTCGGCACCGCGTGGGAGAACGGACGAAACCGGGTCGCGGCGCCGGCGGCCGTCACCACGGCCGGATACCTGGAGGGTGTCAGTGTCATGGTGTCGCCCGCAGGGCATGCGCGAGCGCGGTGTCGAGGTCGACAAGGGGGTTGCGGATGCCAAACCGGACCGCCAGGCACCGCACCGACGGCACGACCCGGTCGATCACGTGCCGGGCGTGGCGCTCGAGGTCGGCGTCGGCCGTGGCGCGGGGCACCAGCCAGGGGCGCCAGAACTCATCGCGTGGGGTGAAGCAGTTCGCGACCAGTGCGGCATGGGCCTGCGTGGTCGTGCACCGGCGCACCTGGACGGGATCGGTGGTGTCGGTCAGCTGCGGCACCACAAGCGTGTGCAACCGAGACCTGCGTGCCAGGCTCGTGCTGAGCGCGGTGGCGTACTCGACCGGGGTGAACTCGGCCTTGACCGTCGCCGCGAACTCGACCGGAAGGGTGTCCAGGCGTGGTTGTGGACGGGACAGCCGGGCCGCTGCGCGGGTCAGGTCGGGGATGGCCTCGACGGTGCCGCGGCCGGCCAGCACCGGTAGCGGCACCGGCACCAGCTCCCCGCCAGCGTCGAGGAGGAGCCGGTCGTTGGACAACAGGCGACCGACGACGCCGCGGAGCAGGCTGGTGAGCACGGTCGTCTTGCCCGCAGCCCGCGGACCACACGCCACGACGCCGTCACCGCAGTAGTCCGCGCCGGCGGCATGGACGACGATGCTTCCGTGGTCTCCGTAGATGCGCATCATCGCCTCCCGGATC
>WHTB01000059.1 GCA_009379735.1 Propionibacteriales bacterium
GACCTCCACCGCCGAGGGCGCTGGGATCCGTTACTTCAGCCCGCGGGCCGAGGTGGCCTTCTGCGGTCACGCGACGATCGCGACCGCGGTGGCCCACGCCGACCGGCACGGCGTCGGTCGCCTGGACCTCGCGACGCAGGCCGGCCCGGTGCCCGTCGTCACGACGCGGGAGGACGACCAGATCCTGGCGACCCTGACCAGCGTGGCGCCGTCGGTCCAGGAGCTGTCCGGCCCGATCTTGGACCGAACTCTCGCGGCCCTTGGCTGGCCGGCCGGCGACCTGGATGACACGCTGCCGCCTGTGGTGGCGTTCGCAGGCAACCACCACCCGGTGATCGCGGCGTCGACCCGCGCCCGGCTGGCCGCGCTGGACTATGACTACGACGCGCTCGACCAGATCATGGCCGAGCACGAGTGGACCACGATGCAGTTGGTCTTCCGGGAGCGCGACGACGTCTTCCATGCCCGCGACCCGTTCCCGCCGGGTGGGGTGGTCGAGGATCCGGCGACCGGTGCCGCGGCGGCCGCGCTCGGCGGATACCTGCGCGCGTTCGGACTGGTACCGCAGTCACGCCGGGTTTCGGTGCACCAGGGTTACGACATGGGCCGGCCGAGCCTCCTCCGGGTGGACATCCCGGTCGGTGACGGAGGCATCAGCGTCGGCGGCACGGCGACCCGGCTGTCCGGCTAGCCCCGACCCGGCTAGCCCTCGGCCTGCGTGAGGACGGCGAGCGCACCGAGGAACATGCCGTGCGACCAGACCAGCGGGTGCGCGCTCGGTCCCCAGCGCTCGTCCCACTCGGCCAGCCGATCGGGCGCGAGCCGCGGCGCGACCTGCTCGGGCAGTAGCAGGTCGGCGTCGGTCGTCCCGACCACCCAGTCGAGCAGCTCGTGGGCGCGGGTGGCCGACCCGGCCCGCGCATGGTGCCAGGCCAGCAGACAGGCGAGTACGGGCCACTGCCCGCCGCCGTAGAACGTGTCGGTCGGGTAGCGGTGCACCCCGCCGTCGGTGAGCAACGCCTCGACGTGGTCGACGGTCGCCACCACGAGGGCATCGTCGAGCGGGAGCACGTCGTACAGTGCGGCGACCGCCAGCAGGCTGGCGTCGATCTCGTCGCCGCCGAGCCATTTCACCAGGTGCCCGTTGTGGACGCCGCTGCCGAGGATGTCGGCCCGCGCTTCGGCGGCGACATCGGCCGCCCGGTCCGCGAGCTCCCGGTCGAGTGAGCCCATCCGGACCGCCGCCAGCAGGCCGGCGGACACTCCGGCGAGCGTCGTCACGTGGTGTTGGTCTCGGTGCTCCTCCCACCAGTCCCGGCAGGTGCCCCGGCCGGTCGCGACCAGGTAGCGCGTCGCGGTCTCGACGGCGTCGGCGTACGGCGCGACGCGTCCGCCGGAACGCCCGAGATGGCGTTCCAGCGCCCATAGCCAGCTGCCGTACCCGTCGACCTGGAAGTTCCACCAGTCGTCCACGTGCCGGGTGCCGTCGATGGCATAGCGCGCCGGGAGGTAGTTGGAGTCGGCCAGGTCCGTGCCGGCGGCGACCGCGTCGACCACCGCGTCGACAGCCGGTCGCTCGCGCTTCAGCACGTCGGCGCACCACGCGTTGAACCGGTCGGCCTCCGGCAGCAGGCCGGACGCGCTCGCGCCCTCGGCCACGAACGACCCGTCGCGGAACCAGCAGAAGCCGTACGGCGGGAACGTCGGGCTGGCCGGCCAGCCGCCACCCTCGTCCTGCGTCTCCCGCAGCAACGTGCTGGATCGCCCGGCCAGCGCCGACCAGCCGTCCGGCAGTGGTGAGGTGGGCTTGACATCCGGATCCATGCCGACCAAGGTTAGGCCAAATGTAACCGGTTTCATAGCCGGTCCCACGAAGGAGCCCCCGTGCCGACGATTCGCGACGTGGCCAAGCAGGCCGGTGTCTCGATTGCGACGGTCTCGCGCGTGCTCCGCAAGCACGACAACGTCAGCCCCAGCACCCGCGACCGGGTGCTGAACGCGGTGACCGACCTGAAGTTCACCCCGAGCCAGCTCGGCCGGTCGCTGGCCGAGCGCCGGCACGCCGCCAACGGCATCGTGTTCCCCGACCTGTCCGGGCCGTTCTACGCCGAGGTCCTGCTGGGCTACGAGGAGGTCGCGGCCGAGCTCGGCAGGTCCGTGCTGATCCTGTCCACCCACGGCCGCGACGCCGCACCCGCGATGGTGCACGACCTCGCCGGCCGGGTCGACGGGCTCGTGCTGTTCGGCCGTACGGTCACCGACGAGGTGGTCGGCGAGATCGCGGCCCGCGGCCTTCCGGTCGTACTCCTGGCCCGCCCACGGGTCGGCGACGTCGAGTCGGTCAACGCCGAGAACACCGCCAGTGCTGCGGCGCTGGCCCAGCACCTGCTTGACGACGGCCGTCGCTCGTTCTGCTTCGTGGGCGACCCGGCGACCGCTCCCGACATCGCCGAGCGCTGGCAGGGGGTCGAGTCGGTCGTCGCCAATGCCCGCGGCGCGTCGCTCGAGCAGGTGCGACCCGAAGGTTTCGGTGAGGACGCCGGGGCGAGCGCCGCCCACCGGCTTGTCGCTGCTGGGCTACTGGACGCCCTGGTCTGTGCGAACGACGAGCTGGCCCTTGGCGTCCTCACCGAGCTCCGCAAGGAGGCGATCGACGTACCCGGTCAGGTCGCCGTGACCGGCTGGGACGACGTGATGGCGGCCCGGTACGCCGGCCTCACCACGGTCCGCCAGCCGATGCGCGAGCTCGGCATGCAGGCCGCCCGCCATCTCGACGAGCTGATCCGCGGCGAGCAGCGCGAGCCGCGCCACGACGTACTCCCCACGCAGCTGGTCGTGAGGTCCAGCTGTGCCCACCACCAGGAGGAACCCGCATGAGGCCCCGCAAGAGCTTGAGCACAGCAGCGCGTACGGCGGCGGTCCTCGTCGCCGCCAGCCTGGTCCTGGTCGGCTGCGGCCGGTCGGACGACGGTGGCGGAGGAGGCGACAAGGCCGAGGACAGCAAGGCCATCGCCGAAGGCCCGGCCGAGGGCTCGATCGAGGTCTGGGCGATGGGCACCGAGGGGGAGAAGCTCGGCGAGTTCGCCAAGGCGTTCAACGAGGACAACCCCGACGCCGAGGTCAAGGTGACCGCGGTGCCGTGGGACGGCGCGCACGACAAGATCGCGAACGCGATCGCCGCCGGAGAGACCCCCGACGTGAGCCTGATCGGCACCACCTGGATGGGCGAGTTCGCCGAGTCCGGCGGGCTCGACCCGACGCCTGAGGGCATCGTCGAGGAAGGCGACTTCTTCCCGGGCGCGTGGGGGTCGACGGTCGTCGGCGACACGGCGTACGGCGTCCCGTGGTACGTCGAGACCCGGGTGCTCTACTACCGCACCGACCTTGCCGAGAAGGCCGGCTGGTCCGAGCCACCGAAGACCTGGGACGAGCTCACCAAGTTCGCCGCCGACCTCCAGGCCAAGGGCGGTGCCGAATACGGCATCAGCCTGCAGCCCGGCCAGGCCGGGTCCTGGCAGTCGGCCCTGCCTTTCGCCTGGTCCAACGGAGCGACGATCACCAACGACGACGGCACCGAGTACACCCTGGACTCGCCCGAGATGGTCGAGGGTCTGGAGTACTACAAGACCTTCTTCGCCGACGGGCTGAGCCAGGACCGCCTGCTCGACCCCGGTGAGCTGGAGAACGGTTTCGCCAAGGGCACGTACGGCTCGTTCATCTCCGGACCGTGGTTCACCGGGCTGGTGGAGGACGCCGGCCTGAAGCCGGAGCAGTACGCCGTCGCTCCGATCCCGGGCAAGGACGAGGCACCGGGCACGTCGTTCGTCGGCGGCGGAAACCTCGCGGTGTTCGCCGACTCCGACAACCGCGACAGCGCCTGGAAGTTCGTGCAGTGGATGTCCCAGCCGGACGTGCAGCAGGACTGGTACACGACGCTCGGTGACCTGCCGGCCGTCCAGGAGGCGTGGGAGACCGGCAAGCTCGCCGATGACGAGCGGCTGCAGGTGTTCGGTGCGCAGCTCGACTCCGCCAACGCGCCGCCGGCCGTGCCGACGTGGGAGCAGGTCGCCTCGGTGATCGACTCAGAGGTGGAGAAGGCGGTGAAGGACGCGAGCCCGGTGGACGACGCGGTGGCGAACATGCAGAGCCAGGCGAGCTCCATCGGCACCGGCCTCTGATCCACGTGGCCACGGCTACCCCGTCCCGGAGCGTCGACCCCACGCGCGGCCGCCAAGCGGTCGCCGCGTGGGTGTTGGCGCTGCCGTTCATGGCGCTGTTCCTGGTGTTCACCGCCGGTCCGGTGCTCGCCAGCTTCGGGATGAGCTTCACCGACATCCGCAGCGCCGACATGCGGACACCGTTCGCGGTGTCGTTCGTCGGGGTGGACAACTACCTGGACCTGATCGGGAACCCGCTGTTCCGCAAGGTGGCCTTCAACACCGTGCTGTACGTCGTGCTCGGTGTTCCGTTGACAATGGGCATCGCGCTGGCGATCGCCGTCGGGCTGAACCGGATCACCCGGCTTCGGGGCTTCTTCCGGGTCGGCTACTACCTGCCGGTCATCACCAGCATCGTCGCGGTCTCCGTGGTCTGGAAGTTCCTCTACCGCGAAGACGGCGGGCTGTTCAACACCGTGCTGTCCTGGGTCAGCATCGCCGGTCCGGGCTGGCTCGACAGCACGGCCCTGGCGCTGCCGTCGGTGGCCCTGATGTCGGTGTGGCGCAACTTCGGTGCGTTGATGGTGATCTTCCTGGCCGGGCTGCAGACCATCCCGAAGGAGATGAACGAGGCGGCCGAGGTCGACGGGGCCGGAGGGTGGAAGAGGTTCCGGCACATCACCTTGCCGATGCTGCGGCCGACCCTGCTGTTCGGTGCGGTGATCACCGGCATCGGCTACCTGCAGTTCTTCGAGGAGGCCTATGTGATGACGCACGGCGGACCGCTCGACGCGACCCGCTCGGTGTCGTACTTCACCTACGACCAGTTCAGCTTCGGCAACTACGGCCTCGCGTCCGCGGCCAGCTACCTGCTGTTCCTCGCGGTGGTACTGCTGACGGCCGCGCAGTTCCGGCTGCTGCGGTCCAAGGACTGAGGTGACCACCCGATGACGACGACGATGACGCCGGCGGCCGGGGTGGCCGCTGATGCCCCGGTGCCAGCCGACCGCGGCCGAGACGACCGCCGCACACCGTGGTGGCTCTGGCTGGTTCTCGGCCTCGGCCTCGCGCTGATGCTGGTCCCATTCGCATGGATGGCGATCTCGTCCTTCAAGCCGGATAGCGAGGTGGTCGCGGTGCCGCCGACCTGGTGGCCCGAGACCGTCACCACCGAGAACTACGAGCTCCTTTTCACCCGGCTGGACTTCCCGACGTACTTCCTCAACTCGACCCTCGTCGCGCTGGCGGTGACCGTCGGCAACGTGGTCTTCGGGGCGATGCTGGGGTACGCGCTGGCCAAGCTCGACTTCCCGGGCAAGCGGGTGATCTTTGCACTGGTGCTGATGACGCTGATGGTGCCGGGTGTGGTGACCTTCGTCCCGCTGTTCGTGCTGACGTCCAACCTCGAGCTGACCAACACACTGCCCGGCATCTTCCTGCCGTTCATGGCTGGGCCGTTCGGGGTGTTCCTGATGCGTCAGTTCATCATGGGTCTTCCCGACGAGCTGATCCAGGCGGCCCGTATCGACGGGGCAGGCGAGCTTCGCATCTTCGCCAGCGTGATCATGCCGCTGTGCGGTCCCGCCATGGCGACTCTCGGGATCCTGACGTTCCTGACGTCGTGGAACAACTTCCTGTGGCCGTTGGTGGTAGCGCAGACCGAGGACAAGTACACCCTGCCGGTCGCTTTGGCGCTGTACGCGACCGGCCAGAACGCCACGAAGTACGGTCTGCTGCTCGCCGGCGCGGTCGTCGTCGTGATCCCGGTGATCGCGATCTTCCTGGCGCTGCAGCGCTACATCATGCAGGGCATCGCGATGACCGGTATCAAGTGACCGATCCCATACCCGCACCAGTGAGTGGGTCGGAGTCGGGGCGCCCACCGAACCTGTTGCTGGTGGTCGCCGACGACCACGCGGCGAACGCCGTCGGCTGCTACGGCGGCCCGCACCGGGTGACGCCGCAGATCGACCGGATCGCGGCGGAGGGCATCAGGTTCGACGCCTGCGGCTGCACGAACTCACTGTGCTCGCCGAGCCGGGCGGCGATCCTCACCGGCACCTACAACCACGTGAACGGCGTGACCACGCTGTCGACCGAGTTCGACGCGCGACAGCCCGTCTTCCCGGGCCTGCTCCGGGAGGCGGGCTACCGCACCGCCCTGATCGGCAAGTGGCATCTCGGGCACGGCGTGCATGACCCCCGGGGCTTCGACCACTGGGAGGTGCTCCCGGACCAGGGCGCGTACCACGACCCTGAGTTCCTCACCATGGACGGCGGGTCCCAGCGGCGGCGCGGCTACGCGACCGACCTGATCACCGACCTGTCGCTCGACTGGCTCCGGCACCACCAGGGCGCCCACCCTGCAGCGCCCTGGTGTCTGCTGGTCCAGCACAAGGCACCGCACCGGCCCTGGCAGCCGGCCGCGCGGCACGCCGACCTGTTCGACGACGTCGCGCTCGACGTGCCCCCGACGTTCTTCGACGACTACCGGCACCGTGCCTCCGCCGCCCGGAACGCACGGATGCGGGTGGCGCGTGACCTCAACGCCGAGGACCTCAAGGCCGAGCCGCCGGCGGGCCTGGACCCCACCGCGTACGCGCACTGGGCGTACCGGCGCTACCTCCTCGACTACCTGCGCTGTGTCGTCGCCGTCGACGAGGGCGTCGGCCGGCTGCTCGACCACCTCGACGCGACCGGACAGGCCGAAGAGACGGTCGTCGCCTACACGTCGGACCAGGGCTTCTTCCTCGGCGAGCACGGGTGGTACGACAAGCGCTTCATGTACACCGAGTCGCTGCAGATGCCGTTCGTGCTGCGCTACCCGCGACTGGTCGAGCTCGGCTCGGTGAGCGATGCGCTGGTGCTCAACGTCGACATCGCGCAGACGGTGCTCGACCTGGCCGGCGTCGAGGCGCACCCGCGGATGCAGGGTCGCTCGATGGTGCCGCTGCTCACCGGTGACACCGCCGAGCAGGCCGGCTGGCGGACGTCGGCCTACTACCGCTACTGGGAGCACCTCGACGGCATCCACCGGGTGGCGGCGCACCGGGGCGTGCGTACGCGCGACCGCAAGCTCGTGCACTACTACGGCTCGGGGTGTGGTCAGCCGGGTGCGTCGGCAGAGGAGACGCCGCCCGAGTGGGAGCTGTTCGACCTGGACCGCGACCCGCAGGAGATGCACTCCGTGCACGACGACCCGGCGTACGCCGACGACCTGAGCACCCTTCGGGCCGAGCTCGACCGGCTGGCGGTCGAGCTCGGCGACGAGATTCCATCGAAAGCACAGTCGAACAGATACGGGGAGCGCTGATGGGTACCGACGCACGCACCGACTGGGAGGAGCGGATCGGGCTCCGCAGTGGCGAGGCCGCGATCGGCGCGGCCCCGGAGCTGGCGCCGCCGTCCGGCGTCACCGCCGTGGCGGGAGGCGCCCAGGTGACGCTGACCTGGGACGCCGTCCCGGGAGCAGTCGGCTACCAGGTGTACGTCGCGGACTCCGCCGACGGCGAGCTGCACCAGCTCGACCACGCCGGCCGTGACGTACTCGCGGTGCCGCATCCGCCGTACGCCGACACCACCGGAGAGCCGGGGCGCGAGCGCTGGTACGCCGTGGCCACGCTGTCCGACGTCGGTGCCGAAGGGAAGCCGTCGGATCGGGTGTCGGCGACTCCGACCACCGAGGCCGGCGACGTGACGGTGGCCGTGGACGCCGGGTCCGACCTCGGTGAGCTGGCCCGGCCGTGGCGGCCGATGATTGGCAGCGAGCACCTGTCGCACGCCCTCTCGACCGACACGACGGGCGGCCGGGTGGTCGGTGCGGAGCTGACGGCCGCGCTCCGGGCCGCGCACGACGAGCTCGGCGTGCGTACGGTGCGCGCCCACGCTATCCTCTGCGACGACAACGCCGTGTACCGCGAGGTCGACGGCGAGCCGGTGCACGACTTCACCGCGGTGGACCGCGTCTACGACCACCTCCGCTCGCTCGGCCTGTACCCAGTGGTCGAGATCTCGTACATGCCCAGGGACCTGGCCAGCGACCCGGACACGACCGTCTTCGACTATCGGGCGATCGTCTCGCCGCCGAAGGACTGGCAGCGCTGGCACGACCTGGTGCGTGACCTGACCCAGCACCTGGTCGACCGCTACGGCCGCGAGGAGGTGGTGACCGAGTGGTCGTTCGAGGTCTGGAACGAGGCCAACCTGGGGGTGTTCTGGTCGGGGACCCCGGCGGAGTACATGCGGCTGTACGACGTCTCGGCGGCGGCCGTCCGCTCGGTTGACGACCGGCTGGTGGTGGGCGGTCCCGCGTCCGCGGCGGCCGGCTGGGTGGAGGAGACGCTGGCCCATGTCGACGCGTCGGGCGCACCGCTGGACTTCCTCTCGACCCACACGTACGGCAGCCCGCCGCTGGACCTCCGGCCGGCGCTGGAGCGGCACGGCCGAGCCGGCACGCCGATCTGGTGGACCGAGTGGGGTGTCACGCCCACGCACTTCAACGAGATCAGCGACGCGGTGTTCTCCGGGGTCTTCCTGCTGCGTGGGATGGCGTCGGCGATGGACCGGATCGAGGCCCTGTCGTACTGGGTGGTGTCCGACCACTTCGAGGAGCTGGGCCGCCCGCCGGCCTTGCTGCACGGGGGGTTCGGGCTGCGCACGGTGGGCGAGCTGCGCAAGCCGCGCTGGTGGGCGCTGGCGATGCTGGAGCGGCTGGGGGAGACCCGGCTGCCGGTGGCGCTGGCCGGCGACGGTGCCGGCTCGTTGGTGGAGGCGATCGGCACGCGCACCGAGGACGGCGTGGTCTCGGTGCTTGCCTGGAACATGACGCTCGACCAGACCAAGGCAGACGGCTCGGAGCCGTTGGCGCGTGAGGTCGCCGTGCAGGTCGACGGACTGGTGCCCGGTGCGACGTACTCCCTCGCCCACCACCGCGTCGATGCCGACCACTCCAACGTGCCGGGTGTGTGGGGCCGGCTGCGCGACGACGACCAGGCCTGGCCGACCGACCAGCAGTGGGAGACGCTGCGGGACGCAGACCGGCTCGACTCGTTGGCGCCGGCGGGCGAGGTGGTGGCCGGGCCGGACGGGCGGGTGGTGGTCGCGTTCAGCCTGCCGATGCCGAGCATGAGCCTGCTGGAGCTGACCGCCGTACGCTGAGCCGCATGGCAGTCCCCGACACGATGCGGGCGAGTGTGCTGCACGCGCCCGGCGACCTCCGGGTCGAGGAGCGTCCGGTGCCCGCACCCGGGCCAGGTGACGTGCTGGTGCAGGTCGGTTCTGTCGGCTCCTGCGGGTCCGACACGCACTATTACCGGCACGGCCGGATCGGCGACCACATCGTGCGTGAACCGCTGGTGCTCGGCCACGAGGCGGGCGGTGTCGTTGTCGGAGTCGGTGCGGGCGTGGCCGAGGAGTTGCTCGGGGTGCGGGTGTCGGTGGAGCCGGGCATCCCGTGCGGGCGCTGCGCGGTCTGCCGCCGCGGCACCTACAACCTGTGTCCCGACGTCCGGTTCTTCGCGACGCCGCCGGTCGATGGCGCGTTCTGCGAGTACGTCGTCGTGCCGTCCGACTTCGCCTACGCCGTCCCGGACGTGATCAGCGACGACGCTGCGGGGCTGATCGAGCCGTTGTCGGTGGCGCTTTGGGCCTGCCGCAAGGGCGGCGTGCGAGCGGGCTGCACTGTGCTGGTGGCGGGCGCCGGCCCGATCGGGCTGCTGGTGGTCCAGGTCGCGCGTGCGCTCGGTTCGGCCGAGATCGTGGTGACCGACGTCGACGCGCGCCATCGGGAGCTGGCCGTGGCCTTCGGGGCCACCGCGACGCTCGAGCCGGGCGGCTCGGACCTCGTGTCGGCAGACGTGTTCGTGGACTGCTCGGGAGTGCCTGCGGCCGTGATGTCGGGTGTAGGTGCGGTGCGGGCCGGTGGGTCAGCGGTGCTGGTCGGCATGGGCGCCGACGAGGTGACGCTGCCGGTAACGCTGTTGCAGAACCGGGAGATCTCACTGACCGGCACGTTCCGCTACTCCAACACCTGGCCGACCGCGATCTGGCTGGCCGTCCGCGGTCAGGTGGACCTCGACGGCCTGGTGACCGGCCGGGTCGACCTGGACCACGTGGCCGACGCGTTGGCGCCCGACCCAGCCGACCAGCACGTCAAGATCATGGTCCGGCCCGCCGGGGTCTAAGGGGCTGGACCAGGGTCGAACCAGGCCGTCACCTGATGTGAGCGCCCGACTCGCCGACGCACGCTTGACCCTCACGTTCTGACGAGGAAGGGCATCCAGGATGAGACTGCATGGGGCGTTGGCGGCGGCCACCGTGGCCGTACTGGCGACATCGGGGGTCGCGGTGGCGGCCACGGCGGAACAGCCGGACCGTAGCGAGCTGCAGCAGGGATTGGACGCGGTCGTCGCGGCCGGCGCCGTGGGCGCGCTGGCGGAGGTGCGGGACGAGCACGGCACCTGGCGGGGCGCGAGCGGCGTCGCCGAGCTGGGGACTGTGAGGGAGGTCCCGGCTCCAGGACGGTTCCGCGCGGGCAGCATCACGAAGACGTTCCTGTCGACGGTTGTGCTGCAGCTGGCCGACAAGGGCCGGCTGCGGCTCGACGACCCGGTGGAGGAGTGGCTGCCCGGTGCCGTACCCGACGGTGACCTCATCACGGTGCGTCAGCTGCTCAACCACACCAGTGGTGTGTACGACGTCGTACGTACGCTGCCGATGCCGCCGGGTCCTGAGTTCCTTGACAACCGGTGGCGGACTTGGACACCGGCCGAGCTGGTGGAGCGCGCGGTCGCTCACCCGCCGACGTTCGAGCCACCGGGCTCGGCGTTCTCGTACTCGAACACCAACTACCTCCTGCTCGGCCAGATCGTGCAGGAGGTGACGGGTCGGACATACGGCGAGGAGATCGAGCGCCGGATCATCCGGCCCCTGCGGCTTTCTGGCACGTCGGTGCCGGGGACCTCGACGCGGATCCGTGGTCCGCACCCGCACGGCTACGTGCCGATCATGCGGGACGACGAGCTGCGGCTCGTCGACTACACCGAGATGAACCCGTCGGTGATGGGCGCGGCCGGCGAGATGATCTCAACGACCGCGGACCTCAACCGGTTCTTCGCCGCGCTGCTCGGCGGTCGGCTGCTGCCCGGCGACCTGCTGGACGAGATGAAGACGGCCGGTGTCGACGGCGGGACCTACGGACTCGGGCTGCGCCGGCGGGACACGTCGTGCGGGGTCCGCGCGTACGGCAACGACGGCGACGCCCTCGCCTTCGAGTCATGGTCGTTCACCACCGAGGACGGGACGCGGCAGGTCACAGTCTCGACCACGCCGGACTTCACCGGCGGCCTTGACGACGCTGTCGACGCGTTGCTGGACACCGCACTCTGCTCCTAGTGAGTAAGGGGCGCCTACGATCGGCTGCGACAACCGATGGTGAGGAAGGCGGACGCGTGCGGGCGTTGGTGAAGCAGTCGGCGGGTCCCGGGCTGCAGCTGGTGGAGCGCCCGGAGCCGGTTTCCGGTCCCGGCGAGGTGAAGATCCGGGTCGAGCGGGCCGGGTTGTGCGGCACCGACCTGCACCTCGAGCAGTGGGACGACTGGGCCGCCACCGTCGTCAAGCCGCCGCTCGTCCTCGGGCACGAGTTCTTCGGTGAGATCGTCGGGCTCGGGGAGGGCGTCACGGAGGTCGAGGTCGGCCAGAAGGCGTCCGGCGAGGGCCACGTCGTATGCGGCAGCTGCCGCAACTGCCGGGCGGGCCGGCGGCACGTGTGCATCCGTACCAGCAGCGTCGGCGTCAACCGCGACGGTGCGTTCGCCGACTATGTGGTGATCCCCGCGAGCAACGTCTGGGTGCAGCCCGACGACATGGACCCCGACCTGGGCGCAGTCTTCGACCCGCTGGGCAACGCCGTGCACACGACGCTCAGCTTCCCGCTGGCCGGCGAGGACGTCCTCGTCACCGGCGCCGGGCCAATCGGGGTGATGGCGGCGGCGATCGCGCGGCATGTCGGCGCGCGCCACGTCGTCGTGACCGACATCAGCGACTACCGGCTCGACCTTGCCCGCAACGCCGGGGCGGACCTGGTCGTCAACGTCGCGCAGCGCCGGCTCGCCGACGCGCAGGCCGAGCTGGGCATGAAGGAGGGCTTCGACATCGGCCTGGAGATGTCGGGCAGCCCGCAGGCGATGGAGGAGATGCTCGACAACCTCAACCACGGTGCCCGCGTGGCGATGCTCGGGCTGCCGCAGGACCCGTTCCCGATCGACTGGGGCCGCGTCATCACGCACATGATCACGATCAAGGGCATCTATGGCCGGGAGATGTACGACACCTGGTACTCGATGAGCTCGATGCTGCAGACGTCGGCGACCCTGCGCGAGGCGGTGCGGTCGGTCATCACCCACCGCTTCCCGGCCGAGAAGTGGCAGCAGGGCTTCGACGCCGCTCGTTCGGGTGCGTGCGGCAAGGTAGTCCTCGACTGGAGCTGAGCAGTCCACCGATCACCGAGGGAGAGCACCCGCATGTACGGATCGACCAAGGACGAGATCGCCGCGACGCTGGCGGAGATCCGCGCCGCCGGCCTGTACAAGAACGAGCGTGAGCTCACCTCACCGCAGTCCGCCCATGTGACGACCGCCAAGGCCGCGGCGATCAATTTCTGCGCCAACAACTACCTCGGGCTCGCTGACCACCCGACCGTCGTGGCAGCCGCCGCCGATGCCTTGCGGGAGTGGGGATTCGGGATGGCGAGCGTCCGCTTCATCTGCGGCACGCAGACCCTGCACATCGCGCTCGAGGCCCAGCTGTCTGAGTTCCTCGGGACCGAGGCGACGATCCTGTACTCGTCCTGCTTCGACGCCAACGGCGGGATCTTCGAGGTGCTGTTCGGCGCCGAGGACGCGGTCATCTCCGACGAGCTCAACCACGCTTCGCTGATCGACGGCATCCGGCTCTGCAAGGCACAGCGCTTCCGTTACAAGAACGCCGACCTGGCCGACCTCGAGGCCCAGCTGAAGGCGGCCGCCGGCGCGCGGCGGCGGGTGATCGTCACCGACGGGGTGTTCTCGATGGACGGCTTCTACGCGCCGCTCGACCAGATCTGCGACCTGGCCGAGGAGTACGACGCGCTCGTCATGGTCGACGACTCCCACGCCGTTGGTTTCGTCGGCGACGGCGGCCGCGGAACGCCTGAGCTGTTCGGCGTGATGGACCGGGTCGACATCCTCACCGGCACCCTCGGCAAGGCGCTCGGCGGCGCCTCCGGTGGGTACGTCAGCACGCACCGCGAGATCGTCGACCTGCTCCGGCAGCGGTCCCGCCCGTACCTCTTCTCGAACGCCGTCGCCCCGACGGTCGCCGCCGGGTCGATGGCCGCGCTGGACCTGGTGGCGAGCTCGGGGGAGGCGCGGGCGACGCTGCGCCGCAACACCGAGCTGTTCCGCTCGCTGATGACCGGGGCCGGCTTCGACCTGCTCCCCGGCACCCACCCGATCACGCCGGTGATGTTCCCCGGTGCGGACGGTGCGCGGCAGGCCGCCGACGTCGCCGACGCGATGCTGGCTGCCGGCGTCTACGTGATCGCGTTCTCGTATCCCGTCGTCCCGCAGGGGAAGGCACGCATCCGGGTCCAGCTCTCGGCAGCTCACAGCGAGGACGACGTACGCACCTGCGTGTCCGCCTTCGAGACTGCCCGGACCGCCGTCCTCGGCTGAGCGGCCGCAACCCTCACATCCTTCGCGCCGAGGTTGCGCGTATGTCTGGGGTGCCGCGGACATACGCGCAACCTCGACGCGAGGATTCCGGACAGATGCGCAACCTCGTCGCGATGGCAGCCCGTTTCCCGGCTCTGATCGGGCGTGCCGTGCTCGGAGACGGGGTCACGAGTTCATAACGGGGCGAGTGTCGCATCTTGTTGTTCCGCAGTCGCGGTGCGACGCTCAGCCTCGGCGGTGCTCGCTCAGTAGCGAGACCGTTGCTCCGGGTGCCAATCGGCCGATCGTCGGGCACCGGAGCCTCACTCGGGGACACCGGGTTCGAAAGGGGAACAATGTCGCACCGCAGATTTGGTGTCTCCCGTTTCCGCATAGCCGCAGTCGTTCCCGCCCTTGCTCTGGCAGCCACCGGTGTGGCCGCGTCAGGTCAGGGCGTGACGTCTGCGTCCGTGGAGATGGGTGACCGCGCGGACGCCGTAATCGGCGACTCCGAGCACTACATCAACTACGTCGCACCACGCTTCGAGGCGCAGAGCGAGGGCAAGGCCGTCCCGGTCAAGGGCAGCGGCAAGGTCAGGGCTCCCGAGCAGGTGGCGACCACCGGGCTCGAGCAGGCGCACGAGGTGGACCGCAAGTTCACCCAGGGCAACCCCGTGACGGCCAGGCAGCTGGCCTCCGTCGAGGCCGAGGCGCTGCGGACCGGCAAGAGCCCGAAACAGGTTAAGAAGGAACGTTTCAAGCAGGCACCGTCGACGCTCGAGGCCAAGCTGCTGACGATCCTGGTGGAGTTCAACGACCAGGCGAACGACGACTTCACCGGCACCATGGTCCCGGCCACCGTCACTGAGGATCGGACCTGCGTCCAGGGCACCGTCCAGAACGGCCCCTTGCACAACAACATCCCGGACCCCGCACAGGCGAGCCACGCCGACAACAACACCATGTGGGTCGACGACTTCTCGCCCGAGTTCTTCAACCGGATGCTCTACACCGACGAGGGCATCACCGAGCGGGTGCGCCCGGACCTCACCGGTCCGGACGGCCAGCCGGGCATCGACATGTCCGGCTTCACCATGAAGAGCATGTACGAGGAGATGTCGCACGGCGCCTACACGGTGACCGGTGAGGCGACCCCGTGGGTCGAGGTCGGGCACTCCGAGGCCTGGTACGGCGCGACCCGCTGCTTCCAGGACGACCAGGGTCAGTGGGTTGCCGGCGCGCCGCAGGGCATGCAGGGCCACCCGGACAACCCCGGCGGTGCCGGCACGCTGGCGACCGACGCTGTCGCCGCGCTCGCCGCCGCGGAGCCCGACTTCCCGTGGGCCGACTACGACCTGGAGGACCAGGCCGACCGGGACGGCGACGGCAACATCAACGAGCCGGACGGCGTCGTCGACCACCTGGTGCTCGTGCACGCCGGTGAGGACAAGTCCGGCGGCGGCGGCGCCGAAGGCGTCTACTCCATCTGGGCGCACTCGTCCTCGGTCACCGGTGGTGCCACGATCCCCGGCACCGACTTCAAGATCTCCAACTACATCGTGCAGCCCGAGGACTCCGGCGTCGGCGTCTTCGCGCACGAGTACGGGCACGACCTCGGTCTGCCGGACCTGTACGACACCTCGGGTAACGCCGACTCCGACCTCGACTTCTGGGACCTGATGGCCTCCGGCTCGCACTCCGGGCCGATCTTCCAGTCGATGCCGACGCACATGGGCCTGTGGGACAAGTGGGTGCTCGGCTGGGCCGACCCCGTGCAGATCAACCCGGGCGACGACAAGCGCACCGTGAAGGTGGGCCAGAACTCCCGCCCGCAGCGGGGCGACGAGGACGGCATCATCGTCAACCTGCCCGACAAGACGATCCACCTGGCCGACCCGCACAGCGGCACCGGCATGTGGTGGTCGGGCAACGACCAGGACTGGGCGGACGTCAGGTTGTCCCGCGAGGTCGCGGTGCCCGCGGGCACCGACCTGAGGTTCTGGATGTGGAACAACTACATCATCGAGGCGGACTGGGACTACGGGTTCGTCGAGGTGTCGACCGACGGCGGCGCGACGTGGACCGAGCAGAAGGTCTTCGACGAGGCCGGCACGGAGGTGTCCACGCCCGACGGCTACCCCGACCCGAACGGCCGGCTCGCCGACTACGGCGGCAAGAAGTACGGCCTGACCGGCTCGTCGGAGGGTTGGCGACACGATTACGTCGACCTGACGCCGTACGCCGGGACGACCGTCCAGGTGCGGCTCCGCGAAGCCACCGACGCGGCGTTCGTCGAGCGCGGCTGGTTCGCCGACGACTTCGCGGTGACCAACGGCACCGAGACGGTCTGGAGCGACGACGTCGAGTCCGGCAACGCCGGCTGGACGCTCACGCCGGGCACGTTCACCGACACCTCCGGCGAGGGGTGGCGGATCGACAGCGGCACGCAGGTCAAGGCGCAGTATTACGTGGTCGAGTGGCGCAACTTCGACGGCTTCGACGAGGGCCTGAAGTACGCCTACGACTCCACCTACCAGCGCGACGGTTCGTGGAAGGTGCAGAAGGTCAAGTACAACGCCCCCGGCCTGCTGGTGTCGTACCGCGACACGACCTACGGCGACGGCATGAACGTCACCAACCACGTGACGGCCAACAGCACGGCGCTGCCGAGCTGGGGCAGCAAGGGCGGCCTGCTCATCGTCGACAGCCACTTCGACCCGCTGCGCCGCACCGGCGAGGCAGCGGTGAAGGACCCGTCGCCCCTGGACAACCTCCCTTCGCGTCCGCAGTCGTCGAACGCGACGTTCGGGCTGGGCCCGACGTACCCGTTCACGGAGTGTCTCGAGGCAACGGGGGAGCCGTTCAGCGAGTACTGCACGGACTTCCCGGCGCAGCCGGCGGTGTCGATGTTCACGGACAGCCTGGGATGGTTCCCCGGCATCGAGGTCCACGAAGGCGCAGGCGACCAGGGCCAAGACCTGTTCTTCTGGCGAGACATCGACGCGTCGACCGTCGTGCCTTCGCGTGGCGTGCAGCCGTACACCACGCGAGTCGTCAACCCGGACGGTAGCCCGAACGAGAAGTACGACGGCTTCGAGGGCTTCGGCAGCACGGTGCTCGGTTCCGGCAACCCGAAGGACGACGGCGTTGCGTACGGCACCACGATCACGGTGAAGCGGGCGATGCGCGGCAACACCGGCGCGTTGGTCGAGGTCAGCCCACCGCGGGCGGAGTGAGGCGGTAACCGGTCGGTGGGGCGTCGAGCCAGCGCTCGGCGCCCCACGGACCGGGTTGGAGGGACACCGCGCGCCTTGCCCAGGTCGGGTGCGCGATGTCACAGTGAGCGAGTTTGTGGCCGTTTTCCGTACGGCCGCGTCCGGAGAGCGGGGTTGATGGCGGTCCGGACGCGGCTCAGCAAAATGGAGGAACTGTGCGCAAGTCAGCAGTCAGGTTGTTCGGCCTGACCCTGGCGGTCGGACTGGGAGCGTCCCTCGGGGCTCCCTCGGTCCAGGCCGTTCCGGAGGCGGACGCCCCCGTAGCAGCACCCGAGGCCCAGACGGCCCACCAGGCCCAGGGCGACGAGCTGCCGAACCCGGCAGAGGAGAAGCGTCGGGCCCTGCGCGAGCAGGCGCTCACCATGGTCTTGAACGGCGAGGCGAAGGCCGTCAAGCGTGGCCCGAGCACCGTCGTCAAGGTGTCCGACGGCCAGCAGGCAGGCGCGGCCAGGAACGAGCGTGGCCGTGCGGCCCAACGCGGCCAGGACACGGAGGACCAGTACGTCGAGCTGGCCCGGGAGAAGACCGACAACATCTTCGTGATCGTGGCGGAGTTCGGCAACGAGCGGCACCCGGACTACCCCGACCAGGACACCGACCCGACGACGCCGGGCCCGACGACGTTCGACGGCCCGCTGCACAATGCGATCCCCGAGCCCGACCGCACCAAGGACAACGCGACGGTCTGGCAGGCGGACTACGATCGCGAGCACTACCAGGACATGTACTTCAAGGAGGGCGCCGACGTCGAGTCGGTCAAGACCTACTACGAGAAGCAGTCCTCGGGCCGCTACAGCGTGGACGGTCTGGTGACCGACTGGGTCAAGGTCCGGTTCAACGAGGCGCGCTACGGCCGCAGTGACGGTTTCCCGTGCGCCGGCAGTGTCTGCAGCAACACCTGGCAGCTGGTCCGCGACGGCGTCAACCAGTGGGTGGCCGACCAGGTGGCGGCCGGCCGCACCGAGGCCGAGATCGCCGAGCAGCTGGCGGACTTCGACGTGTGGGACCGCTACGACTTCGACAACGACGGCGACTTCAACGAGGCCGACGGATACATCGACC
>WHTB01000096.1 GCA_009379735.1 Propionibacteriales bacterium
CCGGTCAGGCGAGGATCTGCACCGGGTGCTCGACGACGGACGTGAACGCCGCCATCCACCGGGCCGCGAGCACACCGTCCACGGCGCGGTGGTCGACCGAGAGCGTCACCCGGAGCACCGTCCCCACCTTCAGCTTGTCCTTCCGGACGACCGGCTCGCGCCGAGCCGCTCCGACCGCGAGGATCGCTGCCTGCGGCGGGTTGATGATCGCGGCGAACTCCTCGGTGCCGAACATGCCCAAGTTGGTGACGGTGAGGGTGCCGCCGTCGATCTCCTGCTGGCGCAGCGTGCCCGACCTGGCCCGCTCGGCCAGGTCCTGGGTGCTCGCCGCGACCGACGAGACGGACATCGACTCGACGCCGCGCAGCACGGGGGTGACCAGCCCGCCTTCGGTGGCCACCGCGATCGACAGGTCGACCGACGAGAACCTCCGTACGGCTTCGTCGGTCCAGATCACGTTCAGCTCCGGGACCAGCAGGTGCGCCCGCGCCGCGGCCTTGATCAGCAGGTCGTTGACGGAGATCGTGGCCGGGCCGATCTCGTTCAGCTCGGCCCGCAGCTTCAGCAGCCGGTCGGCCCGCAAGGTGCCACGGAGGTAGAAGTGCGGGATCGTCTGCTTGCTCTCGGTCAGCCGGTGCGCGATCGCGGTACGCATCCGCGAGTGCGGGCTGTCGGTGAACGCGGCCTTCCCGGGTACGGAGGACGGCTGGGCATCCGGCTGGGCATCCGGCTGGGAAGAGGTCGTCGCACCCGCGGAGATGGCGGTCTCCACGTCGCGGCGAACGATCCGCCCACCGGGCCCGGAGCCGTCGAGCTGCTCGACCGACAGCCCGGCCTCCCGGGCCAGCCGTCGGGCCAGCGGGCTGGCGAAGACCCGCGCCTGCTGCAACCGACGCTCGGCAACGGCCGCGGCTCCAGCGTGCGTCGCGCCCAGCTCGGCCAGCAGGCCGTCGATGTCGGCCACCTGTTCTCCCGGGTCTCCCAGCAGCGCGATCGGCGCGCCCACCTCGACCCGTGAGCCGGCCGGGACCAGGGTCCGGAGCAGGACCCCGGCCTGCTCCGCCTCGACGTCCACGACCGCCTTCTCGGTCTCGACCGTGGCGAGCGTGTCGGCCGCCGCGTACGCGCTGCTTTCCTTGAGCGCCCACTCCTGGAGCACCGCCTCGGTGGCGTTCGCCGCTACCTCCGGCATGCGGAGCAACCGGGCCATCAGAACCGCGTCATCTCGGTCAGGGCGGCGACGACCTCGTCGCTCTGGGCGATCGCCGCGCGCTCGAGGACCTTGCTGATGCTCGGCGACGCCTCGCCGCCGGTCACCCGCTGCACCGGCTGGTCCAGCCAGTCGAAGCAGCGCCGCTGGATCTCGTCGGCGAGCCAGCCGCCGTACGACGTGCCCCGCGGCCCCTGCTCGGCGATCAGCACGTTGTTGGTCTTCTGGATGCTCGCCTCGATCGTCGCCCAGTCGATGCTGGCCCGGTCGAGCCAGCGCAGGTCGATCACCTCGGCGTCGACCGTGCCCAGCGTCGAGACGGCCTCGAGTACGTGGGCGACCATCCCCAGGTAGGTGATGACCGTGACGTCGGATCCGGCGCGCCGGATGGCCGCCTTGCCGACCGGCAGGCAGTAGTCGAGGTCGTCTACCGGACCCGGCCCGACCGCGTTGTAGAGGTCGACGTGCTCGAGCACGACGACGGGGTCCTTGCACCTCAGCGCGCTGTTCATCAGGCCGACGTAGTCGAACGGGGTGGTCGGCGCCACGATCCGCCAACCCACCGAGCTGGCGAAGATGCCGGCCGGGTCCATCGAGTGCTGGGAGCCGTACCCGGTGCCCATCGCGACCTTGCTGCGGAGCACGAACGGCACCTCACCGTCGCCGCCGAACATGTGCCTGGCCTTGCCGATCTGGTTGAACAGCTGGTCCGCGGCCACCCACATGAAGTCGGCGTACATGAGCTCGACGACCGGCGTGAACCTGCCGTCCAGCGCGATACCGCCGCCGAGCCCGCAGAAGGCGTTCTCGCTGATCGGCGTGCCGAGGACGCGGTCGGGGAAGCGCTCCTTCAGGCCGCGGGTGGCGCCGTTGGTCCCGCCGTTGAGTCGGTGCACGTCCTCGCCGAGCACCACCACCGAGTCGTCGGTCTCCATCCGTCGTCCGAGTACGCCGGCGATGGCGTCGACCAGCTTCTGCTCCTGTACCTCGCCGGTGAAGGTGTCGACCTCGGCGAGGCGTACGTCGGCGAACTCGTGCAGGTCGCCACGGATGCCCACGTCGGCGAACGCCGGGTCCGGCCACTCCGCCGGCCGGATCTGGCGCTGGCCCGGCTTGCCGCCCGGCAGGGGTTCGAGCAACACGTCACCGGTCTCGGCCAGCGCCTGCTTGGCCCGGGCCACCGTCGCGTCGATGTCCGACTGCTTCATGATGCCGCGGCGTACGAGATGGTCGGCGACCTGCGTGACCGGGTCGCGCCGACGCCAGCCCTCCTCCTCCTCCTTCGAGCGGTAGCCGAACGCGCTGCCGGGGAACGCGCCGTTCTGGTGGAAGTAGCGGTACGTGTCGGCCTCGACCAGGGTGGGGCCGTGGCCGGTTCGCATGTGCGCGACTGCTTCCTGCGTCGCGAGGTAGACCGCCAGCGCATCCATGCCGTCGACCTTCCAGCTGGCGATGTTGAAGCCCGGCCCGCGGGCGGACAGCCGTGGCTCGCCGGTCGCCTCGAACACGTTCGTGGAGACCGCGTACAGGTTGTTCTCGATGAAGAAGCAGATCGGCAGCCGCCAGGCGGCGGCCAGGTTGAACGTCTCGAGGGTCGAGCCGATGTTGACCGCCCCGTCGCCGAAGTAGGTCACGGCGACCGCGTCCGAGCCGGCCTGCCGGTTGGCCCACGCGTACCCCGCGGCCATCGGGACGCCCCCGCCGACGATGGCGTTCGTCCCCATCGCGCCGGCCGCCTTCAGCTGCAGGTGCATCGACCCGCCACGGCCGTGGCTGAAACCGCGGTCGAGACCACAGATCTCGGCCAGCGTCCGAAGCAGCACGTCACGCACCTCGTCGGCCACGTCCGCGGTCGGGTCGATGCCCTTCGGCGCTACGTGGTGGAGCGCCTTGGCGAGGAACTGGTGGTGACCACGGTGGGAGCCGTTCACGGAGTCCGCGCTGGTCAGCGTGAGGACTGAGCCGACCGCTCCGCCTTCCTGGCCGATGCTGGAGTGGGCGGGTCCATGGACCAGGCCGGCAGCCGCCAGCTCGAGGACGTACTCCTCGAAAGTCCTGATCAAGACGAGCTCGCTCAGCATCGTCGTCAACAGCGCGGGCTCGGCCGCGTCCCAGTCGTCGGTGGTGGCCACCAGCTCCACCCACGGTGCAGCGGCCTCGAGTCGATGGTGCTCGGTCATCGGGGGTTCCTTCGCCGGCGAGTACGACCTCAGCCTGACACACGATTGGATCCAATATCTACTGGTGGCTCCAGGCTGGACACTGACGCTGCGCCGATGTTTTAGTGTTTGGATCCATAAACCGGGTCTCCGCAAAGGAACGTCCATGAGTATTCCGGGCTTGCGCCGGTTGGACCACATCGGGTTCACCGTGCCGGACCTCGAGCAGGCGAGCAGGTTCCTGGTCGACGTGCTGGGGTGCGAGTACCTCTACTCGTTGGGCCCGTTCCGCAGCGACGGCGACTGGATGAGCGAGCACCTGAACGTCCATCCGCGTGCCGAGGTCGTGGAGAACCGCTTCTTCCGTTGCGGCGACCAGGCGGTCTTCGAGGTCTTCGACTACTCGGCACCCGACCAGCACGACGTGCCGCCGCGCAACAGCGACGTCGGCGGTCACCACGTCGCGTTGTACGTCGACGACATCGACGCCGCGGTCGACTACCTGGCCGGGCAGGGTGTGACCGTGCTCGCCGGGCCGACCGCGAGCAAGGGTCCGGCCGAGGGCAACCGCTGGGTCTACTTCCTGGCACCGTGGGGGATGCAGTTCGAGCTGGTCTCCTACCCCAACGGCAAGGCGTACGACCGGGCCAGGGCCGCGGGTTCCGGATGAGCGCGGCGAGCTCCCTCCCGGTCGACACCGCTGCCGTCGGCGCCGCCAGCGCGCGGGTCGCCGACTACCTGCGCGACGCCATCTTGAACGGCGACATCGCACCCGGCGAGCGGATCCGGCAGGAGGAGGTGGCGGCGCGCTTCGGTGCGAGCCGGCTGCCGGTTCGCGAGGCGCTCCGGATCCTCGAGGCCGAAGGGCTGACCGAGCACGAGGCCAACAAGGGTGCCCGCGTCCCCCGCCTGCAGATGCACGAGGTCGACGTCGTCTACCAGATGCGTGAGCGGCTCGAGCCGTTGGCGGTGACCGAGAGCATCCCGCACCTGAGTGCATCCGACATCGACCGGTTGGCGGCGGTGCAGACCCGGATCGAGGCGAACACCGACGTCGGCGCGTTCTTGGCGCTGGACCGCGAGTTCCACCTGCTCACCTACACCGGCTGCCAGATCGAGCAGCTGATGTCGATCGTCCGGCGGCTGTGGAACTCCACGCAGCACTACCGCCGCGCGTACGTCTCGATCAGCGGGCCGGGCCGGATGTGGGTGGTCAACGCCGAGCACCGGCTGCTGCTGGACGCGATCGAGCGGCGCGACGAGGTCGACGCCGAGCGCTTTCTGAGCGGGCACATCCGGCGTACCCGGATCGAGCTCGCCAAACATCCGGAAGTCTTCGAAGGAGGGGCGACGTGACCCAGCAGTTCACGCTGACCGTCAACGGAGAGACGGTCCAGGTCGAGGCCGATCCGGACGCTCCCCTGCTGTCCGTGCTGCGCGACGATCTGGACCTCAAGGGGGCGCGGTTCGGCTGTGGCCTCGGCCAGTGCGGTGCCTGCTTCGTGCAGCTCGACGGCAAGGTCGTCTCGTCCTGCGACACCCCGATGTGGGCAGCCGAGGGCACGTCGGTGGTGACCGTGGAAGGTCTGGGCAGCGAAGGCGCGCTGCATCCCGTGCAGCAGGCGATCCTCGACGAGCAGGCGGCGCAGTGCGGTTACTGCATCTCCGGGGTCATCGTCCGGGCGGCCGCCCTACTCGAGACCACCCCCAGTCCCGACGCCGACGAGGTCGTCGACGCGCTCGACCGCAACCTGTGCCGGTGCGGTGTCCAGCGCCGCATCATCAGCGCGGTCGTCAAGGCGGGTGCGAGGACATGACCGCCACCGACAGGTCTACGGCGACACCGTCGCTGCCCCGCGACCTGGTCGCCAACCCGACGCTGTCGCGGTGGGTCACGGTCGACGACGACGGGACGATCGGCGTACGGGTCGGCAAGGTCGAGCTCGGTCAGGGCATCCTGACCGCCCTGGCTCAGATCGCCGCCGACGCGCTCGACGTACCCCTGTCCCAGGTCCGGATGCTCCGCGCCCACACCACCGACGGCCCCGACGAGGGGATGACCTCGGGCAGCATGTCGATCGTCGACGCCGGCCCGTCGGTGCGCCTCGCCTGCCGCAACGTGCGGGCGCTCTTCATCGGCGAGGCCGCCCGTGGCTGGGACGTCGAGGCCGACCAGGTGACCGTGGAGGGCGGGAGTATCCGCACCGCGGACGCGAACAGGACCACGACGTACGGCGAGCTGGCCCGCCGCGTCAGCCTCGACGTCCCGGTCTCCGCGGAGGTGCCGGCGAAGATCCCCGGCGGCCCCCGGCTGGTCGGCACCAGCGTCGCCCGGCTCGACCTGCCGGACAAGGTTGCCGGCCGGCCGGCGTACATCGGCGACCTGAGTCTGCCCGGCCAGCTGGTCGGCCGGGTGGTGCGTCCGCCGTCGGTCGGGGCCCGCCTGGTCGCCGTGGACGAGACGGCCACTGCGCAGCTGTCGGTGCAGGTGGTCCGCGACGGCTCGTTCCTCGGCGTCGTCGGTGCCGACGAGGCCGAGGTCGAGCGCGCGGTGCGTACGCTCCGTCGGGCCGCCGACTGGGACGAGGCTGACCACCTGCCGGACGAGGACGACCTCCCCGGCTACCTCAGGGCGGGGCCGCACGAGACCATCCCGGTGGTCGCCGAGGACCGGCCGCAGGGTGCCACCCGGCGGCTGCGGGCCAGCTTCAGCCGGCCCTACCTCGCGCACGCCTCGATGGCCCCGAGCTGCGGCGTCGCTCGTTGGGAGACTGACGGCTCGCTGGCGGTCTGGTCGCACAGCCAGGGCATCCACCGGCTGCGCGACGCCATCGCCCAGGTGCTCGACCTCGATGTCTCGTCGGTCGTCGTCGAGCACGCCGAGAACGCCGGCTGCTACGGCCACAACGGGGCCGACGACGCGGCGTTCGACGCCGTCCTGCTGGCCCGGGCCGTCCCCGGCCGGCCGGTCGCGGTCCAGTGGAGCCGCGCGGACGAGCTCACCTGGGCGCCGTTCGGCTCGGCCATGGCGGCGACGGTCGAGGCCGACGTCGACGACACCGGACAGGTGCACTCCTGGACGTACGACGTGTGGAGCCAGGGGCACACGAGCCGGCCGGGGTCCGCCGGTGCAGCCCTCCTGCTGGCCGGCGCCCAGCTGAGCACGCCGCTGACCATTCCGGCGGCCGTCGACCCGCCGAGCAGCAAAGGCGGCGGCACGACCCGCAACTCCGTACCCATCTATCAGGTCGGTCCGCGCCGGATCACCGGTCACCGGCTGCTCGAGACGCCGATCCGGTCGTCCGCGCTGCGGTCACTCGGCTCGTTCTTCAACGTGTTCTGCATCGAGTCGTTCATGGACGAGCTGGCCGCCGAGGTCGGGCAGGACCCGTTGGAGTACCGGCTCGGACGGCTGGGCGACGAGCGCGGACGAGCCGTCCTGGAGCGGGCGGCCACCGCGTCCGGCTGGGGCGACAGCACGCCCGAGGACGTCGGACGAGGCATCGGGTTCGCCCGCTACAAGGACAGCGAGGCGTACTGCGCCGTCATCGCCGAGGTCGAGGCCGGGCAGGAGATTCGGTTGCGCAGGCTGACCATCGCCGCCGACGTCGGCCAGGTGGTCAACCCGGACGGGACCTGCAACCAGCTGGAGGGCGGCGCCACCCAGGCCGCCAGCTGGACGCTGAAGGAGCGGGTCAGGTTCGACCGGAGGCGAGTGACCAGCGACGACTGGGAGAGCTACCCCATCCTGCGGTTCAGTGAAGTACCCGAGATCGGCGTCCACCTCGTCGACCGGCCCGACCTGCCGTCGGTGGGTGCCGGTGAAGCGGCGCAGGGTCCCACCGCCGGTGCAATCGGCAATGCTGTCGCGGCGGCCGTCGGCGTCCGCGTACGCGACCTGCCGCTTACCACCGAAGCCGTGGTCGCAGCCATCGAAGCAGATTGAGAGGGAGCACCCTATGTCCAAGCCCCGGATCAGCTACCGGCCGCTCGAGCAGATGGACGAGCGGATGCAGGAGGAGATGCACCGCTGCGCCCGCGAGGGCACACCCCGCCCGGAGAGCTCTGCGGTCAGGGCGCACGTACCCCACGCGTTCTGGGCGTTCGCCGACTCCTGGAAGGCGCTGTTCCACAGTGGGGTCTGCGACCACTCGATCAAGGAGCTGTGCCGCGTGTACATCTCGCGCACCGTGAAGTGTGAGTTCTGCGGCAACCAGCGCTCGATCAAGGCGACCACGGCCGGGCTCCAGGAGCAGCAGTACGACGAGCTGCTCAACTTCGAGTCATCGGATCGGTATGACGACCGGCAGAAGGCCGCGCTCGCCTACGCCGAGGCGATCGCCTGGGGGAGCCAGGACCAGGACGCCCTCTGGGGTCGGCTGCACGCACACTTCTCGGAGGCCGAGCTGGTGGAGCTCGGCTGCTTCATCGCCCTGACGTTCGGCCAGCAGAGCTGGATCCGGCTGCTCGACATCGACCACCACCAGTACCTGGCCGGGACTGATGCCTCCCTGGCGCCGGGTTTCGAGACGGCCGAAGACCTGGCCGAGTCGAAGTCGCGCGCGGACTACTGGGCGGCGAAGCCGTAACCACCCGGCGCCAACCACTGGGAAGAAATGAACGCCGGCGGGCGGACCCTTTCCCCCGACCCGGTTGGCGGCGTCATCGACTGGCGCGTTCCGTAGGGACAAACCGGACGCCGGGCCTATCCAACGCGCCAGTCAACGAGGGATCCGGGGGTCACCGCATCGCTGGCGCGATCGTGACCGACGTTCTTGCCGTCGAAAGCCACGGGTGACCGCCATGTCGTCGGTCCGGGTCCTGGAGGACCCGGACCAGTCTCGCCGTGAAGCGGGCCACTTCACCCTGGTAAGAAATGAACCCTGGCGAACCATCCTTTCCCCCCGGGCCGGGTATTGCGCCAGCACCTGTGTGCTCGCGCCGGACATTGCGGGTGCGCTCTAGTGGGCGGGCCATGACGCGTAGAAAATTGGGCAAAATTCGACGCCCATCGCGGCTGCCGACGAACAGTCCGCCACACGAGCACCGCCACACGAGCACCGCCACTCTTCCCGGACCCGGGCGCGGCGCCAGTCTCTCGACTACTTGCGCCCAGATTGCACCTGCGCGCCCGGAGGCGCGAAGGCCGCCCATGTCACCCCTGCCGACGGTGACTGCGCCGGCAACCCGGCCTGCAGCGCAGTGTTTGCCACCACTCGGCGCGAGCTGGTGCACGGTCCGGCCTGCGGTGCACCGTTTGCTACCACTCGGCGCGAAATGGTGCACAGTCCACCGCAGGCTCGCCAGCAGTCGAGAGTCGCGTGTCATGTGTGGGGCGCCCGCCGCCGCGGGCCGGTTGACACGCGACTGGAGCTCAGAACGGGTTGGCGACAACCAGGTCCTGGGCGGGGTACAACGTGAGGATGCGCGGGCCGTCCGCGGTGATCACGACCTCCTCCTCGATCCGGGCCGCGGAGAACCCGTCGCTCGCCGGACAGTAGGTCTCGAGCGCGAAGACCATGCCCAGCTGCAGCTCGATCGGCTCCCGCATGCTGTTCAGCCGCGAGATGATCGGCCGCTCGTGCAGGCCCAGCCCGAGCCCGTGCCCGAACTGCAGACCGAACGCCGCCATCTCGCTCTCGAAGCCGAACTCCTCGGCCTTCGGCCACACCGCCGCCACCTCGTCGGTGCCGACACCGGGACGGACCATGCCGATGGCGGCGTCAATCCACTCGCGGGCCTTGGTGTACGCGTCGCGTTGGCTCGGCGTGGAGCTGCCGACGCTGAACGTGCGGTAGTAGCAGGTCCGGTAGCCGTTGAACGAGTGGATGATGTCGAAGAACGCCTGGTCGCCGGGGCGGATCAGCCGGTCGGAGAAGTTGTGCGGGTGCGGGTTGCACCGCTCCCCGGACACGGCGTTGATCGCCTCGACCTGGTCCGAGCCCATCTCGTACAGCCGCTTGTTCGCCAGCGCCACGATCTCGTTCTCGCGGATGCCCGGCTTGAGTACGTCGACGATGTCCTGGTAGACGCCGTCCACCATCGAGGCCGCCTGGGTCAACAGCATGATCTCGTCGTCGGACTTGATCTGCCGGGCGTCCAGCATCAGCTGCTGAGCGTCGAGTACGCGCAGACCCTGACGCTGCATCTCGAACAGGAACGGAGGCTCGACGATGTCCACACCGACCGGCTGGTCGGCGACTCCCGCGTCCTCGAGCAGACCCTTGATCTCCCTCACCGCGGACTCCATCAGACCGGCGGTGGGTGCGATCGCGCCCCGCAACCCGAGCATCCCGGCGTGGCAGTTCTTGGGCTCGAGCCACGGCGAGTAGAGCCGGTGGTGGCGCGCGGCAGAGCCGAAGTCCCAGAGCATCGGCTCGCCGTCGCGGGTCAGCAGGGCGTACCGCGTCATCTTGTCGCCGAGCGCGCCGCCGATCCAGGTCTGGGTCGTGTAGCGGATGTTGTAGAAGTCGAAGAGCAGGAACGCCCCGCACTCGCTGGCCTCCAGGGACGCCTTCGCGCGCGCCAGCCGATAGTCACGGAGCCGCCCGAAGTCGACCCGCTGCTCGTAGTCGACACCCATGTGTCCCGGTGCAGGCAGGGGAGCGCCAGTGCGGTTCGGCGTCGCCATGGCTCAGCTCGCCTCGTCGGCGGGACCCAGACCGTCGTCGACGGCGACGTCCTCGGGTTTGAGCTCCAGGGCCGAGTTCGCGGCCTGCAGGTCGAGCAGGATCGCGAAGTCCTCGTCGACCCGTCCGCTGCTCACACTGGCCTGCACGAGCTGCGCGGTGGCGGCGGCCACCGGCATGGGTACGTCGAGCTCGCGCGCCGCCGCCAGACCGAGGTCGAAGTCTTTGCGCAGCAGGATGGGCGTGAAGGTGGCGGTGTAGTCCAGATGCACGAACGCCGGCGACTTGTAGCGGGTGAACATCGAGCCCATCACGCTGTTGTTCAGGAACTCCAGGAAGGCCGCTCGTGAGACGCCGCCCTTCTCCGCCAGCACGGTGATCTCGGCCAGCGACTGGGTGACGACACCGAGCAGGAGGTTGTGGCAGATTTTCACCAGCCGGGCGACATCACCCTCGCCGACGTACGTGACGGACTTGCCGATGTGTGCGAGAAGCGGCGCGACGACGTCGTACGTCTCCTCGGGACCGGACACCACGAGGCTGAGCCCACCGGACTCGACGACCTTGCCGTTGCCACTGACCGGGGCGGCCAGGAACGCGACCCCACGCTCCGCGCAGGCCGACCGGATCGCCGTCGACGACTCTGTGGACACTGTCGAGCAGTCGACCACGACGCCGGGCACCTGGTCGGCGTCGCCGAGCAGGCCACCCTCGCCGAGCAGCACCTGCTCCAGGTCGGTCTCCGTCGACACCATCGTGAACACCACGTCGAGGCCCCGCAGCTCGGCGACGGTGTCGGCGATGACGCAGCCATCCGCAGCCAACGGCTCGGCCTTGGCCTTGGTGCGGTTCCAGGCGGTCAGCGGCACATCGGCCCGGGCGAGCCGAGCGGCCATCGCCGCACCCATCCGCCCGGTGCCGATCCAGCCGACCGACAGGCCGGCGCTGTCAGTACCCGTGTCGTTCATCTCACCACCATTGCAATCGTTTGTAATAACGTAGGTCAGGGCCTTCCCACCGTCAAGCGAGGATCAGCAGCCCCGGCCGGGCGGCGCTAGAGTCTCGCCGCGAGCCAGTCCGCGGTGTACGGACGGTGCCAGGGTGCGAGGTTCGCGCAGCCGTGGTTGCCGTGCTCGAGCATCAGCAGCTCCGGCTCGCCACCGGCGGTCTGCGCGAGCCGTTCCGCGTGCTGCCAGGGGATCAGGCGGTCCAGCCGGCCGAACACGATCAGCAGCGGGGCCGTGATGTCGGCGGCGTGCTGCTCCAGACCCAGGGTGCCGGCGATCTGCTGGGCCGCCGCGTCGCTGCCGGCGCCCGAACGTACCTCGAAGGTCTTGCGGGTGAGCTGCGGGAGCTGGTCCCAGCAGTCGCCGAAGTTGAAGGGGCCGGCGAGTGCGACGCAGGCCTTCACCCGGTCGCCGAGGGCGGCCGCCACCCGGGGTGCGTAGTAGCCGCCGAGGCTCACGCCCCAGACGCCGAGCCGGTCGACGTCCACTTCCGGCTGCGTGCCCAGCGCCTCGAGGATGGCCTCGGCCGGAGCCGACCAGTCGGCTCGGATCGGCAGCTCGTACTCCGCCTCGCCTTGGCCCGGACCGTCGACGCTGAAGGTGGCGAGACCACGCTCGAGAAAGGTCACCTCCGTGGACTGCAGCTCCTCCTTGGTGGAGTCCAGCCCGGGAATCAGAACCACGGTCGGATGCGAACCGTTGCCTGCCGGGCAGCGCAAGATCCCGACCAGTTTTCCTTGCTCGAACGCGATCTCGATCCGCCGTCCCGGGAACATGAGGTGCGGCAACGCGTCGTTCAGACAGTCGACCGCGCGTCGGTGCGCCTCGCGCATCTGGTCGATGTCCTCGACGAAGACGAACTTCCCGAAGTGGAAGTAGACCGACGCCTGGGCCAGGTGCTGAGCCGCCGAGAACAGCCTGCCCTCCGCCATCGCGGTCCGGCCGAGGGCCTCGTGCTCACCGCCCACGTCCGACCACGCCGCACACCAGTCTGCCCACCGCTCCAGCTGTCCGGTGATCCGCTGGAAGTCGGAGACGGTGACGCCGTTCGTGGTGAAGCGGGGCGCCCAGTGGGCGATCGCGGAGGCGACCCGATCGTCCATTCACGTGCCCTTTCGGGTCGAGGATCTGGAAGTGCAAACGACTGCAGCATGCATCCCGCGATGAACGGCTGTCAAGGCAGCAAGCGGCGCCGTTCGACCGAAGATCCCGGGCGTGCGGGCGTACGGGGACGTCTGCAATCGACTGCAGATGCGGTAGGTTCGGACTGATCGATCGGGCCGACAGAGGAGTCGCGGTGAGCACGAGGCTGGTGGTCGGAGCGTTTACGCCCTCCGTCCTGCTCGCGGTGGCCCGGCGGAGCGGCCGACTGGACGAGCATGGCCTCGAGGTGGAGGAGGTTCCCGTGCCCTCGTCACCGGCCCAGTTCCGCGCGCTGCTCGCCGGTGAGCTGGACGTCGCGTTCACCAGTCCGGACAACGTCCTCGCGTACCGCTTCAGCCCCTCGAACCCGCTCGGCGCCGTCGCCGACGTCCGCATCGTGAGCTCCGTCGACCGCGGCCTGGGGCTCGGCCTCTACGGGCGGCCGGGGCTCGAACGCGCGGACCAGCTCCGTGGCGCCGTCTTGGGTGTCGACGTCTCGACGTCCGGCTTCGCGTTGGCGATGTACGCGTTGGCCGACTCGATGGGCGTCGGCCGGGACGCGTACGAGCTCGTCGCCCTCGGTTCGACACCGCGGCGCGTGACGGCCCTGCTGGCGGGGGAGTGCGACGCCACCATGCTCAACGCCGGCAACGAGCTGATCGCGGAGCAAGCCGGCTGTGCCTGCCTCGCCACGGTGGCCGACGTCTGCGCGCCCTACCTCGGCACGGTGCTGAGCGTCGCCGGTGACAACCTTGTCGGCCACGCTCGTACGCTGGCGACGGCACTGAGGCTCACCGCCGGAGATCTCCGCGCGGGGCGCGCGGACGCGGTCGCCGTCGACGAGGCCGGCAGGTTGCTGCAGCTGCCCACGGCCCTTGCCGAGCGGTACGTCGACAGGTTGAAGAGTCCCGACGAGGGGCTGATCGGGTCCGACGAGGTCGACCTCGAAGGTCTGGCCACGATCGTCGAGCTGCGTCGTCGCTTCCTGCCCGAGACGGTGGACGGGGTCGACGTCCTCGACCGGGCGCTCGACCCGGCCTCGGGCCTGGTCGCCTCACCGGCCGGGGCGGCGACCTGATGCCCGATCGAGCCGGCAAGAAGGGCCCTAGGATCCGTTCTGTGCAGACACCAACACTTCGGGACGTGGCGCACGCGGCCGGTGTCCATGCAGCCACCGCATCGCGGGCCCTGAACCCGGAGACCCGCCGGTTGGTGAACGCCGAGACCGCGCGCCGGGTGCTGCGGGCGGCGGAGTCGCTGGGATACCAGCCGAACCCGATCGCGCGCAGCCTGAAGACGGCGAAGTCACGCACCATCGGGGTGGTGATCCCCGACCTC
>WHTB01000007.1 GCA_009379735.1 Propionibacteriales bacterium
ATCGCGGCCGGCTCGACCACCACCACGTGGTCGAACTCCAGCCCTTTGGCGAGGGCGGCCGGCACCAGGTCGACCCGGGCGTCGACGTCGTCCTCGTCGCCGAGCCGGCTGAACTCGACCCCGGCCCGCTCCAACGCTGCGGCCGCCAAGGACACCAGGGCGTCGGGCACGATCAGGCCGATCGAGCCCTCTCGCGCGTGCGCCGCGAACACCGACTCCACCGCCCCGGCCACGGGGTCACCGGTCGCGGTGACGACCAGGTCCCCGCGGGTACGCCGAACCGACGTCGGTGGTGCCAGGTCCGGCGCGATCTGAGGCAGCAGCCTGGCGGCGAACTCGATCACGTCCGCCGGGACCCGGAACCCCAGCGTCAGCTCCTCGAGGTGCGCGTCCGGCTTGCCCAGGTGGCTAAGCGCGTCGGTCCACGAGCGGGTCGCCCACGGGGTGGTGGCCTGGGCCAGGTCGCCGAGAACCGTCACCGAGCCGGTCGAGCAACGCCGCCCGACGGCCCGCAGCATCATCGGCGACAGGTCCTGCGCCTCGTCGACCACCACATGCCCGAGACTCGGCGTCCGCTCGAGCAGGTCGGTGATCTCGTCGATCAGCACCGCATCGGCGAGCGTCCACTTGACGGTGCCAGCGGAGCGGGGCGGACTCTCCCATCCCAGCAGGGAGATCTCGTCGTCGCTGAGCAGCCCGTCGGCGTGCTTGGCCAGCTGCGAGCGGTCGGACAGCAGGGAGTGCAGCAGCTTCGCCGGGTCCACGGCGGGCCACAGCGCGTCGGCGTACGCCTTCACCGGTCGGCTGCGTGCTACCGACGCCTGGACCCGGTCGTCGGGTGAGTCACCGGCGAGCTCCATCTTCACCAGGACGCGGTGTGCGAGCCGCTGCGGCAGCATCGCGCGGGCCGCGCTGTACCGCACTCCGCGCTCCCGCAGCTCGGTCGTCAGCTCGGCCGCCTCGTACGCCGGGACCCGGTGCCGCGACGCCCCGCGCGGCACGACGAGACCCTCGGTCGGCTCGGTGGGGTGTGACCAGACGGCGCGGCGCAGCACCTCGGCCAGCCGTGCATCACCCTTCAGCCGCGCGACGTGGGCGGGCTCGGTGCCACGGATCCGTACCCGGGCACCCACCAGCTCCTCGACCGTCGTCTGCTTCGCATCGATCTCGCCGAGCGCCGGCAGCACGTCGCCGATGTAGCGGAGGAAGGAGGCGTTCGGCCCGACCACCAGCACGCCCTGGCGGCTGAGCTGGTCGCGGTGTGCATACAGCAGGTACGCCGCGCGGTGCAGCCCGACCGCGGTCTTGCCCGTGCCGGGCGCGCCCTGCACGCAGACCGACGTGTCGATACCGCCGCGCACGATGACGTCCTGCTCGGGCTGGATGGTGGCGACGATGTCGCGCATCGGCCCGACCCGGGGACGCTCGATCTCGGTCTCGAGGATCTGCGAGTGCGCCTCCTGCTCGCCGGCCGTGAGGTGCTCGTCCTCGTACGCCGTGAGCTCACCGTGCGAGAAGCCGAACCGGCGCCGCAGCTCGACCCCCATTGGCTCGGCCCTGCTGGCCCGGTAGAACGCCCGCGAGATGTCGGCCCGCCAGTCGATCACCATCGGGTCGCCGACCGGGTCGGTCACATGCCGGCGCCCGATGTAGAACCGTTCGCCCTGCCCGTCGGCGTGCGTGGCGTCGTAGTCGAGCCGGCCGAAGAACAGGGCGACCGTCGGGTCGTCCTCGAGCTGCTTCATCCGCAGCCAGAGCGCCGACGCGAGGTACTTCTGCGACACCCAGTCCCCGGCGGTGTTGCGGTCCAGCCTGGCGGTGCGTTCCCGCATCCGGGCCAGGTTGGCCCGGGAGTCGGCGAGGTGTGCGCGTTCGGCGGCGAGGTCGGGGGCGGGTGTGGCGTCGGGCACGACGAACCTCCGCGGCAGCGGTCGGGTAGGGGCGGCCGAGCGACTCTACGCCGAGGGTGGGTCCGCTGTCACACGACTTGTTCCGGTCGCCCAGTCCGTCCGAGGACGCTCCGGCCACACGCGTCGCCGAGGTGAAACTAGGGTGTGTCTCTTTACTCCGCTGACCTGCTGCGCGACCCTCGGAGGGCGCCTCGCGGCGTTGTCGTCGTCGCACGATGCTGCGCATCGCGCCTCCTCCTCCGCCTTGCGATGCATCCCACCGAGCGCCGCTCGCGACGGTCGGGAGTAAGGAGACACACCCTAGCGACGTCACAATGGTGGGCATGCCTGCTGACCCGCTCGCGATGTTCGACCTCGACCCGTCGTGTGCGTACCTCAACCACGGTGGGTTCGGCGTCGTCCCGCGCGCGGTGAGCGAGGTGCAGAACCGCTGGCGACTCGCGGAGGACACCAACCCGCACCGGTTCAACAGGCTGGAGCTGCACGAGGCGATCGCGAAGGCGCGCGGTGCCGGCGCGGAGTTCCTCGGCGTGCCGCCGGACGAGATGGCGCTGGTGCGGAACGTGTCCGAGGGTGTCTCGACCGTGTTGTCGTCTCTCGGCCTCGGCACCGGTGACGAGATCGTCGTCAGCAACCACGGGTACGGCTCCGTGCGGATGGCGGTCGAGCGCTGGAGCACCCGCTCCGGTGCCCGGCTCGTCGAGGCCAGGCTCAGGATGGACGACGGACCGACGGCCGTGGCGGCGGCGTTCGCCGAGGCTGTCGGGGCGCGCACCCGGCTCGTGGTTGTCGACGAGATCACCTCGTCGACGGCCTGGCGGCTGCCGGTCCGCGAGGTCGTCACTGCGTTACGCGACCGCGGTCTCGATTTCGCGGTGCTCGTGGACGCCGCCCACGTACCCGGTCAATGTGACCCGGACATCGCGGGGTCGGGCGCCGACGTCTGGGTCGGCAACTTCCACAAGTGGGCGTTCACGCCGCGGGGTACGGCAGGGATGTGGCTCGCGCCGTCCTGGCGGACGCGGGTGCATCCGCTGGTGGTCTCGTGGGGCTCGGGTGACCCGTACCCGGTGAACTTCGACCACCTGGGGACGCTCGACTACTCGAGCTGGCTGAGCCTCCCGGCCGCGCTCGACTTCTGGGCCGGAATCGGTGGGTGGGAGCAGGTCCGCCGCAGCCAGGAGCTCGTCGCGGCCGGGCAGCGACACGTCGCCGACCGACTCGGTACGTCGCTCGACGGGCTGCCGACCACACCGGCGCCCGCCATGCGCCTGGTGCGGTTGCCGGCCGGGCTGCTCGACGGCCTGGCGTCGGTCGACACGCTGCAGGGCCGGCTCAGCGCGGAGTTCCGGGTCGAGGTGCCGCCGATCTGGTTCGAGGACGAGGGGTACGTCCGGATCGCCGGGCAGGTGTACAACACGGCGTCAGACTACGAGCGGCTCGCCGACGCCCTGCTCGCCCTTCACCGGGAGAGGGATGCAGCCTAGGCGCTGCGGGCGGCGTCGCTGATCCGGGGGAAGGGCCTGGTCGAGAAGATCGCCTCGACCGGAAGGCCGAAGAAGTCCGCGATGCGCAGGGCGAGATGCAGGCTGGGGTTGTACTCGCCCCGCTCGAGATAGCCCACCGTCTGGTAGTGCACGCCGAGGGCGTCCGCCAGCTCGCGCCGGGTCACGCCCTGCTCCGCACGCAGCAGTGCAATGCGGTTGTGCACGGCGTCGCTCATCGTCGCCACCGACCGAGCGCCGCCATCATCGGATCCACTGAGCGGCGGTCTCCCGAGCGGCCTCGACCTGCGACCCAGTCTGCCGCCGTGCCATCCGGCGCAGCACGACGGGAGTCACCAAGATCCCGACGACCGCCCAGGCGCCGAGCACCAGGATCGTCCATCCCGTGCGCCAGGACTCGCCCACCTCGAGCATGGCCGCCGAGTCGGGCAGGAACGCCGAGCGCATGCCCAGACCGAGCCAGTACATCGGGAAGATCTGGGCGATCACCTGCACCCATCCCCACAGCTGCTGGATCGGGTAGAAGATGCCCGAGATGCCGGCCAGCACCATGATCGGCAGCATGCCCCAGGTGCCGACCTTCTGCGCGTTCGGCACCAGCGAGCCGATGACCATCCCGATCGGCATGGTGGCGAGCAGTCCGAGCACGAGGACCCAGACCACGGTGACCCAGCCGCTCGCGCCGTTGGACATCACGTCGTCGAAGATCAGGAAGCTCGGGATCAGGATGATCAGCAGCTGCGGCAGAAGGCTGATGCTGTGGAAGAGCAGCTGGCCGGTGAAGTATCCGGTGAGGCCGTGCGGCGCCGCCTTGAGCCGGAGCAACGTGCCATCCTCGCGCTCCATCGCCAGCGCATACGCCGGCCCGATCACCACACCGAACGTCACCAGGCCACCGATGATGCTCGGCATCGCCACGGTCGGGATGAGCAGGTCCGTGCCCTCGACCTCGGTGTTGCGGCGAATGATCAGATAGCCCAGCACCGCCAGGCCGGTGAAGATGTAGAAGCCCTGGTCCTGGGTGCTGCGCACGCTCTGCACGAACTCGGTCCAGCCGCGGCGCACCCCCATCCGGATCGCATGAGTCGTGGGTTTCATCGCGCCGCCTCCTCGAACAGCCGGGCCGCGGCGCCGGTGCCGCCGGCCTCGTGTTGCTGCACCAGCGTCATGTAGGTGTCCTCCAGGCTGGCTCGATGCACCTCGAGGTCGGTGACGTCCTCGCCGTACTGGGTGAGCAGCTGACGAACGAACGCGGTCGCGTCGGCGGTCGAGTGCACGAACCGCTCGCCGTCGCGGGACCACTTCACCTCCGACTCACCCGCCACCTGGCGGGCCAGCTGCTCGGCACTGCCGTCGGCCACGAACCGCCCGCCGGCCAGGATCAGGATCCGGTCGGCGAGCTTCTCGGCCTCGTCGAGGTCGTGCGTGGTGAGCATGATCGTGGTGTTCTCGAGGTCGGAGAGCCGGTGTACGAGGTGGTGGAACTCGCGCCGCGCGTGCGGGTCGAAGCCGGCGGTCGGCTCGTCGAGGAACAGCAGCTCGGGCCGACCGACGATCCCGACTGCGACGTCGAGCCGGCGCCGCTGGCCGCCGGACATGGTGGCGATCTTCTGGTCGGCGAGCTCGGTGAGCCCGACCGTGTCGAGCAGCAGGTCGACGTCGTACGGGCGGGTGCGTTCCGGGGTGGAGTACGGCTGGTAGAAACCGCCGAGGTGGGTGAGCAGGCGGCGTGGTGTCCACCGCGGATGGTCGCGCCAGGACTGCAGCACCACGCCGGTGCGGGCCCGCCAGTCCTCGCTGGCGTGCAGCGGGTCGGCGCCGAGCACCCGGACCTCGCCCGATGTCCGGGACCGGAACCCTTCCAGGATCTCGATCGTCGTGGTCTTGCCGGCGCCGTTCGGTCCGAGCAGGCACATCACCCCGCCGCGGTGGACCTCGAGGTCGACGCCGGTCAGCACATCCTTGGTGCCGTACCTCATGTGCAGGTCGTGCACCTCGATGACGACGTCGGTGTCCGCGCTGGTGGCCCCGGCCGACCCCGGTTGGTCGTTCGTCTGCATCCGAACCCCCCTCTGTCAGGCCATCACAGTACTGCTACATCGACAGCAGGTGTATAACAATGCGCCGACCGTCAGCCCAGAGCGATCCGGTGAGTGTGACGAGTTGGCGCGACACGCCGGCGTGTCGCCACCAAAACGTCACACTCATCGGGGCGGGTCAGTGGGCGCGGGCCAGCGACAGGGCGAACCGGTCCCCGCTGTCGGTCCACCACGACTGCAGCGCGAACCCGGCGGCAGCCAGCTCGGTTTCCACCACCTCGCGGCGGAACTTCGCCGACACCTCGGTGCCCAGCTCCTCACCCTTGGCGAACGTCGCCACCAGGTCGAGCTCGGGGATCCGTACCCGCATCTCCCGCATCGCCCGGAGCCGCATCTCGATCCACTCCTGCTCGGCGTTCCACACCGCCACATGGGTGAACGCGTCGACGTCGAAGTCGGCGCCGAGCTCACGGTTGAGCACCCGCAGGACGTTGCGGTTGAACTCGGCGGTCACGCCGGCGGCGTCGTCGTACGCCGGGACGAGCACGTCGGGTGACTTGACCAGGTCGGTGCCGAGCAGCAGGTACTCGCCGGGCTCGAGTACGTCGCGGATAGAGCGGTAGAACACGGCCCGTTCGGCGGGGATCAGGTTGCCGATCGTGCCGCCGAGGAACGCGACCAGCCGTGGCGCCTCGCCCGGCAGGTCGTCGAGGTGGGCGGTGAAGTCGCCGACCACGCCGTGCACCGTCAACTCGGGATAGTCCTCGGCGATGGCCGAGATCGCGTCGCGCAGGGCGGACTCCGACACATCGAGGGGTACGAACTGCCGCAGCGTGCCGTGATCGTGCAGCGCGTCGAGCAGCAGCCGAGTCTTCTCCGACGACCCCGACCCCAGCTCGACCAGCGTGTGCGCGGAGGTCTGCGCCGCGATGTCGGCGGACCGGGTGTGCAAGATCTCGCGCTCGGCCCGAGTCGGGTAGTACTCCGGCAGCCGGGTGATCTCCTCGAACAGCTCGCTGCCACGGGTGTCGTAGAACCACTTCGGGGCCAGCCACTTCGGGCTTGCCCGCAGCCCCGACGCGGCGTCGGCACGCAGCGCGCGGGCGGCGTGGTCGGGTGTCAGTAGTACGTCGACCGTCACGTCGCGACGAGCGGTTTCCGGCATCTGGTCATCCCTCCATCGGCTTGATCGGGTGCAGGTCGAGCCTGCGTCGGTCGCCGGTCACGACGTGTCCGTCGGGCACCGCCTGCCAGGCATCGCCGTCGTCCCAGGGCTCGGAGCTGACCGCCAGCGCGCCGGCCGCCCGGCGGGTCCACAGCGAGTGCGTCCAGGTGGTCGCCGCGAGAACCGACCCGTCGGTCAGCAGCAGGTTGAGCCGGGACCCGGGCGCCGCGGCCGCCACCTCGGCGGTCACGGTCGCCAGCGCGCTCCCGGCGCTGTCGCCGGCCCGGAGCCGATGTCGCACCAGCGCCCACAGCAGCGCGGAGTCGGTCGGCGCGTCGAGCGTCATCAGGTCGAGCACCGGGAGCCGGGCGGCCAGCTCGCCGACCGACCCCGGCCAGCCAGTGACGAGCCCGTTGTGGCTGAACAGCCATTGGCCGTCGGTGAACGGCGCGCACGCGGTCTCGACCACCGGTAGGCCCACGGTGCCGTTGCGGGCGGCCGCGAGCACGGCGGTCGAACGGATCGTGCCGGCCAGCCCGGGCAGCGACGCATCGGCCCACATGGGGCAGGCGCGGCGGTAGACGACCGGCGGTCCGCCGGTGTCGGGGACCCAGCCGACGCCGAACCCGTCGGCGTTGACCGAGCCGCCGCCGCACATGTCGGACGGCGCCCAGGTCTGCCGCAGCAGCGAGTGCGGCGAGTCGAGCAGCAGCTCGCTCAGCGTCACGGCCGGACCGAGGTAGGCGAGATGACGGCACACGGCGGGTGTCCTGGTCAGCGCAGCTCGTCGGCACGCGGCGTGCGCGCGCAGCGGAAACCGGCGAAGATCTGCCCCCGGATCGGGGAGTCCCAGTTGCGGAACGTGCCGCGGCACGCGACCGCATCCGTCCCGAACGAGCCGCCCCGCAGCACCTTGTAGCCGGGGCCGAAGAAGGCCAGGGAGTACTCGTCGTACGGGAACGCCGTGAACCCGGGGTAGCCGCCGAAGTCGCTGCTGGTCCACTCCCACACGTCGCCGATCAGCTGCTGCACCCCGAGCGGTGAGGCACCGGCCGGGTACGCACCGACGGGCGCCGGGTGCAGGTGTCGCTGGTCGAGGTTGGCGTGCTCGGGGCCGGGGTCTTCGTCGCCCCACGGGTAGCGGCGCGAACGCCCGGTCGCCGGGTCGAAGCGGGCCGCCTTCTCCCACTCGACCTCGGTCGGCAGCCGCTTGCCCGCCCAGGCGGCGTACGCCTCGGCCTCGTAGAAGCACACGTGGACGACCGGCTCGTCGGCAGGCACCGGCTCACGGACGCCGAAGCGGGTGCGGACCCAGCCTGAGCCGTCGCGCTCGAAGAACCGCGGCGCGCCGAGGTCGGCCTGCTGGCGGTGCGCCCACCCGGCTGCGGACCACCACCGCTGGTCGTCGTAGCCGCCCGCGTCGATGAAGGCGAGGAAGTCGCCGTTGGTCACCGGCGCGGTGTCGATGAAGAACGGGTCGGTGTGTGCGGTGTGCGCCGGCCGCTCGTTGTCGAGGGCCCACGGCTCGGTCGAGGTGCCCATGGTGAACGCCCCGCCGGGTACGAGCGCCTCCGCCGCGGCCAGCCGTCGACCTGCCGGGGGATCGGGCGCGTGCAGCACCGGCCCGCCGGAGCGCAGCTGGTGGGTGGCCAGCATGGTCTCGTCGTGCTGCTGCTCGTGCTGCGCGATCATGCCGAACGCGAAGGCGCTCTCCACCAGCTGCCGGCCCTCGAGCGGGGTGTGGTCGAGCACGTCGAGCACCTTGTCGCGCACCTCGCGGACGTAGCCGCGCGCCTCGGCGGGGTTGAGCAGCGGCAGCGCCGGACGGTCGGCCCGGGCATGCTGGAACGCGTCGTACAGCTTGTCGATGTCCTGCCGTACGGGCTCGCGGTGCCCGACGTCGCGGACGAGCCACAGCTCCTCCTGGTTGCCGACGTGGGCGAGGTCCCATACCAGCGGCGACATCAGCCGGGAGTGCTGCCGGACCAGGTCGTCGTCATCGACGGCGTCGGTCAACAGCTCACTGCGCCGGCGGGCCCGCACCAGCTGCTCGGCCACCCGGCTGCGCAGCTGCTCCTGGGTGAGGTCGGGTAGCGAGGTCATGCGGAGTGCCTCCTCATCGAGTGGCCGTCGATCCGGCGCTGCAGGTGGTCGGTGGTGTGCGCGACCTGGGCCGCGTCGACATCGAGCCGCGTCATTGCCGCGCAGCCCAACTCGACGAGCCCGCTGGCGGCCTCGAGCACCGGCTCGTCGTCGAGCCCCTGCTGGGCCGCCGGGAGCCAGCGGTCCGCTGCCCGCTCGGCGGCGTCGGTCGCGGCGTCGACGGTCGCCGGGTCGGCCATCAGCGCGGTCAGCAGCAGCACCGGGTCACGCCAGCGATCGGCCGGCTGGCTGTCGAGATAGCGCACCTCGAGGTAGCCCCGCGGGCGCACCGGCGGGAACAGCGTCGAGAGGTGGTAGTCGAGGTCGCCGAAGGTCGGCCGGAGTCCGAGGGCGCCGTCGGCCCACGCGCCGAACGTCAGGCCGGGTGGCGCGTGCCACGAGGCACCGTCGCGCCGCAGGCAGATCACCGGAGCCTCCATCGCAAGGGCAGCCCATCGATGCGCCGGGTCGCCGTCGAGGGCCGGGGGACCGGTCTGCGGCGGGCAGGTGTCGAGCGTGGACCTGACCCGGGACGAGGCCCAGCCGGTGTCGCGGCCGGCGAGCCGGCGGGAGTTGGCGAACAGGGCGACGAGGGCCGGGCCGACGGTGTGCAGCGCGGTCCAGCGCGCCGCGGCGGCCTCCGCCTCGCCGGCATCGAGACAGACCTGGAGGGCGGCGGTGCTGCACATCATCTGCGAGCCGGCCGGGCCGAGGGCGTCGAAGGCATCCTGCATCGCGGCGTAGCGGGCGACCTCGAGGATGCGGCGGGGTGGCCGGTGGGCGTCGCTGCCGTGCTCGCCGAGCACCAGGTCGTCGGGAGCCAGGAGCGCGGTCAGCGCCGCGATGTCGGCATCGACGGAGGTCAGCAGGGTGGCCACGGACTGCTGGGGCGGCGGCGAGATCTCTACCTGGCCGCCGGGCTCCACGGTGAGTGCGGAGCCGCTAGGGAGCGGGAGATGCGGGCTGTCAGGGGTCAGGGTCGCCGGGGCGTACGCGCCGAGCGCCCGCTGCAGGTCGGCCGGCTCGATCGGGCGGGTGGGGTCGTCGGCGTGGTGCACGGTCCACTCGAGCTCGACGCCGACGTGGCGTGGTGGACCGTGCTTGAAACAGATCATCGCGACGTAGCGCTCCGCGTCGTCACGCGAGCAGATCGGCATCGAGGACTCCCTGTCCTCGTCGCCGGCCGCAGCACCACTCAGAGCCATCGCCATGTCGCAGCCATCATTACCCAGGCCTCCGACAATCACACGGCCAGCGCCGAAAGTTCAGTCTCGGTTCACTCTGTGCGGCCGGCTCGGGTGTCGCTCGGCCAGGTCGCGTGGAAGGCTGGGCTGCGGTTGGGGAGGCGCCATGACGACAGCGGACCGCGACGCGATGCCGCCGCAACGGCTCGCGCTGCCGTCTGACGCACCGCGGATCTCCGCGCTGATGCGCGCTTCGGTTCTGGACCTCTTCCCGCACTTCTACGACGCCCGCCAGACGGCCAGCGCCGCGGTCTACATCGCGCACCTCGACCAGCAGGTGATCGACGACGGCACGTTCTTCGTGCACGAGTCCGGCGACGAGATCGTGGCCTGCGGTGGCTGGTCGCGGCGGGCCAAGCTCTACACCGGCTCGGGCGGTCGCGAGGACGACGACCGGCTGCTCGATCCCGGTATGGAGCCGGCGCGGATCCGGGCCATGTTCGTCCGCCCTGACTGGGCCCGGCGTGGTCTGGGACGAGCCATCCTGGAGTCCTGCGAACGAGCCGCTCGCGCTGAGGGGTTCCGGTCGATGACTCTGATGGCCACCCTGGCCGGGGAGCCGTTGTACCGCGCGTTCGGGTTCACCGAGGTCGAGCGGCTGGTGCTGTCGATGCCGGACGGTGTGACGGCGGCCGGTGTCGCCATGGAGCGACCCATCGACCCGCAGTAGCCGCCCGACACCTGCTCAGCTCGACGTGCTGCCGCGCAACAGCGACGGCGACCCCGCGATCTCGACCAGCAGCTGGCCCATCCGGCTCTCGGCCTCGGTCGGACGGCGGCCGGCGAGCCGGGCGAGCAGCACTCGCCGAGACGGCACCTGGGCGCCGAGCGACAGCACGCGAACATCGTCGCGGAGGCCGGCCAGGGCCAGTCTCGGCACCATCGCGACGCCGAGCCCGACGGCCACCATGGCCTGTGCCTCCTGGTAGTCGTTGGCCTCGAAGGCGATGGTCGGCCGGAATCCGGCGGTGTGCGCGCTCCGCAGCAACAGCTCGCCGACCGGATGCCCGTCGGCCCGGATGATCCACGGCTCTTCGGCCAGCTCGGGGATGCGCACGGCGCGCCGGTCCGCCAGCGGGTGCGTCGCCGAGACGATCAGCGCGGTGGGGTCGTCGAGCAGATGGGTGATCTTCAGGCCCGGGTTGGCGATTCGCGACCAGCTGTAGTCCCAGAGCAGGGCCAACTCGACCGCGCGGCTCTCCAGCATGTTCAGCAGGCCCCGCAGCCGCGAGCTGCTGACCGACAGATGCACGCCGGGGTGCTCCTGCCGGAACCGCGTCACCGCCAGCGGCAGCAAGGACGAGCCGGCCGTCGGGAACGTACCGAGCCGCAGCGACCCGGCCCTCAGCCCGGCGATGTCGTCGAGGCGCGCCCGCAACGAGTGCAGCTGCCGGTCGATCAGCTCGGCGTGCTCGGCCACCGCCCGACCCGCGTCGGTCAAGGTGACGCCCCGGCTGTGCCGCTCGAGCACCGGCTGGCCGACCTCGGCCTCCAGCTTGCGCACCTGCTGCGACACCGCCGAGACCGTGTACCCGAGGGCTTCAGCGGCTCCGGACATGCTGCCGTGCTGCGCCACCGCCGCCAGCACGCGCAGCCGGTGGACGTCGAGGGTCATCGCTTCGCCTTTAGCACCACTTAAGTATGCCTTGAGAAATTCGCGCTTGTGTGAACTGCCCGGGGCACGACAGGGTGGCACCCACGTCGGGTTCAGATTGCATGCAACAGGTCGTACGCGAATCAGGAGGAACGGGAAGTGCGCATCCCAGCGGTGATCATGCGGGGCGGGACCAGCAAGGGTGTGTTCTTCCATGAGCGCGACCTGCCCCCCGCCGGCGCCGCCCGGGACCGGTTCATCCTGGCCGCGTACGGCAGCCCCGACCCCTACCGTCGGCAGGTCGACGGGCTCGGCGGCGCGACGTCCACCACCAGCAAGGTGGCCGTGATCGGCGACGGCGCCGCGCACGGCGTCCACGTCACGTACGACTTCGGCCAGGTCGGCATCGACCACCCGCTGGTCGACCGGCGGGGCAACTGCGGCAACATCTCGTCGGCGGTCGGCCCGTTCGCCGTCGACGAGGGGCTGGTGGAGGTGACCGAGCCGGTCACCGAGGTGCGATTCCTCAACCTCAACACCGGCAAGGTGATCGTCGCCCACGTGCCGGTGCACGACGGCCGCTTCGACCCGGTCGGTGACTTCGAGCTCCCCGGCGTGCCGGGGACGGGCTCGTCCATCCAGCTCGACTACCTCGATCCCTCCGGCGCCGTCACCGGCCGCCTGCTGCCGACCGGCAACGTGCGCGACGTGCTCGACGTCCCGGGTGTCGGCCGGCTCGAGGTCTCGCTCGTCGACGCCGCCAACCCGCTGGTGTTCGTACGCTGGGAGGACCTGGGCCTGACCGGCCTCGAGCAGCCCGACGAGATCGACGCGGACGCCGGCCTGCTGGCGCGGATCGAGAAGGTACGGGCGCACGCGGGCGTACTCGCCGGCATCGCCGAGACGCCGGAGCAGGCGACCGCCGAGGTGCCGTCCGTACCCAAGCTCTCCTTCGTCGGCGCACCCCGCGACTACCAACTGAGCAACGGCGCGACGATGACGGCCGACCAGACGACCTTGCGCGCCGCGATGATGTCGATGGGCCGGCTGCACCGTTCCTACCCCCTGACCGGAGCGATCGCGACGTCGGTCGCGGCGGCGGTCACCGGCACCCTCGTGCACGACGTCGCGACCGGTGCGAACGGGCAGACCCGGATCGGCCACCCCGCCGGTGTGCTGCCGATGGTGGCCGAGGCGCATCAGCACGACGGCGGTTGGACCGTCGAGCAGGTGTCCGGCTTCCGCACCTCCCGTCGACTCATGGAGGGGCACGTGCTGGTGCCAGACCAGATGCTTTCCGAGCGGCAGCCGAACGACGACCCACACGAGACGACGCGCGGGCCACAGGGGTCCGGCGACGACGAGGAGGCAGGCACGGCATGAGATCTCTATTCACGCACCGAGTACGTGTGGCGCTGGTGGCCTCGGTCACGGCTGTCGGCCTGGCGGCCTGTTCGAACCCGCAGGGCGTCGGTGGTGACGACGGCAAGGCGAAGGAGGACGCCAAGGTCCCGCCGCGCGTCGAGCTGGTGATCCCGTTCGCCGAGGGCGGCGGCACCGACACCTGGGCCCGCTTCCTCGCGCCGTACCTTGAGAAGTATGTCGAGGGCAGCCCGACCTTCTCCCCGAAGAACGTGCTGGGTGGCGAGAGCATCACCGGCTCCAACCAGTTCGTGACGTCGGGCGGCACCGACGGCGCCCAGGTGCTGGTGACGTCGGGCACAACGTACTTCCAGGCCCTGCTCGGCCGGCCTGAGGTCGAGTTCGACTTCGCCAAGATGAAGCCGCTGATGCTCAACGGCACCGGCGGTGTCATCTACGCGTCGAAGTCCTCCGGCATCAAGACGGTCGAGGATCTCCAGGATCCACCGAAGCCGCTCGTGTATGGCGGGATCAGCGCCACTGGCCTCGACCTGAGTCTGCTGCAGGCGTTCGACGTGCTCGGTGTCGACATCGACGCCACCTTCGGCTTCGAGGGGCGCGGGCCGGCCCGGCTGGCCCTGGAGCGCGGCGAGATCAACATCGACTACCAGACCACGTCGGCCTACCTGACCCAGGTGGAGCCGATGGTGGAGGCCGGCACCGCGGTGCCGCTGATGTCGTTCGGGGTGATCGAGGACGGCGAGATCGTACGCGACCCGAACGTGCCCGACCTGCCGACCGTCGAGGAGGTCCACGAGCAGCTGAACGGGTCGCCGCCGGAGGGTGAGGCGTACGACGCGTACCGCGCCTTCCTGGTGCCGGGATTCGTGTACCAGAAGGGCCTGTGGGCCAACGAGGGCACACCCGACTCGGTCGTGCAGGCGTACCGCGACGCGGTCGCCGCGATCAGCGACGACCCGGAGTTCAAGAAGTCCAGCGCGGAGGTGCTGGGCGGCTACCCGCTCTACTCGGGTGAGAAGGCGCAGGACGACCTGATCGAGGCGTTCGAGATCAAGCCCGAAGTACGCCAGTACACGCTCGACCTGCTGAAGACCAAGTACGAAACCACCATCGAAGGGTCCTGACCACGAGCCGCGGTTACGTGGCAGGTGGTCGCTCTCCTGGGGTTATACGCCTAGGGAAGTGACCACAAGCCACGGTTACGTGGCAAACGGCGCCGGCGCGAAACGACGTCGGGTACGAGGAACGCGGGAGGTTGGGCCATGCTGGACGCTGCGACCAGCGCGCTGGCCGCGTTCCTCGACCCGGCGATGCTGCTCTTCTTGATGGCCGGCATCCTCGCCGGCCTGGTGGTCGGGATCATCCCGGGTCTCGGGGGCACCGGCGCGGTGGCGATCCTGCTGCCCTTCGTCTTCGTGCTCGAGCCGGAGCAGGCGCTCGCGCTGATCATCGGCGCGGTCGCCGTCGTCCACACGTCCGACACCATCTCCTCGGTGCTGATCGGCATCCCCGGTTCGGCGTCCGCGACGGTGCTGATGCTCGACGGCCACGAGATGGCCAAGCAGGGGCAGGCCGCCCGCGCCCTCGCGATCGCGTTCCTGTCGTCGATGGCCGGTGGCCTGCTCGGTGCCATCGGGCTGACACTGTCGATCCCGATCGCCCGGCCCCTCGTCCTCCTGTTCGGCTCTCCCGAGCTGTTCATGCTGACCGTGCTCGGCATCTCGCTGACGGCCCTGCTCTCCAGCGGCAACATGCTGAAGGGCCTGCTGGCCGGCGCGTTCGGCCTGCTGCTCGGCCAGGTCGGCGCGGCGCCGGCGGCCGCCGAGTACCGCTACACGTTCGGCTCGCTGTACCTCACCGAAGGCCTCGACCTGGTGGCGGTCGCACTGGGCATCTTCGGCATCGCCGAGGTGGTCTCCCTGGTCGCCCGCAAGACGAGCGTCGCGAGTGGGTCGGGCATCGGGACCGGCTGGGGAGACGGCGTCCGCGACTTCTTCACCCACTGGCGGCACGTCCTGCGTGGCGCGCTGGTCGGCATCTGGGCCGGCGTGCTGCCCGGTCTCGGCGCGACCGCCGGCACCTGGATGGCGTACGGGCAGGCCCGGGCCACCGCCCGCGGCAAGGACCGAAAGAAGTTCGGCAAGGGCGACCCCCGCGGCATCGTCGCGCCCGAGAGCGCCAACAACTCGGTCGAGGCCGGCGACCTGATCCCCACCCTGCTGTTCGGCATCCCGGGAGGCGCACCGGCCGCCCTGCTGCTCGGCGCGTTGCTGGTCTTCGGCATCGAGCCGGGCCCCCGCATCATCACCGAGGACCTCGACATCGTCTACACGATCGTGTGGTCGTTCGCGATCGCCAGCGTCGTCGGCGCCGGTCTCTGCTTCCTGCTCAGCGTGCCGCTGGCCAAGCTCAGCTACGTCCGCTTCCCCGTCCTGGCGGCCGGCCTGATCGTCATCATGTTCACCGCCGGCTACCAGGAGTCCCAGCAGATCTCGGTGCTGCAGGTCATGCTGCTGCTCGGCGCCGTCGGCTGGCTGATGAAGATCAGCCACATCCCCCGGGCGCCGTTTCTGATCGGCTTTGTGCTGAGCATCCCGTTGGAGCGTTACTACTACCTCACCGCGAACCTGTACACGTTCGGCGAGTGGGCCGTACGTCCTGGCGTCCTGGTGATGGCCGGGGTGCTCGTGCTGCCGGTCGCGCTGAACCTCGTGAAGCGGCTCCGGGCGCGGACCGATGCTGATGTCCCCGAGCCGAGCGACGACGACCAGGACCTCCTCGAGGCCGAGCCACCGCGCAGCTGGCCGCTCGCGCTGACCGCCGTCTTCCTGGTGCTGTTCGTCGCGGCCTTCGTGGTGGCGCAGGGCTACAGCACCAACGCCCGGCTGGTGCCGTCGCTGGTGACGGCCTGCGGCGCCCTGCTCGCCTCGGCGGTGCTCGTGCTCGGCGTCCGCGACCTGCGGCGGGGTGAACGGTGGCAGACCGACGACGAGCAAAAGGCCTGGCGGGTCGAGCTCAGGTGGGTGCTGCTCGCCTTCGCGTGGTTGGCCGGGTTCGTCGTCGGCGTGTTCATCGTCGGCGCCCTGATCGCAGCGGCGCTTTACGTACCACTGTTCCTCTGGCGGGTGGCGCAGCTGCGCTGGCCCGCGATCGCGATCTACACGGTGGCTGTACTCGCCGTACTCCTGCTGCTGCAGGAGTTCGCGGGCATCGTGCTGCCGCTTGGCTACCTCACCCCGAGAGGACTGATGTGACCGGGACTGCCGTTTCCACCGAACCCGACCGGACCGACGGCTGGGACGTCGACGTGGTCGTCGTGGGCGCCGGCAACGCCGCGCTGGTCGCCGCGCTGACCGCGCACGAGTCGGGCGCCCGGGTGCTGGTGCTCGAGGCCGCGCCGCACGCCGAGCGTGGCGGCAACAGCCGCTTCAGCGGCGGCATCTTCCGCTGTGTCCATGATGGCCTGGAGAGCCTGCTGCCGCTGGTCACCGACGAGTCGCGCCAGTGGGCCGAGCACGTGCAGGTGGACCCGTACCCGGCGACGCGCTACCGCGACGAGCTCGACCGGGCGACCGACGGCCGCAGCGAGCCCGGCCTGGCCGACCGCCTGGTCGACGACTCCTTCGCCACAGTGCGGTGGATGGCCGAGCACGGCGTGCGCTGGGAGCTCACCGTCGGCAAGCTGATCGACCCGGAGCGGATCCCGGCGGGGGAGCGGTACTCGCTGCCGCCGGGTGGCGCGCTCAGGTCGGCGAACGAGGGCGTCGGCCTGGTCGAGGACCTGTTCCGCATCGTCGAGGCGGCCGACATCGAGGTCTGGTACGACGCCCCGGTCGTCGACCTGGTGATGAGCGGGTCGACCTGCCAGGGCGTCACGGTGCGGCGACCTGACGGCGACATCGAGGTGCGCGGGGTCGTGGTGCTGGCGGCCGGTGGCTTCGAGGCCAACCCCGAGCTGCGGCAGCGCTGGCTCGGTCCCGGGTGGGACCTGGTCAAGGTACGAGGCACCCGCTTCAACATGGGTACGGTCCTGGTCGCGGCGCTGGACGCCGGTGCGCAGCCGACCGGGCACTGGGGCGGCTGCCACGCGGTGCCGTTGGACGCCGCGGCGCCGGCGGTCGGCGAGCTCCGCCTGACCGACCGGATGAGCAGGTACAGCTACCCGTACGCGCTGCTGCTCAACCGGGCCGGCGAGCGCTTCGTCGACGAGGGCGAGGACGAGGTCTGGCTGACGTACGCCAAGACCGGGACCGCCGTCCGGGCCCAGGACAAGGCGTGGGCGTTCCAGCTGTTCGACGCCAAGACCACTCATCTGCTGGAGCCGCGGTACTCCACCGGCACCCCGCTGACCGCCGACGACCTGCCGACCCTCGCCGGGCTGCTCGGCGTTGACCCGCAGGCGCTGGTGGACACGGTCGAGACGTTCAACGCGGCCTGCCCCGACGGCGACTTCGACCCGTTCCGCACGGACGGGCTGCGGGCGGCGCCGCCGGGCCAGCCGGCGAAGTCGAACTGGGCGCAGCGGATCGACACCCCGCCGTACGTGGCGTACCCCGTGACCTGTGGGATCACGTTCACCTACGGCGGCCTGAAGATCGACGACTCCGGTCGGGTGCTCGACGTGGCCGGTCGGGTGATGCCGGGGCTGCACGCCACCGGCGAGATCACCGGTGGGTTCTTCTTCCACAACTATCCCGCGGGCGCCGGCCTGACCCGCGGCGCCGTCTTCGGCCGGTTGGCCGGGCAGGGTGCGGCGGCCGAGTCGCTGGCCCGGAGGTGAACCGCCGCGCGGTCTCCGACGCCGCCTTGCTGCTGGCCGGTGGGACGGTCGGCGCGGCTGCCCTGACGCTCGCCAAGGTGCCCGCCGGCACCCTGGTCGGTGCGGTCGTCGGCAGCGCCGTCGCCAACCGGCTGAGCGCCCGGAGGTCGGAGCTGCCGGCGGAGGTGGCGCAGCGGTCGCTCCCGACCCCGGTACGCGTGGTCGGCATGGTGCTGCTCGGCTGCGTGGCCGGCGTCCGGCTGGACCGGGGCACGCTGCACAACCTGGCCGAGGTGGCGCTGCCGCTCGGGATCGGGGTGCTGCTGCTGCTGGCCGTGAACGTGCTGGTCGCCGCCGTGCTGGTGCGCCGGTACGGCATCGACCCGCTGACCGCGGTGCTGGCCTGCGCACCGGGCGGGGTCAGCGAGATCGCGGTGACCGCGTCGCAGCTGGGCGCCCGGACCGGCGTCGTGCTGTCGGTGCACATGGTGCGGGTGCTTGCGGTGGTGCTGGTCGTGCTCCCGCTGCTGGTCGCGGTTCTGGGGCGTCCGTGAGCCCGGGGGAGATGGCGCTGCTGCTGGCCAGCGGTGCGGCCGGGGCAGCGGCCGGTCGGCTGCTGCGGCTGCCGATGTGGCCGATGACCGGCGCGCTGGCCGGGGCCGCGCTGATGCACCTGATGGTCGGTGGGCACTTCGTGGCCCCGGGCTGGTGGAGTGTCCTGGCGCAGGTGCTGGTCGGCACCGCGGTCGGTGCCACGGTCGCTCCGAACCTGCTGCGCGAGTTCAGGTCTGTGCTGGTGCCGGGCGCCGTCGCCGTACTGGCGATCGTCGGTATCGGCGTCGGCTGCGGGCTCGCGATCGGTGCCCTGCACCTGCTGGACCCCACCGTCGCGGTGTTCGGCATGGTGCCGGGCGGGGTCGGCGAGATGGTCGCCGCGGCGACCGCACTAGACGTGGACAGCGCCCTCGTCGCGGCGATGCACACCGTCCGGCTGCTCGCGGTGCTGTGGCTGCTGCCGGTCCTGGTGCGGTGGGCGCGACGCTGGCCGGCCGGAGGCGACGACGATGTCTGACCGCCTCCGTGGCTTCGGCTCAGGTGCCGAGCACCATCGCCAGCCTGATCTCCCGGGCCCGGTGCATGTGCTCCTTGGCGGCGCGCTCGGCGGCCTCGCCGTCGCGTGCCTCGACCGCCCGGACGATCGCGTCGTGCTCGTTCGCGACCTCCTCGGGCCGGCCGTGATGGGCGAATGTCGTCACCGGCAGTCGGCGGACGGCATGCTCCACCTGGCCGAGGAAGCGAGACAGGTACGGGTTGGCGGCGGCCTCACGCAGCGCCCGGTGGAACGTCAGGTTCTGCCGCGCCAGTGCTGCTGTGTCGCCGCCGGCTCCGGAGGTCGCCATCTCGGCCTGGATGCGGTCGAGCTCCTGCACCAGCCCCGGTGGGCAGCGCACCGCGGCGAGCCGAGCGGCCAGTCCCTCGAGGTTCTCGCGGACGACGTACAGCGCGAGCACGTCCTCCAGCGACAGCGGCGCGACCACGGTGCCGTGGTGTGCGGTCTTCACCGCCAGCCCCTCGTCCGCGAGCCGGCGCAGGGCCTCGCGTACGGGCGTCCGGCTCACCTCGAACGCGCCGGCCAGCAGGTCCTCGCGCAGCCAGGTGGACGGCGCCAGCACGCCGTCCAGGATCGCCTCGCGCATGGCGTCGGTGACGGCGTCGGTCGTCCGCCCACGGGCCGTACCCGGCGGCAGGTAGCTCCGCAGTGCCTCGGCCGGGTCGGACGACGGGCCGGTCGCGGCGGCGTCGTCGGCCTGCGATCCATGGGTCGTCACGAGGGTGAGCGTAGTGCAGATTTCTTGGACACGAAACAGTTTGGGTACAATTCCTAGTGAGTTGCATGCAATCTTGCCCGGGACATGAGGGAGCTGAGGTCACGTGACACGGACGGTCGTGGTGGTGGGAGCCGGGAATGCGGCGTTGTGTGCGGCGCTCGCGGCGCGGGACCAGGGCGCCGAGGTCACCGTCCTCGAGCGGGCGCCGAAGCACCTCCGCGGCGGCAACACGGCCTTCACCGCGGGTGCGATGCGGGTGGCGTACGACGGGGTGGACGACCTGCGGCGGCTGATGCCCGACCTCAGCGACGAGGAGGTGGCCGTCACCGACTTCGGCAGCTACCCGACCGAGGCGTTCCTCGACGACCTGGCCCGAGTGACGGAGTACCGCACCGACCCCGAGCTGGCGGGCATCCTCGTCGAGCAGAGCCTGCCGACCGTGCTGTGGATGCGCGACAAGGGGGTGCGGTTCGTGCCGATCTACGGCCGCCAGGCGTTCAAGGTCGAGGGCAGGTTCACATTCTGGGGCGGCCTGACGGTCGAGGTCTCCGGCGGTGGCCCCGGTCTGGTCGAGTCGCTGACGGCCGCCGCCGAGCGCGAGGGCGTCACCGTCGAGTACGGCGCGCATGTGCTGTCGCTGCTGCACGATGACGACGGCGTGCACGGCGTACTCGTGCGGCAGGACGGACGTAGCCGCGAGGTGCGCGCCGACGCGGTGGTGCTGGCCAGCGGCGGCTTCCAGTCCAACACCGAGATGCGCACCCGCTACCTGGGGCCGTCCTGGGACCTCGCCAAGGTGCGCGGCACGATGTACAACACCGGCGACGGCATCACGATGGCGCTGGCGATCGGCGCCAGCCCGACCGGCAACTGGTCCGGCTGCCACGCCGTCGGCTGGGAGCTGAACGCCCCTGAGTTCGGCGACCTGGCGGTGGGCGACCTCTTCCAGAAGCACAGCTACCCGTGGGGGGTGATGGTCAACGCCGAGGGCCGGCGGTTCGTCGACGAGGGTGCGGACTTCCGCAACTACACCTACGCGAAGTACGGCCGCCGGATCCTCGAGCAGCCGGGTCACTTCGCGTGGCAGGTCTTCGACGCCAAGGTCACGCACCTGCTGCGCGACGAGTACCGGATCCGGCAGGTTACGAAGGTGACCGCCCCGACGCTGGAGCAGCTGGCGACCAAGCTGGACGGCGTGGACGCCGATGCCTTCCTGGGCGAGATGGCCGCGTACAACGAGGCCGTCGACACCGCGACCGCGTTCAACCCGAACGTCAAGGACGGTCGGGCGACCCACGGCCTCGACGTCGACAAGACCAACTGGGCGAACCCGATCGACGAGGGCCCGTTCGAGGCGTACGCCGTCACCTGCGGCATCACGTTCACCTTCGGCGGCCTCCGGATCGACCCGAGCGCCAGGGTGCTGGACACCGACCTGCAGCCGATTCCCGGGCTGTATGCGGCCGGGGAGCTCGTCGGCGGCATCTTCTACTTCAACTACCCGGGTGGCAGCGGGCTGACCAACGGGTCGGTGTTCGGGCGGATCGCCGGGACCGGGGCGGCGACGCCGGCGCGTAGGACTGCCGATGTCTGACGACGCTCTCGAGCTGGCCGTGATCCGCGGCGACGGCATCGGTCCCGAGCTGGTGGACAGCGCCCTCGAGGTGCTGGCGGCGGTCTGCGCCGCGGAGTCGCTGACGCTGCGCGTACTCGACGAGCCCGGGGGCGCGGCCCACTACCGCTCGACGGGGGAGCCGTTGCCGCCCGGGGCGCTGGAGCGGTTGCGGCGGGCCGACGGCATTCTGAAGGGCCCGGTCGGGCTCCCGGAGGTCCGGCACCCCGACGGCACGGAGGCCGGCCTGCTGGGCGGGGTGATGCGGATCGGGCTGGACACGTACGCCAACGTACGACCGATCCGGCTGCTGCCGGGCGTCACCGGCGCGACCCGCCACGAGCCCGGCCAGATCGGCTACGTCATCGTCCGGGAGAACACCGAGGGGCTGTACCTCTCCCGCGGGGCCGGCGTGGCCACCCACCACGCCGCGTGCGACCAGCTGCTGGTCACGCGCGCCGGCACCGAGCGGGTGGTGCGGCACGCGTTCGAGCTGGCCGTTGGTCGGGCCGGCGCCCCGTCCGACGGCGTCAGCCGGGTGACGTGCGTCGACAAGAGCAACGTGCTGCGCAGCTTCGCGCTGTTCCGCGAGGTGTTCGACGAGGTGGCGGGCGAGTACGCCGAGGTGGCGGCGGAGCACCTGTACGCCGACGCGGCGGCCTACGAGCTGGTCGCCCGGCCCGAACGGTTCGACGTGCTGGTGATGGAGAACTTCCTCGGCGACATCCTCAGCGATGTCGGCGCCGCGACGGTCGGCGGCCTCGGCATGTGCCCCTCTGGCAACATCGGTGCGTCGGCCGCGTACTTCGAGCCGATCCACGGCAGCGCGCCGTCGATCGCCGGCCGCGACCTGGCCAACCCGGTGTCGCAGCTGTTGAGCGCCGGAATGCTGTTGAGGCACGCGCAGCAGCCGGCCGCCGCGGACCGGCTGGAGCGAGCCGTCGAGGCGGCGTTCGCCGACGGCGCGGTGCGGCTGCGGGGGGACGGAACTCCTGAGCTGGGCACGCGCGCGGTGACCCGAGCAGTGGTCGCGCGGGTGTGAGGCGCCCTGGCGATATGCATGGCGACGAGGTCAGCGGACCACGAGGCAGAACGGGTGCCCGGCCGGGTCGCGGTAGGTCCGCCACGGCACCGGCGCTCCGTCCGCCCCGGGACGTGGCGACGTACGCGCTTCGACGAAGGTCGCGCCGGCCGCGAGTACCGCCTCGTGCGCGGCCGTGAGGTCATCGACGAGTACGTCGAAGTGCGTCCCGGTCTCGGGTGGCGGGTCGTCGCTGGCCTGGAACGACAGCCGCTGGCCGTGCGGTGGCGGCTCGAGGGTGACCCAGCCGGGGTACCACTCGGTCGGCCTGCCCCCGAGCAGCGCCGCCCAGAACGCCGCCAGGGCGGGTGGGTCGGCACAGTCAAGGACGATCTCGCGGATCCACCCGATCGGCGCGCCGCTCACGAGGCACGAGCGGTGTCGGGCGGCGGGGTCAGCGCCCAGCGGATCGTGCCGGTGGCGACCGTGCCGAGCACCCGTACGACGGTCGCCTCCGAGAGCGGGAGGTACGGCAACCTCAGCGGACGTCGGCTCCACGGCGGCATCAACCCGACCGCGGCGGCGGCGAGCACGCCGTACGCCGGTCGCGCGACCCACGGCAGCGGTGGGCTCCAGAGCACGAACCGGATGGCGTCGCGGGCCTCCGGCGTGCTTGCCAGCTCGGGCCGGTAGGCCTCGATCTGGTCGCGCAGCTCCTGCTCGGTGGTCGGTGGGTCGGTGACGCCGAGGGCCCGTGCGACCAGCGCGGTGTCGATGATGTACCCGTCACGCTCGGCCTGGTCGAGCGGCGCCGAGCCGTAGCGCACGTACGCACGCAGGAAGCTGTCGACCTCGGCGATGTGCACCCAGCGGAGCAGGTGCGGATCGGACGCCGCGTACGGCACACCCACGGCCGTCGTGCCGGTGACCGCCTCGTGCACGGCGCGGACCCGATCGACGGCGGCCTGCGCGTCCTCGGCGGTGCCGAACGTCGTCACCGCGAGGAACCGGCTGGTGCGGGCGATGCGTCCCCACGGGTCGCCGCGGAACCCCGAGTGCGCGCTGACGGCGGCCATCGCGAGCGGGTGCATCGACTGCAGCATCAGCGCCCGGATACCGCCGATGAACATCGACGCGTCACCGTGCACGCGACGGATCGGACGGTCGTCGGCGAACCAGCGCGGTCCGGGGGTGTCGTGGATGCGGGACCGGTGCATCGGCCCATCCGGACCGGCGACCTTGAGGAAGAGGGCACGTCCGATCCGGGTACGCAGGTCGCCGACGGCCGGGAGGCTCACGTCTCTCATCATGCCTCGCACCCGTCGAGTCGGCCTGAAGTCGGTGCCGGAGTGGTCAGGTCAGGATCTGGTCGGCGTCGATGATGGAGTACGCGTACCCCTGCTCGGCCAGGAACCGCTGCCGGTGCTGGGCGAAGTCGGCGTCGACGGTGTCGCGGGACACGATGCTGTAGAACCGAGCGGTCCTCCGGTCGGCCTTGGGGCGCAGCAGCCGACCGAGCCGCTGCGCCTCCTCCTGCCGTGAGCCGAAGGTGCCGGACACCTGGATGGCGACCGAGGCCTCCGGCAGGTCGATGGAGAAGTTCGCGACCTTGCTCACGACCAGCAGCGACAGCTCGCCGGTGCGGAACGCCTCGTACAGCCGCTGCCGCTCCTTCACGCCGGTCTCGCCCTTCACCACCGGCGCGTCGAGCAGCTCCGCGAGCTCGTCGAGCTGGTCGATGTACTGGCCGATCACCAGCGTCGGCTCGCCGGCGTGCTGCTCCACCAGCCGGGAGACCACGCGGTTCTTCACGTCCGTGGTCGCCGCGAGGCGGTAGCGCTCGTCGGTCTCCGCGGTGGCGTACGCGAACCGCTCGGCCTCGCTGAGCGTCACCCGCACCTCGATGCAGTCGGCCGGGGCGATCCAGCCCTGGGTCTCGATGTCCTTCCACGGCGCGTCGAATCGCTTCGGCCCGATCAGGCTGAACACGTCGCCCTCGCGGCCGTCCTCGCGGATCAGGGTCGCGGTGAGCCCGAGCCGGCGCCTCGCCTGCAGGTCGGCGGTCATCCGGAAGATCGGCGCCGGCAGCAGGTGCACCTCGTCGTAGATGACCAGCCCCCAGTCCTTCGCGTCGAACAGCTCCAGGTGGTTGTAGACGCCCTTCCGGCGCGCGGTCATCACCTGGTACGTCGCGATGGTGACGGGCCGGATCTCCTTGCGCGCACCGGAGTACTCGCCGATCTCGTCCTCGGTCAGCGACGTGCGGCGGATCAGCTCGTCGCGCCACTGCCGGGCCGCAACGGTGTTGGTCACCAGGATCAGCGTGGTCGCCTGCGCATGTGCCATGGCAGCGATGCCGACCAGCGTTTTCCCTGCCCCACAAGGGAGTACGACGACGCCGGACCCGCCGTGCCAGAACGACTCGGCGGCTTCGCGCTGGTACGGGCGGAGCTGCCACTCGGTCTCGTCGAGGGCGATCGCATGCGCCTCGCCGTCGACGTACCCGGCCAGGTCCTCGGCGGGCCAGCCCAGCTTGAGCAGGGCCTGCTTGAGGTTGCCGCGCTCCGACGGGTGGACGATCACCGTGTCGTCGTCGACGCGGTCGCCCAGCATCGGCTTGACCCGCTTGCTGCGCAGGACCTCCTCGAGCACCGGTCGGTCGGAGCTGACGAGCACCAGCCCATGACTCGGGTGCTTGCTGAGGCGGAGCCGGCCGAACCGGGCCATCGTCTCGGCGACGTCGACGAGCAGCGTGTGGGGTACGTGGTAGCGCGAGAACTCCAGCAGCGTGTCGACGACCTGCTCGGCGTCGTGCCCGGCGGCGCGGGCGTTCCACAGGCCGAGCGGGGTCAGCCGGTAGGTGTGGATGTGCTCGGGGGACCGCTCGAGCTCGGCGAACGGCGCGATCGCCTTCCGGCAGGCGACAGCTTGGGGATGGTCGATCTCAAGCAGCAGGGTCTTGTCCGACTGGACGATCAGCGGTCCGTCGTTCACGCGGTCCCTTCGGTCGGCTCGTCGATGGCGGCTGCCTCCGCCTTGCGACGGGCGCGGTAGGCCGCGACGTTGGCACGTGAGGAGCATCGGTCGGAGCAGTAGCGGCGCGACTGGTTGGGCGAGGTGTCGACGAAGACGTTGGTGCACTTCTCGTCCTGACAGACACCCAGCCGGGTGGCACCGAGGTCGCAGACCAGGATAGCCAGGCCCATCAACGCCTCGGCGGCGAGCAGGTCGGAGACGCTGGACTGGCGGTCGGAGACGTGCAGGTGCCATGACTGCGAGTCATGACCCGCGATGTACGGCGTGACCGGGTGCTTGGCGAGCAGGTCGTTCAGCAGGTCGACGACGTCGGGTTCGGAGCCGGCCTCGGACGCCTCGAAGATGGGGCGGAGCTCGCGCTGGAACCTCCTCAGCTGGCCGGCGTCCCGGTCGACCACCAAGTCGGTCAGCCAGGAGCGCTCGGTGAGGAAGTCGCGCACGGCAGCGGCGTCGCCGATCGGCGTGTTGAGCAGCGTGGCAGCGCGCTCTGCGTAACGGACAAAGTCCATCCGCACATCTTACCGATGCTCCCTGACGTGTAAGGGACGATGTGGGTAACCGTGCTCCTTACCGCTCCGCGCGTGCCGCTGGCCGGGGGTTGGTCAGCGCGCTGCGACGGTCGAGACCGCGCTGATCCGGTGTACGGCGAACGTGCGCGTGCCGTCGGCCCGGTGGTCGTGTGCCGTCAGCCAGCCGCCGTCGACCCGGATCGGGTCCACCACCCGCTCGGTCAACGAACCGTGCTGGTCGACGTAGCGCAGCCACACGCTGGCCCCGGCCTCGGCCGCCGTACGCAGGTCGGCGAGCACCCGGGCCGGCTCGGCGCGGCCGCCCAACGCCGCAGCCGGCGGCCGCGCGTCCGCCGCGACGTCGCCCGCGCGCAGCGCCGCCACGGCACGGTCGAGGTCGGTCGGATCCGGCATCACCACCTCGTGCGCGCGCCGGCCGTGCCGACGGGGGGAGCGGACCCGGCGGCGCGTCGCACGGACGCCCGCCAGCGACCCGTCCGCCGCCTCCGCGACCGGCGACTGGCCCCACTCCCGCAGCCCGGACAGCACGACGTCGACCGGCAGGTCGGTCACGAGTACGGTGTCGCCGACCCGTCGGAGCCGGAGCGTCGCCGACCGCGGGTCAGCCAGCACTGCCGCGAGTGTCGCGGGGTCGTCGCAGCGCAGGTAGCTCTCCGCCACCCCGACCCGGAGGTGGCCGTGACGGCGCGCGACGTCGTCGACCAGGTAGCTCAGCGGCTGGGGCACCGGCGTCCGTGACCGGGCGGCCAGGAAGGCATGCAGGTCACCCGCCGACCACCCGGCGTCGAGGGCGCGGCGCACGGAGCCCTCGGTGAACCGGTAGACGGTGGCTCCGCCGCGCGACTCCACCTCGGCCGCCAGGGCGAGGTCGCTCGACAGGTCGGTGTCGAGCGGACCAGGTGCCACCGCGGTCAGGTCGGCCTGCAGTAGTACATGGTCGACGGTGTCCGGCAGCAGCGGGGACAGCGACCGAGCAGCGTTATCGCCGGCGAGCAGGGCGAGCCCGTGCGCCGCCAGCGCGCCGAGGCCGGTCAGGCCGACGATCGCCGCCTCGTCGAGGGTCCAGCCGACGACGCTGTCACGCAGCACGGCGCGCCGCGGCCGCTGCCACGACACCCGCGCGACCACGTCCTCGACGGCCGGCGCCGCCCCGGGGCCGGCCTGCGCCAGCACCCCGAGGGTGAGCCGCCGGACCTCGGGGGTCAGCGTGCGTTCGAGGTCGGGTGCGAGCGCGTTGACGAGCCGGTCGCGGTCGTCACGGCGGCCGACCAGGCCATGCGTACGCAAGGTCGACAGCCATCCGCCGGCGAGCACCAGCCAGCGGTCCGCCGCAGGGCGCGCCAGCCAGCCGTCGAACGCGTCGGTCGGCGCCCAGACCTCGTCCAGCTCCCGGTCGTCGTCGGTGTCGAGCAGCCCGGCCTCGCGGGCGAGCTCGACGTGCAGGGCAGCGCTCGCCTCGCCGACACCGAGCAGCCGCGCGGTCGCCCGCAGGTCGCGCACCCCGACCCCGCCGCCACGGAGTACGCCAGGCGGGTCGACCGCCCAGCTGTCCAGCAGCAGCTCGACCCGACGTACCAGGTCGAACGCCGCGCCGGCGGCGGTGCGGTCGACCAGCGCCGTCGAGCGGTCGGTGCTGGTCAGCGGCGGCGGCTCGTGCACCGGCTCGGCGGTAAGCCGGCCGCCGCGCAGGTGCAGGCCGACCTCGCGAGGGAGTACGACGGTGCGGGGGTCGGGGGACTGCAGCAGCCCCCCGGCCACGAGCTGCTCGATGGCGGAACCGGCGGCGGTCTCGCGGCCGGACCCGAAGTGGCCGGTCGGCGGGCCCCAGGTCAGCCGGTCGAGCACCTGTCGGGCGTTGTCGTCGACCGCCTCGACGGCGGCGGCGAGTGCCGTCGGGTCGGACAGCCGCAGGTCGCGGGACCACGGACCGAGGCCGGCGGGATGCGGACCCAGCACCTCGCCGACGGCACGGACCAGCCGCCAGCGCGTGCCGTCGCGCCACACCAGGGCCAGACCGCAGAGCCGCTGGAGCACCTCGTCGGCGGCTGCGGTCGGAGCCTGGACGAGCCGACCGACCTCGGCGGCGGTGGCCGGGTCGGCCAGTACGGCCAGCGCCTCGATCGCGGTCAGCGCGAATCGGTCCAGCCGGTCGAGTGCCCGGGTCAACGACGCCCGCGTGCCGGCCCGGGACACCAGCTGGGTGGTGTCGCTCGGCAGCGGGCTGGCGAGGTCGGGACGGGCCTGCAGCAGCGCGAGCAGGGCGGTGTCGTCCCAGCCGCGGATCGTGTCGGCGAGACTCCCGGGTGACTTGCTGGTGGGCATCAGACCAACGGTAGCGGTCGGTCCGCAGACCCGCTGCCGTGTCGGTCTTGCGCCGTTTGCCACGGAACCGTGGCTGGTGGTCGCTCTCCCGGGGTAATGCGCCACGGGAAGCGACCGTTTGCCACGGTTACGTGGCGCGTGGCGCACGGGCCCATGCCGTTCCAGGAGGGACCAGCTCAGTGGGTGAGCAGCAGGACCTGCAGCTCACCCATCAGGCCGCCGAGGATCGCCCCGACCGAGATCAGGATCCACTCGTCCTGACGGAACGCCGGCCGCAGCAGCTCCTCGAACTCCTCCGGCTCGAGGTCGCGCATCTTCGTGGTGAGCGTGTTGCGGATGTCGAGCGCCTCCTCGGCGTACGCCTCGACGTGCCGCATGGTCTCGGGCAGCTCGGCCATCACCCGGGTGGCGACGAACCGCTTCATCTCCTGGTAGCGGGTGCTGCCGACCGTGAGTACGACGAGAGGCCGGGCCAGCCCGGACTGGCTGTCCACGATCTGCTGGACATGCCGCTGCACCATCGCGAACACCCGGTCCGACAACGGCCCCTTCAGCAACGCCTCGAACAGGTTGCTCGGCGTGAGGATCTCCTGCGCGATCAGCGCGCCGTACTTCTCCGAGACCTCCTGGCGCCGCTTGAGGAACAGGCCCTGCCACTCGATGATCCCGAGGTAACGCGTCGGGTGCTTCGGATGGAAGATCATCTTCAGCGCCAGCCAGTCGGTGAACCAGCCGGTGAAGATGCCGAACAGCGGCATCACCAGCGGGTTGTGGGTGAGCGCCCACGCCGCCACCTGGACCAGCCCGATCAGGAAACCGAAGACGATGCCCGAGCGGGCGATGAAGCGGAACTCCTGGTCGCCGGCCTCGCGGAAGATCCGGTTGAGCAGCTCCTTGTCGCGGACCAGGTTGGTGACGATCATGCTCTTGATGTCGAGCACGTTCTCGACGTTGCGCCGGATGTCGCCGACCACCTGCTCCACCAGCGCGGGGGCATCGTCTTGCACCCGGCGGATCAGCATCCGACGGGCTGCCTCCGGCAGCGACTCCCACAACCCCGGCTGGTACGTCGACGCGACCTCCCGGGTGATGTCGTCGACGGTGTCGAGTAGCGGCTGCCGCATCTCCTCGGCGATGCGGACGGGGTCGAGCCGGGAGATGATCTGCTGCGGGTCGATCAGCTCGCGGGTGAGTGTCTCGGTCGCGATCGACGCCATCCGGGCGGCCCGCCGCGGGATGATGCCCTGCCAGCCGAGCCGGCCGACGCCGTGGAACTCCAGCGGCTGGAACATCATCCGGATCGCCACGATCTTGGTGACGTAGCCGATCAACGCGGCCGCCAGCGGCATCGCGGCGTAGAGCAGCCAGTGCTCGCGCAGCTCGTCCAGCAGGGCGGTCACCGCGGGGGGTCCGGGTCAGCTCTCGAGCTCGGGGGAGGCCGGCGTGCAGGCGCTCCACAGCTGCTGGCCGAACGGCGAGATCTGCAGTGTGCGGCGCTGCACGTGGGACGCCAGCCGGCCGGCGTGCTGCGCTTCGGTGAGGGCGAGCTGCACCATCGACTCCGAGAGCAGGATGTCGTACTCGTCGCCGAGGTCGGTGTCCTCAGGCAGCACCTGCGCCAGGCCGAGGTCGCGCAGCCGGTTGACCGAACCCGCTCGTCAGAGCGGTCGGGCCTGGTTCTCGATGTACTGCTTGATGATCGACAGCGGTGCTCCGCCAGCGGAGACGGCGAAGTAGGAGGGTGTCCAGAAGGGTCCGTGCATGCGGGCTCGGTTGCAGCGTCCGGTGTAGTCCGCACGCATCGTGCGGGCGGACGCGCCCTTCAGTCGGCGTACGAGTTCGCTGATCGGCAGGGCCGGTGGGTAGCGGACGAGCAGGTGCATGTGGTCGGTTTCGCCGTTGAACTCGACCAACTCGGCTCCCAGCCTGTCGCACACGGTTCGGAGGGTGGTCTCGCAGTCGGTCAGCATGGCGTTGTTGGAGACCCGCCTGCGGTACTTGGTCACGAAGACCAGGTGGGCGTAGAGCAGCGATACCGAGTGCCCGGATCGTCGGTAGTCCGGCTGCGTCTTCGCCAAGAGTGTCGGTCTTCTCGCTTAGCGTTGGTGTCGTGAGTATTCGGCAGCGTCTCTACCCCGCCACTGTGCAGGTGGCTGGGCTTGTGGAGCACTGTCATCACGCCCGGTTCGTGTTCAACATCGGTCTGGAGCAGCGGTCGATGTGGCGACCCTCGAAGCACGACCGGGGCACCCACCCCGAACTTGGTCCGCTCGATGCTGCCCGGGTGAACACCGCAACCCAGATGCGCGAGTTGGCCCAGTTGCGGGCCGAGTTGGACTGGCTCCGTGCCGGGTCATCAGTCGTGCAGCAGGCCGCGCTGCGGGACCTGGACCGGGCATTCGCGAACTTCTTTTCAGGGCGGGCGAAGTACCCGACGTTCAAGCGCCGCAGCGAGCGCGAGGGGTCATTCGTTGTCCGCGACCTCACCGTGCGGCGGTTGAACCGCAAATGGGGTGTGGTCACGGTCCCGAAGGTCGGGGCCGTGCGGTTCCGTATCTCCCGGCTCTGGGCCGAGATCGAAGCCGCGAGCAGCGCACGGGTTACCCACCGCAACGGACGCTGGCACATCGCCTTCACCACCCCCGCAGCGGCCAAGATCATTGCCGGAACGGCTGCCGTGGTTGGGGTCGACCGGGGTGTGAAGAACACACTCGCCACCAGCGACGGGCGCATGATCCAAGCCCCAGCCATGTCGGCTGGCGAGCAGACACGGTTCCTGGCATTGCAACGCCGTCTAGCGCGGCAACAGAAGGGCTCCGCCCGCCGGGCCCAGACCCTGGACAGGTTGGCTGTCCTGCGCCGGAGGTTGGAGGACCGCCGGACCAACTGGGTTGAGCAGGTCACCACCGACCTGGCCCGAACCTACGATGTCGTGGCGGTCGAGGACCTCCGGGTGCGGAACATGGTCCGCAGACCGGCACCGAAGCCAGACCCAGACCAGCCAGGTGCATTTCTCCCGAACGGGGCACGTGCCAAGGCAGCGCTGAACCGGGCGATCCTCGCCAGCGTGTGGGGGCGGTTCCTCACCCGACTCGAACACAAGATGCCCGAAGGCACGGTCCTGAGGGTGGACCCACGCAACACCAGTCGAACCTGCGCGGCCTGCGGGCACTGCGCACCCGGGAACCGCGAGAGCCAAGCGGTCTTCGAGTGCGTTGCCTGCGGACATGCCGCGCACGCCGACACCAACGCCGCGGCCGTCATCCTCGACCGCGCGCTCAGCACTCAGGCCCCGGGACACGGGGTGTCAGGGCGCGGAAGCCCAGCACTCGCTGGCAACGCCAACCAACCGGCTGCGTAGCAGCCGAGAATCCCCGGACTTCAGTCCGGGGAGGATGTCAAACTGCTGGTGTCACGACAGTGACAGTGTGTGTGGCGCACCTCCAGATGTCTGGCCGCTCGGTCGGTCGCCGCCCGTCCGCCGGATCAGGCCGGCCGGCGGGTGTGAGAGGTTGGGCGGCATGCGCACCAGGGCTGCCGTACTCCGTGAGATGGGCCGCGCCGGCCCGTATGCCGACACCCACCCGCTGTCCGTGGAGGAGGTCGACCTCGACCCGCCGGGTCCCGGCGAGGTGCTGGTCCGCAACGCGGCCGCGGGACTCTGCCACTCCGACCTGTCCGTGGTCGACGGCGCGCGGCCACGGCCGATGCCGATGGTGCTCGGCCACGAGGCCGCGGGCATCGTCGAGGAGGTCGGCGCGGGTGTCACCCTGGTGCGGCCCGGCGACCACGTCGTCTACTCGTTCGTCCCGATGTGCGGCGCCTGCGTGCCCTGCCAGTCCGGTCGGGTCGTGCTCTGTGAGGCCGGCGCTGCCGCCAACGCGAGAGGCGAGCTGCTCGGCGGGGGCCGCCGGCTGTCGGCCGACGGCGCACCGCTCAACCATCACCTGGGCGTCTCGGGGTTCGCCGAGCGCAGCGTGGTGTCGGCCGCTTCCCTCGTGCCGGTCGGCGACACCATCCCGCTCGCGAAAGCGGCGTTGTTCGGCTGCGCCCTCGCCACCGGCGTCGGGTCGATCGTCAACACCGCCGGGGTACGCCCGGGCGAGTCGGTCGCCGTCTTCGGGCTCGGCGGCGTGGGACTGTCCGCGGTGATGGGCGCCGTGCTCGCCGGTGCCTCCACGGTGGTGGCGGTCGACGCCGTGCCGGCCAAGCTCGAGCTGGCCACGCAGGCCGGTGCCAGGCACACGGTGCTGGCGGGCGAGCACACGGTCGAGCAGGTCAGGGACCTGACCGGCGGTGGGGTCGACTGGGCCGTCGAGTGCGTCGGGAGCGCGGCCGTGCTCGCCCAGGCGTATGCCTCCGCCCGGCGTGGCGGTGCGGCCGTCGCGGTCGGCCTCCCGCATCCGTCGCAGGTGCTGGAGATCCCGGCCGTTTCCCTGGTGGCAGAGGAAAAACGGATCATCGGCTCGTACATGGGGTCGGCGGTGCCGCGGCGCGACGTGCCACGGATGATCGCGGCGTACGAGGCCGGTCGGCTGCCCGTGGACCTGCTCGACTCCGGCTCCCTGGAGCTCGACGAGGTCAACGTCGGCCTCGACCGGCTGGCGTCGGGCGCGGCCGTACGCCAGATTCTCCGGCTGTCAGTCGACTGACACCGGCGTGAGCGCGCCGTCGGACGCGTCGCCGAACTGCACCACACCGAACCACCGCAGGCTGGTGTCGAGCCGGGTCCACGACGCGCGGACGGCGAACTCCCGTGCACCGAGCAGCTGGGCGCGCCGCGTCGACAGCTCCAGCGTGCCGGTGTCGCGCCGCGGCACGACCCAGCCGGTGAACCGCGCACTCGCGACGGCCCGGCCGGCGGACCGCTGAGCGTGCGTGTAGACCTCGTACGCGCCGGGCTCCGGCGACAGCAGGGTGACCGTCTCGCTGCCGTCCACGCCGGTCTCGCTGCTGACGAGGCGGCCGTCGCGGTAGACGTACAGGTCGAAGTCGGCGCCCTCGGCGTACGCGTTGACCGCGAACCGCAGTGCCGCCGTGCCCGCTGGCACGGTGTAGGTCGAGCGCTTCGTCGACGGCCCCGGCTCCGGGTCACGCCGGTCGAAGTCGCCGGGCGACAGCGCGAGGCGCTGCGGCTCGGCGCCGACCAAGCCGAACGGGCGCACGCCGATCCGGCCGCGCATGCCACCCTTGCCGGCGAGCCGCACGGTGCCGGTGTTGCCGATGCCGCGGACCTCCCGCGGCGCCACGACCCGGACGGCGCGCGCGACGACCGGGACCCGGGCCGCGTGGCCGCGGTTGCCGTGCCAGGTGACGTGACCGGTGACGAAGCGCTCGAAGCGGGCGTTCTTCTTGGCGACGAGCCGCACCCGGAAGTCCGCGGACTGGCCGGGCCGTAGCCTCAGCGTGGCGGGTACGACACTGACGCTCAGCCCGCGCAGTCCCTGCACCGACGCGTTGTAGGTCTCGGTGCGGGTCGACACGTTGGTGACGGTGCGGCGCGCGACCGAACCGCCGGCCAGCCGGTTGACCGCGATCGAGGGCGTGTTGACCGCGAACGGCCGCACCCGGCCACCTGGCGGCTGCGCGTCGAACACCAGGCCGGGGTCGAGGAACCGCTCGGGGTCGACGTGGCCGGCGCCCTGGACCCAGGCCGAGCGCGGCCGCCGCACGTCGTACGCCGTCGTCATCATCGCCGACCGGACCGCGGTCGGTGACCAGTCGGGGTGCACGTCGCGGACGACCGCGGCCAGCCCGGCGACGTGTGCCGCGGCCATCGACGTACCCGACATCGCGTCCCACAACCGGCCGGAGTCGGTGGGTGGTGGGACCGCGGCGATCACGCTGACGCCGGGGGCGGTGAGGTCGGGCTTGAGTACGTCGACACGTCCGGTGGCCGGGCTGTGGCCGGAGAACGACGCCATCCGGGGTGGCGTGTGGGCCGGCTCGCTCGCGGCCGGGTCGAACGAGACGGTCGCGGCGGGCCCGGCGATCCGCAGGTAGGCGCGGACCCGACGCCCGTTCCTGGTGTTGAGGTGCACGGTCGGCACCGCGTGGAAGTCGGCCGCGACCGCGCCCGGCTTCGGGTTGACCAGCAGCATCGCGGCGCCGCCGGCCTGCTTGACCGCCCGGCTCTTGTCCACCCGGGCGTTGCCGCCGCGCTCGCAGACGACTGCCTTGCCGGAGACGGCAGTGGCGTCGAGTGACCGCGGCTCACAGCGCGCGGCCGCGCGGGAGTCGGCGTCTCGGGCCGGGGCGTCCCGGCCACGGACGAGGGGGGTCTTCGGGAGCGCACGCTCGGACACCATCGCGCCCACCAGCCGGGTGCCGTTGCCCAGCACCGCGGCGCCTTCGAGCAGCCGGAACGACGACGCGCCGACGGTCGTGACGAACGGGCTCGACGGTGTCACGCCCGAGCCGGCCGCGTTGCCCGCCGAGGTGACCACGAAGACCCCGGCATCGGCCGCCCCGCGAAACGCCTGCTGCATCGCCCGGCCGGACGCCGCCGGCCCGGAGAGCGGATAGCTGAGTACGTCGACACCGTCGGCGACCGCCTGGTCGACCGCCTTCACCGTGTCGGCGCTCGCACAGCCGTCGTGATCCGGGTCGGGTGCTGCCCAGCACGCCTTGTAGGTGGCGATCCTGGCGCCCGGTGCCATCCCGGAGCTGGTGCCGAGCTTGGCGCCGCCGATCTCGACGCGCACCGCGTGGTTGCCGGCCGCGGTCGAGGCGACATGCGACCCGTGCCCCTGGGCGTCGCGGGCGGACAGATACTCGGCCGACGCGACGCCGTCCGCGCCGAATCCGTCGACGAACCAGCGTGCCGCGACCACCTTCTGGTCGCACGTGTCGGCGCGCCAGCGCTCGCCCTCCTGGCAACGGCCGGTGAACCCGGGCAGGTCCGCGTTGATGCCTCCGTCGCCGGCCGGGGGACCGGTGAAGGACGGGCTCTCCGGCCAGAGGCCGCTGTCGACGAAGCCGATCACGACGTCCTTGCCGGCCTGCGCGGCGCCGCCGGCGTCGGCCCAGGTGCCGCCCGCGCCGGTGAGCCCGAGGAAGTCGGGGGAGTCGACGCTGTCGAGCCGCGAGATTGTGCTGCGCTCGACACTGCGGACCGCTCGGATGTCGCGCAGCTGCTTGACCTGCCGGGTGTCGAGCACGACGGCCATGCCGCTGACGACCGTCGTATAGCGGTACAGGAGGTGCGGGCGGCCGACCCGGTCGAGCACCTCGTCCTGTCGCTCGCGCAGGTGGTCGCGGTATCGGCGTACCTCAGGGCGGGCGTTGTCGAACCGGCTGCCGGCCGCCGGCTGCGTCGCGGCGTACCCGCTCACGTCGCCGCGGTAGGACGCGACCGGGGTGTCGCGCAGCGTCACGAGGTAGACGCCCGGCTCGAGGGCCGCTCCCGCCGGCGGCGCATCGGCGAGGGTCGGGCCGCCGAGGCTCACGCTCACGACGACGGTGGCGGTCGACGCGGCGACGGCGCGCAGCATCCATCGTGCGCGACGCTGGACCAGCATGCGGGCAAGCCTCTCAGGTGACATGACGTAACCACGCACCGGTCTGGTGATCGTGGGTGCAGTCCCACGTTGCGACGAGCAGCGTCCCGTAGTCAACGTCCTTGGCCGGGACGAATACGCTCGCCTCATGACGTCACCCGACCCCGCCGCGCCGTTGGTGGTCGGGTTCGACCTGGACATGACGCTGATCGACTCCCGGCCCGGGGTGCGTGCGGCCTTGGAGCTGCTCGCCGCCCGGACGGGTACGCCGATCGACGCCGCGCTGGCCGTGTCTCGGCTCGGGCCACCGCTCGAGCAGGAGCTGGCCGAGTGGTTCCCGCCGGACCGGGTCGCCGCGACGGCCGACCTGTACCGCGCCCTGTACGCCGACGCCGCGATCGAGCCCACCGAGGCGATGCCGGGGGCCCGCGAGGCGCTGGACTCGCTGCGCCGGCGCGGCGCCGCGTCACTCGTTGTGACGGCGAAGAACGAGGCGGACGCCCGTCGGCACGTCGACCACCTCGGCCTCGACGTCGACGCCGTCGTCGGTGGGTTGTGGGGAGCCGGCAAGGGCGTCGCGCTGGCGCAGCACGGTGCGACGGTCTACGTCGGCGACCACGTGCTCGACGTCGCCGGGGCGCACTCGGCCGGTGCCCTCAGCGTGGTCGTCACGACCGGTCCATGCTCGGCCGACGAGCTGGCGGCCGCCGGTGCCGACGTCGTGCTGCGCGATCTCACCGAGCTCCCCGGCTGGCTCGACGAGCACGTACTCCTGCAGCGGATGCGGCCGCTGGGGTCGGTGCTGGTCGCGTTCAGCGGCGGCGCCGACTCCGCCCTGGTGCTGGCCGCCGCGGTCAAGGCCCTCGGCCCCGACAACGTGGCCGCGGCCACCGCGGTCTCGGACTCGCTGGCCGACGCGGAGCTGGCCGATGCCCGGGCCTTCGCCGCCGAGCTCGGGGTGCGCTGGCTGTCGCCGCGGACGTACGAGATGCAGCGAGCCGGCTACCGGGCCAACGACGGCGACCGTTGCTACTTCTGCAAGGCCGAGCTGCTTGACGTACTCACGCCGCTGGCTGCCGAGCACGGGCTCGCGTACGTCGCGACCGGCACCAACGCCGACGACGTCCTCGCCGGGTTCCGGCCCGGGATCAGGGCGGCGTCGGAGCGCGGTGCGGTCACGCCGCTGGCCGACGCCGGTTTGGCCAAGGCACAGGTGCGCGCCCTGTCTCGGGCCTGGGGCCTGCGTACGTGGGACAAGCCGGCCGCCGCCTGCCTGTCGTCGCGGATCGCGTACGGCGTCGAGGTGACTCCGCACCGGCTGGCCCGGGTCCAGCGTGCCGAGGCGGGGGTGCGGGCGGCGCTCGGGGCCCTCGGCCATCCGGTCCGCGACCTGCGGGTGCGCGACCTCGGCGACGAGGCTCGCGTCGAGGTCGAACCGGCGCTCGTCCAGGTGGCGGGCGAGGCGCCTGAGGTGGAGGCGGCGGTGCGGTCGGCCGGGTTCACGGTGCTGCAGGTCGCGGTGTTCCGGTCCGGCTCGATGAACGCGGTGCTGGACGACCGGTTCCGCTGAGCGGGCGCCGCGCTCCGCACCGTAGGCTGGTCCTCGCCCCTGCACCGGGGGTGAGGGGACTCTTCGACACTCGTGAGGTCAGCGTGCCGACAGGCAAGATCAAGTGGTACGACGCCGAGAAGGGTTTCGGCTTCATCTCCCGCGAGGACGGCGACGACGTGTACGTCCGGGCCGACGCGCTGCCCGCCGGCGTGACCTCGCTGAAGGCCGGCACGCGGCTGGAGTTCGGCGTGGTCCAGGGCCGCAAGGGCGACCAGGCGCTGCAGGTGCGCGTGCTCGACCCGACGCCGTCGGTGTCGAAGGCGATGCGCAGGCCGCCGGAGCAGATGGTGGAGATCGTCGAGGACCTGATCAAGCTGCTCGACGGGCTGGAGCAGACGTTCCGCCGCGGACGGCACCCCGACGCCAAGACGGCCAAGCCGACGGC